>QHNR01000039.1 GCA_003218475.1 Verrucomicrobiota bacterium | reverse complement strand
GTCGGAAAACAAATCCGTGTCGCCAGTATGATAAATTGTGGGGCCGCCGCGAATCGCGATCACCAATCCGGCGGGATTGCCGCCGTAAACCGACGGTGCGGTTTCCTCCTTGGAAACTCCGGAACCATGCCACGCCGGCACGAACGTAACGGCGATTTCGCCTCCAAGCAGAGTCAGCGTACCACCCATGTGGCCGGTAGTTTCAATATCAGCCAGCTCAGTCGGATAACCTAGCGCGGTAACCATCGCGGCCGATAGATCGAATGTCGCTACGAGTTTCGCGCGTGTCTTTTTCCCGATCTCCACCGCATTTCCCACGTGATCAGAATGTCCATGTGTAACCAGAACAAGATCGACACGTTCGAGCACGTCGACCTCCTCCGCGCCTTTTTCGAAAACGGGATTCGTCAGCCACGGATCGACGAGCAGAACTTTTCCGCCCGGCGTTACGATCTTGAAAGCCGACTGGCCATACCAGGTGAGTTGCGTGTCCATGGCAATCACCAAACTGAAAAGGATTGGTTCGGCAAGGGCGATGAACATGGCGCGCTGCGGCATCCGGCAACCGACGTTTCCTCATTCGTCATTAATTCAGCATTCGACATTCGGCATTCGTCATTTTACTTACGCTCGCCTCTTTATGAATCACGATCACGCCCATCAACATCTCAGCGCGAGCGAAACACGTATGGCCGCGCTGATTGCGCGTTCGCGGCGGTATGAAATCAAGCCAGCCGTTGCAATCCGTCCATTTGACGCGCTGGCGGAATCGATCGCCTACCAGCAACTAAACGGAAAAGCCGCTGCGACGATTTGGGCCCGCGTCCGTGTGCTTTATCCCAAAAGAAAATGGCTCGATCCGAAAAGAGTGCTGGCAACGCCGGACGATCTGCTTCGTGGCGCCGGTCTTTCGCGCGCCAAAACCGCAGCGTTAAAGGATCTCGCTGCAAAAACGATCGATGGCACAGTCCCATCCGGCCGCGCACTTCTTCGGATGAGCGATGACGAAATCATCGCGCACCTCACACAGGTACGCGGGATCGGCCGCTGGACGGTTGAGATGCTTCTCCTGTTCGATCTTGGCCGGCCGGATGTCTGGCCCGTCGATGATTACGGCGTGCGCAAAGGGTTCGCCAAAACCTTTGGCCGGCGAAAATTGCCCACCCCCAAACAACTGGTGAAGATCGGCGAAAAATGGCGTCCTTATCGCTCGTTTGCAGCCTGGTATTTCTGGCGTGCGCTGGATGAACCGGAGAAGTTACAAAGTTAAAAGGTTACAACAGTTATAAACGGATTCGCCTTGTAACATTGTAACTGTTTTAACCATTTAACTTGCGCTTCCCGGCGCATTTCTCTAAAACGCCCGATCATGGCCATGATCCACGTTAACCGGGGCGCAACAAGTTTGGGCGTATTTTCTGAGGAAGAAGTTCGCGAGGGCCTGCGCACTGGCCGCTTCGCTCCCACTGATATTGGGTGGCGCGAAGGAATGGCGACTTGGCAGCCGCTCTCGCAGTTTCCGGAGTTGGGAGCCGTCGCGCCAGCTGCGCCACCCGCGCAGATCGGCGCAGGCTCGACGTCGGAAACCACCGCGCCACGCAGCGGGCTGCCTTGGGAGAACCGGCAGGAGCGCGGCTTTTTCAACGCGTTTGTCGAAACTCTGGTCATGGTCCTTACCAAACCGGGTGAAGCCTTCACTGCGATGAGGCGCGAGGGCGGTTTAGGCGAGCCACTCATTTATGCGCTCATCGGCGGATGTGCTGGAGCCGTCGTTTCGTTTCTGTTCTCGCTGGGTTTGCAGTCCATCGGCTTTTTCGCTGATCGGCACAACGCTGTCGCCGCGATGGCGGGCCTGGGCATTGGCTCCGCTGCATTTATTGTCCTGGTGCCTCTGTTCATCGTAGTCGGTCTGTTCATCGGCAGCGCCATCGTGCATCTCTGTTTAATGATTGTTGGCGGCGCGAACCAATCATTTGAAACGACTTTCCGTGTCTTGGCTTTTTCTCAGGGCTCCACTGGTCCTTTACAGATGATCCCGATTTGCGGCGGATTCATCGCCGGCGTTTGGGCGCTCGTGTGCAACTGCATCGGATTGGCGCGCGCCCATGAAACCGACACTGGTCGCGCTGTTCTTGCAGTGTTTCTTCCCCTGATTGTTTGCTGCGGCGGAGGAATGTTGCTTCTGTTCATGTTCGGCGGGCTTGCGCTCCTTCAACACAGCTCGAGTCACTGAAGTATGCAGGTCGTGGCGCGCCGGTTGCGACGCGGAGACATCGATCACGAGTTGATCTGGTTAGGCGTGTCGGTTTTGTCGTTAGGTGCGGCAGCCCTTTGGCTGGCGTTGGGTTTGCCTTGGCCCCTCTGCGTGTTTCATCAGCTCACAGGATTGCCGTGCCTAACTTGCGGAATGACGCGCTGTGGGATTGAATTCTTTCAGGGGCACTTTTTCGCCGCGTTGAAATGGAATCCGCTTGTCTTTGCATTTCTATGGGGTGTGATTGCGTTTGATCTCTATGCTTTGGCGGCGATCGCGCTCCGCAGGCCTCGTTTGCGGATCCTCTTTCGGCAAACGGAAAAGAAATACGCGCGAGGAGTACTCGTCGCGGCACTTGCCTTAAACTGGTTTTATTTGGTTTCGCACTGGCGTGACTTTTAAGTGGTTGGGACGGAGCGCTGCGACCGAATGCCGTGTCGCGCCGTCCCTGCCGCGCAGGCTCCGGATATTATTTTCTTCGTGCACTCTGTGTGCTTCGTGGTTGAACTTCTGAGCACATGCGAGTTCTGGTGACAGGCGGCGCGGGTTTTATTGGATCGCATCTTGTCGAGAAGCTGCTCGCGGCCAGCCATGATGTGGTCGTCCTCGATGACTTCAACGATTTTTACGATCCTCAGATCAAGCACGCGAACATTGCCGGTTTCGTCAAGGACGTAACCGTTTACCACGTCGATCTTCGCGACAGCGAATCAGTGCGAAATTTGTTTCACCGCGAGAAAGTTGACGCCATCGCGCATCTGGCTGCGCGCGCAGGCGTTCGACCCTCTATTCAATACCCCCGGCTCTATTACGATACAAATGTCACTGGGACACTGCATCTGCTCGAGGCGGCCCGCGTAACCGGTATTGAACGATTCATCTTCGCATCGAGCTCATCGGTGTACGGAGCTCTGAAGGCGATCCCATTTTCCGAGGATGAACATCTCAGTCAGACAATCAGTCCGTATGCCGCCACGAAAGTCGCAGGCGAATTTCTCTGCTCGACGTACTCACATCTCTACAACCTTCGGGTAGTGGCACTTCGTTACTTCACTGTGTACGGTCCGCGGCAACGACCGGATCTGGCCATTCATCAATTCACCCGGCGCATTTACGCCGGGCAACCCATCGATCAATTTGGGGACGGCAGCACGCGCCGCGATTACACCTACATTGAGGACGTGATTCAGGGAACAATGGCTGCGCTCGAGTACGAAGGCCCGCTCTTCGACATCTTCAACCTTGGCGAGAGCGAGACAATTCAACTGAAAGACTTGATCATGGCGATCGAAAATGCACTTGGAAAAAGGGCGAAAATTAGTCAGCTGCCGGAGCAACCTGGCGATATGCCGCTGACTTGTGCAGACATTTCGAAGGCAAGAAAATTACTTGGTTACAATCCAACGGCGAAATTCAGCGACGGCCTGCCGAAATTTATTGATTGGTTTTTGCATAACCAAAGAACGGCGCGCGGGGAGTGACGCGCCCTACCAGCGAAAGCCACGCTGGCGGGTTGGTAGGGCGGGCAGTCCTCTGCACGCCGTTTCATTTATTCATTTCGCTGACAGATGTTGTAGTTTCTCGCTTGTGATTTCAAAATTGCCGTTCGATCAGCGCGCCTGTTTCATCGCCGGTCAGGCGAAATCTGGCACCACGCTTTTGGTTGCGCTGCTTGATAACCATCCCGAGCTACTCGTGTTGCCGGAAGAGACCGCGTATTTTCCTACTGTTCTCACTAAATATGCGCCGCGCGGGCGGCGCGCGCAGTTTGGTTACCTGACCAAACAATCGCTTTCCAACGTGCTGTTCGGCGGTCCCTGCAAGTGGGGTAAGCGGAATTACTCTACGTTCCCACGCCAGAAATTTTTCGAGACATTCGAGAGCGCGGCATTTGATCCCGCAAACGCGCAGGAAGATTTGCTTGTGCTAATGGTGAAAGCATATGCAGCGACGCTCGAACGGCCGTTGGATACGGTAGCGCGCTGGGTGGAAAAAACCCCGGCCAATCGCAATCACATTCCAGAGATTTACAGGCGCTTTCCACATGCAAAAATTCTGGTCACACTTCGCGACCCGCGCGCCATTCTCGCGGCGCAAATCGCGCTGGAGAAGACAAGGCAAACAGGACGGTTCTCGACTTACTATGTGATCGCGCATTGGCGGGTAGCTGCCCGGCTCGCCAGGCGTGTGCGGGACGGCGAGGTTCCGGGTCTTGTAGTGCCGTATGAAAAATTAGTCTACGGGCCGGCCAGGATGATGGAAGAAGTTTGCGCGTATCTGGAAATCGATTTCGACGGAGACATCGTATTGACACCGACGAAAGTGGGCCAGTTCTGGAGGGGTAACTCCGCGGCGCGGATTAACTTTTCGCAAATCAGCTCAGAACCGGCGACACGGTGGGAAGGTGAACTCTCGGAGGACGAAGTGGGGTGGGTAGAATGGCATTGCCGCGATCTCATGTCGGAATTCGGATACGAACCGAGACTAAGCCGGCGCGATTTGCGATATTTTGTGCGGCCAATTCGCGGCGAACGTGCCCGAGAATACATCAAGTCGCGTGCATACTCCCTGCGCGATCAAATCACTCGCTAATCCGTCAACCCGAGCCGCGCAGACGACGACGGACTTCGCCTGAGAAGCTTGCAACATGCAAGTTGATTTATGTGTTCCATCAGCTTTTCAGAGATCCTTCGCTTCGTTCAGAATGACCCACGCGTCGTTCCAGGTAAAAGAGCGAGTCAATCGCCCTGACTTGCAATCGCACGGGAAGCAGGCCATAATCACGCCGAGATGTCGGGAATCTTCTTCGATCTTCCGAGCGTCCGGTTTCTACTACGATTCAGGTTTCTTAAGTCGATGCTGCAAACAATTGCGGCGTCACTGTTTCGTTGGTTGAGTGCGCCGGCATGCGCTGTGAGACAAGTCCATTTCCGACACGACGAGGCGGAGTTTCCATCGGCGTCGCAGAGTGGTTGCAAACAGTTTGACTGGACTCTTGATGATTCGCGCGCCGCGGACCGTGTCCCGAACCTTTTCGGGGCGCTCCGCCCTTTTAACCATTGGACAAAGATTAAGGATAAACATGAACTCTTATTCAGCCGGAAGACGCTCCCACCGCTCGCGCGGGGGGGGCCGACGCAGAGCAAATCACGAACGCTTTCGAGATCGACAGGAAGCAGCGAAGACGCAGAAAAAAACATTCTGGCAACGGGTTGCCGAATTTTTCGGAAACGGAGGGGAGAAAAGAAAAACGGCAGCGCAGCCGCGCAATGGTTCGCAGCCCTCGCGACCGTCGCGCAAGCCCGAGCGCATTGAAGTCACTTCGCCCCGTCTGTACGTTGGCAATTTGTCGTTCGACGCTACCGAGAGCGATCTGTTTGAATTGTTCAACGGAGTGGGGCACGTGCAAAATGCCGAGGTCGTAAGTTACCGGCACAACCAACGCTCGAAGGGTTTTGCCTTTGTGCAGATGCAAACCGTCGAGGAAGCGAAACGCGCCGTGGAGGAATTGCACGACAAAGAATTTCTTGGCCGCAGGCTGGTCGTGAGCGGGGCAAAATCCGACCAGCATCAGGTGCGCTAACGACGTTTCCCAACACAACTCATTGAGGTGGACGCCGCGACCCGGCGTCTTTACCTCTTAATTTCCAGATATGTCCTCGCCTGCACGCGGCTCGTGCCTGGCTCGAATTCTTCCACGCGCATTTGTTTCAGAAACCAGCGGCCCTCGATCTTTTGCGCAGACACGACTTCGAAGCGCTTCGTGAGCTGCGCGTTCCAGTCATAGCCTTCCATCCGCATCAGTGCGCCGCTCGCCTTGTCCACCCACAGCAATACATTTGAATACTGCGACTCGTGTGAAGGCGCGCGCAGTTGAAGTTTCCAGCAATTGCGAGTGCGAACCTTTTCCTCGCCCAAGACGCGCGCAGTCGGCCAGTAGAGAAATTTGAAGGACAGGTCTTCGTACGTCACGTTCGTGCCGCGGATTCTTTGATCGAGCTTCGAAGCGGGAAACTTTTCGGTCTCACCCTCGCTCACAAGATCGAGCCGCGAACTATTCTCGCCCAGGCGCAACTGCAAAACCTCATCCGGACTTGTGAATGAATAACGAATCAGCGGCCCGTTTTGCACGAGCCGAAATGGAATAATGACATCATTTTGTCGAAGCTGTCCCTGCAGATCGATTTGCTGTCGTGACTCCATCATGCGGACAGAGGCGAGAATCTCTTTCGCGGAAGGCGGAGGGTCCGCGAAGCTCGACATCGTCGCGCACGCCAAACAAATGACGAAGGAATGACGAAGCACGAATGACAAAACGAGAGCCCCGGATTGTGCATTCGTCATTGGAGCATTCGAGCTTATGTCGTCATTTGTCATTCGTGCTTCGTCATTGTCCCGCGTTTGTTTATTAGATCGGTAACGATTAAACCTTAATTCACGATCGATTTCGACCCACGTGGACGAGTCTCTCTTTCATTTGATTAACCAACAATGGATAAGCCCGTTTTTGGACTTGTTCATGGCGGCATTGAGCGATGCCGAGATTTGGAGACCGTTGTTTGTCGCAGTTGGAATTAGCGCACTCTTGTTTGGCGGATTCAAAGCGCGTGCGTTCGTCATCTGCTTGGTCTTGTCTTTGTTAATCGGAAGCTTGGTAACGAGTGCATTGAAGTCGGCTGCGGATCGCCCTAGGCCGAAACAGGTCGAGAGCGTGCGGATGGTCCAGTTACAAAAGGCGCGTCCGAAATTTCTAACCCTTTTCAAGGAGCCGATTATTCGCTTTTCCGCTTCCTCCGATCGCAGCCGGTCGGGACCGTCGTTTCCCTCAGGACACGTGGCGACCAACACGATAATTGCCGTTTTTTGCACCGTGTTTTACCGGCGCGGCTGGCTGTATTGGTTCGTAACCGCTGCGGTCGGTTATTCACGAATTTATCTCGGTTCGCATTGGCCCAGCGATGTGCTCGCTACTGTTTTTCTCGGCATCGGTGAATCGCTCTTGTTGCTCGCATTCTTTGAGTTGGTCTGGAGGGCTGTGGCACGGAAATTAGTGCCACAGCTTTTTGCGAGCCATTCGAGCTTGATCGTTGATTTCGATGGTAGGGCGCGACCGCCGGGCGCGCCGCCATCATCCACATGAGCACCACGCGCGCGGTCTGGATTTTCATCATCGCGCTGACCGCGGTTCGACTGTCAATTCTGTCCACGACTGACTTGGAATTTGACGAGGCGCATTACTGGATGTGGTCGGAGCGGCTCGCGCCCGCGTATTTCAGCAAGGGGCCGGCCATTGCTTTTGTCATCCGCGCCAGCACTGCGGTTTTCGGCTCAAACGAATTCGGCGTCCGCTTCTTCAGTCCGCTGCTGGCGGCAGGAACAAGTCTGCTCTCGTTTTACTTCGCGCGACGCTTGTTCAGTGCCACCGCCGGATTGTGGGCGGTGATCGCGTTGAATGTCACGCCGATCTTCAATATCGGTGCGTTTGTGATGACGATTGATGTCTTGTCGATTTTCTTTTGGCTGACGGCGATGTTCACATTTTGGTTGGCGGTGGAAAAGAGTCCGAATTTCTCTTGGTATTGGCCACTTACCGGGTTGCTGGTTGGGCTAGGTTTTCTTTCCAAATACACGAACGCACTTGAGCTTGTGTCGATTGTGTTGGTGCTCGCATTGGCTCCCCGGCTTAGACAGGAATTCAAGCGCCCGGGTCTGTACTCATTGCTGGGCGTATTCGCCGTTTGCACGGTGCCGCCGATAGTCTGGAACCAGGAACATGCTTGGATCACGCTGGTGCATTTGCGATCGCGGGGAAGTCTCGAGCACGGCTTTGGTTTTCATCCGTCCGAGATTCTTTCGTTTCTGGGCCAGCATTTTCTGACCTACTCGCCATTTCTCTTTCTGGCCCTTGCTTGGGGGGTCATTGCAAGCTGGCGACGCGTCAATCAGCAGTTCAAGGTGCTGTTCTTGATGTGGTTTGGGTTACCCGTATTTCTCTTTTACTTGCTTCTTTCACTAAACAAGGCTGCGGCACCTAATTGGGATGGCCTGGCCTTCCTAGGCTTCGGCCTTTTGGCAGTTCATTTCTGGTGGGAAAAACTCGAAGCGAGCGTGACGTTACGGCTGGGCGCGGTCGTGGCGATAATGGTTGGGCTCACAATGAGCGTCGTCGCCCTGGACACAGACGTGTTGCGCGTGGCTGGTTACCACTTCAAGCGAAGTGACCCAAGCGACCGGATGCGCGGATGGAAAAGCGCTACCGGCGCGCTGGAAAAAATGCGTAACGATCTGGAGATGAAATTTGGCGAGAAACTTTTTCTAATTGCCGACGCTCGCGATCGGGCATCAGAGATTTCTTTTTATCTGCGCGACAAACGGGTAGAAGGGCCCGATCACCCGCCGGTGTATATCCCGGAATCGCAAGACATGGTGAATCAATTCTCGTTTTGGCCGCGCTACGACGAATTCGTTGAATTAAAACCCGGCATGCCCCGACCAGAGGGTGAAACGTACACGGAGGAGAACGGCATTAACCCCTTCGTCGGTCGCGATGCGCTGTTCATCAGAGCCGGAGAAAAGGAACATGTGCCTCACAATATCCGAGCAGCATTTCAATCGACTGAGCCAGTGGGAACGATCGAAGTTTTGCGTTACGGCAAGTCACTGCGGGTATGGCAGGTGTTTCTCTGTCGAAATTATCGCACTCTTCCGTTATGAGAAGCTCTTCCGACAGATCTCTGGCTGTAGTGTGCGCTCTCTTCAACGCATCATCTCCCGGCGCGCCATGGCGATTTTCGCTGAGACAGCGGGCTCTAGAACACTAGCTGGATTTTGAGATGCCCAGTAGGCAACAGACAAGCTCAACGGCAGTTTCGGTCGTCGTGCCTCTTTTCAATGAAGAGGAAAGCGTCTCGCTTCTGCAAACGGAGCTGAGCGCGGCGTTAAAGGACTTCGATTACGAAATCATTTTTGTCGATGATGGTTCGCTTGATGGCACGGTGGGGCGAATCGAAGCCGCGCCAAATGTTCGAGTAATTCGTTTAGAAAAAAATACCGGGCAAAGCGCGGCGATTTATGCCGGCCTCAAAGCAGCGCGTGGTGCAACTGCGGTTCTTATCGACGGCGATTTGCAAAATGATCCGGCTGACATTCCAAAGCTTCTTGCTGAAATTATGCGCGGCGCCGATCTCGTCTGCGGCTATCGGGCGCAGCGTAGAGACACGCGCGTGAAGCGGTTGACGAGTCGGATCGCGAATGCGGTTCGCAGCCGTTTCACAAAGGACGGCGTGCGCGACACTGGTTGCACGCTCAAGGCGATGCGGCGCGAATGTGTCAGCGCCCTTGTTCCATTCAAGGGAATGCATCGTTTCATTCCCGCGCTAGTCAAAGGCGCCGGTTACCGGCTGGTCGAGATTCCAGTGAACCATCGGCCCCGTCGCTTTGGCCAAAGCAAATACGGGCTGGCTAATCGCGCTCTCCGCGCGACAATCGATATGTTCGGCGTGCGCTGGCTGCTTTCCCGGCGATTGAATTACAAGATTCGGGAAGAGAAATGAGTGGGGAGCGCGGGCATTCGGCCCGCTGCCGCCAGCATGTTGCCGTCGGTTCCCATGAACACGATTCGGATGATGTTGCGAATCTAAACCTGCGAGTCGGATGTGCTATCCGCAGAAGCTGTCCGGCAAAATGCCGGACAGAGCGGGCAACATGCCCGCGCTCCCTAAAACACGCTTGTCAACCCAGACCCTGCCGCTAAGCAAATCATCCCAGAGATGAAAGCAACGGAGCGCTGGGCGGCCATCGTCGAGTTGATCGATTTGCTCGTTCGTCTTGGCAAAATAAAACCCGCAGATCGCGACCCCATTCTTACCGCGCTTCGACAGCGCGAGGAAACTATGAGCACGGGTATCGGATTCGGGATCGCCATTCCGCATTGTTCTTCGGACCGGCTCGATGAGGTCGTCGCCGCTTTCGGAAGATCCACCAACGGTATTGAGTTTGATGCGCTCGATAATGCTCCTGTGCAATTCGTTGTCCTTTTCATCGTGCCGAAAAATCAATTTCAGACGCATCTGCGTACGCTTGCTTCCATTGCAAAGTTCCTGAACGACCGGTCCGTGCGCGAGAGTCTGGCCACCGCGAAATCCGCGGAGGAAATTTTGTCGATTTTTCGCGATCGCTCGTAACTGTAGGCGTCGACCTGTGGACGACGTGACGCGCGGGCATCAGAGAACCTCAGCGCCGCGCCTCGCACAGCGAGGCGGCTACAACAGCGTAGTGCCGCACTAACGATGCAGACATTTCAATCACTTCTCGCAAAGAAGCTTTCCGATGCGCTCCGCGCCGCCGGTTTGCCCGCCGCAGCGGGCGAACTGACGCCGGCAAGCGATCCGCGCTTCGGCGATTATCAGACTAACGCCGCTCTAGTGCTGGCGAAGCAGCGCGGCGAAAATCCGCGGGTCCTGGCGGCGAAAATTGTCGCGCAGATTGAGGCTGGCGACCTTTGCGAATCACCGGCGGTCGCAGGCGCAGGTTTCATCAACTTCACACTGCGTCCCGGCGCAGTCGCTGAAAAGACAATGGAGCTGTCGCGGGGTGGGCGACTCGGTGTTGCTGAGGTAAAATCGTCACGACGCATCGTGATTGATTTTGGCTCGCCCAATGTTGCCAAACCGATGCATGTCGGTCACATCCGCAGCACCGTGCTCGGCGACGCGCTGGCGCGCATCGCGCAGTTTCTCGGGCACGAAGTCATCCGCGATAATCATCTTGGCGATTGGGGCACGCAGTTCGGGATGGTGATTTACGGCTGGAAGAACCTGCTGGATCGACAAGCGCTGCAGCGCAATCTGCTGGCCGAGATTGTCCGCATTTACAAGGAAACAAACCAGCAAGCGGCCAGCGATCCGAAGATTCGCGAAGCCTGCCGACAGGAGTTAATCAAGCTCCAGGCCGACGACAGGGAAAACGTCGATATCTGGAAGCAGTGCGTTGCCTTCTCAATGCAGGATTTCGAGCGTGTTTACAAATTGCTCGATGTTCATTATGACCTTCAGTGCGGCGAAAGTTTTTACCACGATCGGCTTCCCGACGTGGTCGAACGCCTGTTGAAGTCGGGTGTCGGCGAGATCAGCGAGGGTGCGGTCGTAGTTTTCTTTCGGGACAATCCCGAACTGGCCGATAAACCTCTGATCGTCCGAAAACGGGATGGCGGCTTCAATTACGCAACGACGGATCTCGCCACAGTTGATTATCGGATCAACGATTTGAAAGCGGACGCCATTTGGTACGTCGTGGGCGCGCCGCAGATTTTGCATTTCAGGCAAATTTTCGATATCGCACGACGCGAAGGTTACACGGCGGATCTGCGCCATATCACGTTTGGCAGCATTCTCGGCGAAGACCGGAAACTCATGAAGACGCGCTCCGGCGAGAACGTCCCATTGCGTGATCTTCTCGAGGAAGCCTGCAAGCGCGCCCGCAAAATCATCGAGGAAAAAAATCCGCACCTGAGCGAGGACGAGAAGACCGACATTGCGCAGAAGATCGGGATCGGTGCGGTGAAATATGCTGATCTTTCGCAGTATCGGATGACCGATTACGTTTTCTCATGGGACAAAATGCTATCACTGCAGGGAAACACGGCGCCATACTTGCAGAACGCGTACGTCCGGATTCGTTCGATTTTTCGCAAAGCAGGCGAATCCGCTATAGCCACGCCGCTGTGGGACGTTGATACACAGGCTGATCATGAAGAGACGGGTCACAGGCCCGTGGCTACAACCCTTACCCTTGCCGATTCCGCCGAAATTAATCTCGCCAAACGCATGTGTCAGTTCGCCGAAATCGTTCCGCAAGTGCTGAATGATTTTCGGCCAAATATTCTGGCAAATTACCTGTTCGAGGTGGCGAACAGCTTCCATACGTTTTACGAGGCCTGCCCGGTGCTGAAATCAGAGGAACCGGCGCGCAGTTCGCGCCTCATCTTGTGCGATTTGGCAGCGCGAGTCTTGAAACAGGGTCTCGACCTTCTTGGGATCAAAGTACCGGAGAAGATGTGACGGGAGAATGACGAAGCACGAATGTCGAATGCCGAATGAATGACGAAATACCAATGACGATAGCCGCGGCTGCGATGAGAGTACCGTTTCGGATTTCGTCATTCGGATTTATTTCGTCATTCGTCATTCGGGTTTCGTCATTTGAAATGGTCTCTCGACTCCTTTCCGCATGACACAAAACCCGCATCCGCGCATTCCCACTTGCACATACCGGTTGCAATTCAATCGCTGGTTCACTTTTTCGGATGCGCGCGAGATTGTGCCGTATTTGCACGCACTGGGGGTTAGTGACGTATATGCATCACCGTATTTTCAGGCGAGCCCGGACAGTCTGCATGGCTACGACATTACCGATCATAACAAGTTGAACGCCGCGATCGGCTCGCGCGCGGATTATGACGCGTGGATCGGGCGGCTGCACGAGAACTCAATGGGACAGGTCCTGGATTTTGTCCCGAATCACGTCGGCGTCGCTGACTCGCGGAATCAGTGGTGGATGGACGTGCTGGAAAACGGTCGCAGCTCCAGGTACGCGCCGTATTTCGACATGGACTGGGAACCGCGGAAATTTGATCTGCGCGACAAAGTTCTTCTGCCAATCCTGAGCGGTCAATACGGCCGCGTCCTTGACCGCGGCGAGTTGCAGGTGTGTTATGAAGAAGGAACGTTCTTTCTGCTCTATGGCGAGCGAAAACTCCCGATCGCGCCAGGAACGTATCGTTACGTTCTCGAAATTGCTTTAAAGAATCTCGCCGGCCAAAAGGACGAAGATTTTTACGCGGAATTACAAAGCATTCTGACCGCGCTCGAATATTTACCAAAACGCACCGAAGCCGATCCAAAACGGATCACAGAGCGCATTAGAGAAAAAGAAATCATCAAGCGACGCCTGGAGCGACTTTGTGCCGAAGCACCGCAGGTGCAACAGGCGCTCGAATTCGACATCCTCGATGAATTGCTCAACGCGCAATCGTATCGACTGGCGTCCTGGCGCGTCGCGGCCGAAGAAATCAATTACCGCCGTTTTTTTGACGTAAATGAGTTAGCGGCGATTCGGGTCGAACTGCCAAAGGTTTTTGACGCCGTTCACCGGCTCCTTTTGGATTTGATCAGCAGTGGTGCCGTCACTGGCCTTCGCATCGATCATCCGGATGGTCTTTACTTGCCCGGCGAGTATTTCGAGAAACTCCAGCAGCGTTGCGCGAAGGCGCTTGGGATCGGCCTGCCTAAACACGGACGCGCCGTTTACATGATCGCAGAAAAAATCCTCACCGGCTCGGAAACATTGCGCAAAGACTGGTGCGTGCACGGAACCACTGGTTACGATTTTGCGAATCAAGTGACGGAGTTGCTGGTCGATTCGTCGGCCGAGGGTGCGATCACTAAAACATTCCATCGTTTCATTGGGCACTCGGTTCCTTTTGGCCATCTGCTCTATGCGAAAAAACTGCAGGTGATGAAACTCGCGATGGGGAACGACGTCGATGTTCTGGGCAACATGCTCGACCGGCTTTCCGAGCGAAACCGCGGGTATCGAGATTTCACGCTCGAGGCACTTTCGCGTGCCGTGCGCGAGACTATCGCCTGCTTCCCTGTTTATCGAACCTATCTCGCGCCGGATCAGCCGGTGAGCGAGGGAGATCGTCGAATCGTCGAGCGCGCGATCAGTGAAGCCAAACGCCGAAACCCAGCCATGGACGAATCGATCTTCAATTATCTGCGGGACGTGCTGCTGTTTTGTTTCCAACCAAATCTCGATGCGGTCGGACGCGCGGCGCACACGCATTTCGTTTTGAAGTTTCAACAAACTACGGGACCCGTGATGGCGAAGGGGCTGGAGGACACGGTGTTTTACATTTACAACCGCCTGACAGCGCTAAACGAAGTAGGCGGCGAGCCGCAAGAGTTTGGACTCAGCATCGAGGCGTTTCACGAGCGGAATCTGGATCGGCAACGCAATTGGCCAGCCACCTTGCTGGCCACCTCGACGCACGACACAAAACGCAGCGAAGATGTGCGTGCGCGAATCGTGGCGATTTCGGAAGTCCCCGAGCTTTGGCGACGTTCATTGCAACGCTGGCAGGTGGCCAATCGTCGTTGGAAACGAATGATCAATGACTTGGAAGCGCCGGACACGAATGAAGAATACTTGCTTTATCAAACTCTGTTGGGCACCTGGCCGGTCCGGGCAAATGGCGAACCGGAATCTGCGGCAACGCCGGACTACATCGAGCGAATTCAAGCGTACATGGCCAAGGCGCTCCATGAAGCGAAGATCAATACGAGCTGGATCCAGCCAAATGAGAAATGGGACGCGGCGATGCGGGATTTTGTCGCAAAGATTTTGGATCCCTCGCCGCGAAACAAGTTTGTTCCAGCTTTTCTTCCAGTTGCGAAGGAGATTGCGTATCTCGGCGTTATCAATTCGCTTACTCAAACACTCCTTAAACTGACATCACCCGGCGTACCCGACATTTATCAGGGCAACGAGATTTGGGATTACAGCCTGGTCGACCCGGATAACCGCCGTCCCGTCGATTACAACCGGCGCCGGGAAATGCTCGAGACATTGGCAGCCGCGACCCCCGGAGAACTGATGCAAACCTGGCCCGATGGCCGAATCAAATTGTTCCTGGCCCAGCGACTGCTTCGATTTCGTCGCGAGCAGGCTGATCTTTTCCAGCGCGGCAAATATCTACCGCTCCGCTTGGCCGGAATCTTGGCGGAGTGCTGCATCAGTTTCACTCGACGCCTGCCAGACAAATGGATTGTTGTGATCGCGCCGAGGCTGTCTTCGCGCGTTGGTTTTCCACCGATAGGTGAGCGATGGCAGGAGACGACAATTGAATTTCCTGAAAACTTTTCGCTGAAGGGTGCGCACGATCTTTTCACGTGTCACCCTGTTCCTCTGCGCAATCGAAGCGTGAAGCTCGCCGACGCATTATCAATTCTCCCGTTCGCGCTGGTCACGAACCTGTAGCCGCTTCGCTATGCGAACCGCAGCGGGTGTGAATGATACACGCGGAAAGCGTCGCCCACCCACCTTCTCCAAGGCTTCGGCGGGCAGGCAGGGCGACGGCTACAAGTTATGCGCTGTGAGATCGTGCAAAAGTTCAAGCGTCCACTGCGTGAAGTGGCCAAAATTCGTCACCAGATCGGCGCCGAAACTGGTAAATGTGATATCTGTTGATGCGAGAATCAGCATCACGCTGAGCAGAAGTAGGTTCATCAAATAGATCACCACGAGCGAAAAAAATGTGCCCTGATCGCTTAGGTCAGTCTGATTTTTCGGGATCATCCAGCAGGTGAACGTGAAATGGAATGTCCAGGTTGCGCCGATCACGGCGTAAAGCAATCGTCCATACGGCTGCATGTTTAGAAATAGACTGAGCGCTCCGTAAATGGCGATCGCCAGAATGCTGTAGATCGGGAAAAAATAAGGCGCGAGCGCGATCCAAAAGTTCGCCTTGCTCGTGACGACATGTCCGCCGTCCCGACTAACACGAAACCGGCTGACGCGTCCGCCCATGAGCCAAACCCAAAGTGCATGCGTAAGCTCGTGCCCAAAAACATAAATCACGAGCGGGCGCGGAAGACCGAAGAACGCAATTAGCCAAAGAACTGCGCCTAGTGAAAAGAACCAGAATTCTTCGCCTGCCCACAGCCGTCGCGTCGCGGTCGCGCGCGCAAAAGCAGTGAAAAATGTCTGACTAAGGATTGCGCAGATCGGCAGCAGGAAAATCGCGAACACGAATTTCACCCATCGCGTAGGCACGGTGAGGGTCTCGGGCGCGGCAGCGAAGCTTCTTGGTCTTGCGCGCGCAACGCTTCGGACAACTTTTCTGCCGCGTTCGGATTTACGCCGTCCGCGGTCGTTTCTCGATCTTCGGTTTCTCGTTCTCAGAACGGTCCGCAGATTACGCGAATTGCAACGAATTTGGAAAAGCGAAATTTAAGTTGTCTGGGGAGCACAGGCTGCCAGACTGTTCATCTCGGCAGCTTGCCGAGATGCATCGTGCAACCCGCGAATAAGCTTTGAGTGCATGTTTCCGGCAAGCTGCCGGAAACTACAGGCTGGCAGCCTGTGCTCCCCAGCAGCTCGCGATCACGCGCGCCCCATGTAGGCGCCTGTGCGGGTGTCGATCTTGATTGTTTCGCCTTCCTTGATGAAAAGCGGGACGTTGATGGTTTTTCCCGTCTCCAGCTTCGCCGGCTTGGTGACGTTGCTGGCCGTGTCACCGCGAACGCCTTCCGCAGATTCGACGACCTTCAAATTCACCGACGCAGGCAATTCAACCTGCACCGGTTTGCCTTCCGCGTAGAGAACCTGCACGGACAGGTTTTCCACCACGTAATCTTTAGCGTCGCCGATCAGGTTTTCCTGCAAAGTGACCGTGTCATACGTCTCGGGATCCATGAAATGATATCCGTTGCGATCTTTGTAACTGAACTCGAGCTGTTTTCGCTCGATCTCGACCAGCTCCACCTTGTCGGTCGAACCGAAGCGAACATCTGCGCTCTTGCCGGTATTGATGTATCGGATGATCGCCTGGACGAATGCGCGCAAATTGCCTGGTGTGCGATGGTGCACTTCCAATACGATGGCAGGATTGCCGTTGTATTTGATCGCCATTCCTCTGCGAAGATCGTTGGCGGCACGCATCGAAAATGTTGAATCGTTAAAGCGTTGAAGCGGGGGAGCGCGGAGTGTACACGCGCTCGGCAATTTTGCAATTGTAGGGCAGGCGCATCGCCTGCCGTGCTTCGGCAACCCCGAAAGCATTCGGGGTTGCTCTACAATAACTTCAACCGCGTTAAATCCTGCGAATCCACAATTCCTACCGGCACGTTGTCGTCATCGATCACGACGAGATCATCGATGCGATGGCGCTCCAGCAAATTCAAAACTTCGACTGCGAGCTTGTCTTTATGCACGGTGACTGGGTTTAATGTCATCAGGTCTGCCACGAGTCGTTCGCCGATCTTCGAATCAGATTGAAAATGGCGCACGAAATCGCCGTGAGTGAAGATGCCCAGTAGTTGTTGATCTTCGTCGGTCACAACCGCAGCTCCGGCACGTACGCCTGTCATTGCTTTTAACACGTCGCGGATAGGAGCATCAGTAGAAACAATCGCCATCGCCTCTGGAGGTCGCATGATTTGATGCACGCGCGTCAGCATGCTGCGGCCGATCATTCCGCCGGGATGAAACTTTGCGAAGTCTTCCTTGTTAAAGCCGCGTGCCTCAAGTAACACCATTGCCAGCGCGTCGCCCAAGGCCAGCATCACCGTTGTGCTCGAAGTCGGTGCAAGGTTCAGCGGGCAGGCTTCCTGCTCTATGTTCACGTCGAGACAGAGATGAGCATTTTGCGCGAGGACCGATTTCGGATCTCCGCACATGGCGATGATCTTCACCTGGAACCGGGCAATGGCCGGCAGAATCCGGACGATTTCCTCTGTCTCACCGCTCGCGCTCAGGGCGAGCACCACATCTCCGTCCGCGATCATGCCAAGATCGCCGTGCAACGCGTTTGAAGAATCGAGCACCACCGCGGGCGAACCGGTGCTGGTGAGAGTAGCCGCGATCTTTGCGCCGATGTGCCCGGATTTTCCGACGCCCACAACGACGACTTTTCCCCGCGTGTCCACAGTTTCCCTGATCAACTCAACGGCGCGGGCGAAATTTTCGTCCAGGCGCTCCCGGAGTCGCTTGAGCTCAAAAATTTCTATGTCCAGGACACGTCCAGCCTTTTCAAGGTAGTCCATTGAATGATATAATGTGGGCAAGGGTGTGGTGCGGGCAAGAATTTGCACGCCTGGAACGAAAGGAAAAACATGAAAACATTCATCATCGCAGTTCTGGCCGCGCTGGTTACAACTGCCCCAGCGCAAGAATTCAGAGCCCCAATCGGTCCGCAAAAACCGGTGCGAGCGATGGAGACGCCGCCTCCTCTCTTAAAACGTCCCGAGGTCACCGGAGTTGTCCCGCGAGGATTTACCGACGGCCGTAATCCGCTACAGATGCTCAACCCATGGGCGCCCGCCCGGTATGGAACGTGGGTGGAAAGCACCGCATTCGATCCGAACCACCCCGGAAAATGGAACGGCATTAAACTGTTCGAGATCATTTTTTGAGCAAAACAACCGTCGCGGCTGCGCTGCGCCAAAGGCGCCGTCTCACGCGTGATCCTCGGGCATCGCCCCAGGATCCGATTGCGCATCCGTTACCAAGCGCTCAAGGCGCGTTTGAATTCGGGGATGCTTTTTCAATTCCCAACGAACTGCTTTCGAATGTGAATCGCGCTTTCAGCGCTGGTGCTCATTTGGGTGTCATGTCTCCCGGGGCGCTGCCCCGGGTTAACAGTGAATGTCGCGCCTTTGGCGCTACAACGAGACAGCTATGAGGCTTGCACTTGTAAAGCTTACTGACTGTTGACAACCACTTTCGTCGCTGGCTTGCCCATCTCGAGCTGCGCGCTCACTTTCTGAATTTGTGCCGCCTGCTCTTTGAGCTGCGCCGTGAGAACTTCCATTCCTTTCGCTTGCTGGGCGACCGTTGACTTCAGCTCTGTAATGGTCGCCTGCTGTTCCTCGACTTTCTTGTGTTCTTTGAGGAACTCATTGAGCATCATGGCGTAGATCGCCTGGTAACGCACGTTCTCAATTTCGCCCTTGCCGTTGCGGACGGCCAGCTCGGGGGCGACCTTGGCCACATCCTCGGCGATCAGCCCATAGTCGAGGCCTTGCTGGGGATCGATCTGCTTCTTGTAGCGGAACATGACCGGTTGGAGCGCGAAAAGCGCTTCGCTAGCCTTATCCATGGGTTTGATCTCCTCCTTGTAACGGCGCGAGGAAACCGGGTGACCAAGTCTCCCGTCGGCAAGTCTGATGTTCACGCTGTCGATACCAGCCCCACTTTGCACTGTGCTGACGATGCCGCCGATAAAACAGGCCGATATGCCCAGCGCGCTGGGCAAGTTGTCGGCGATGCGGACGGTGTGGCTTTCATCAACAGCACCGGCCACTGCCTCGCCGATATAAGTGTTAAAGCTACCTGCTACTATGTTGCTGCCAGCCTCGGCACCCACGACCGTGTTACCAGAGCCGCTAACGTTGTTAACCAGTGAAGCGTCACCGATCGCTACGTTTTGATTGCCGAAATCGTTATTAAGAAGCGCAAGAACACCGAAGGCTTGGTTAAAACTACCAGTGGTGTTGAAGTAGAGCGCCTGACGGCCGACGGCGTTGTTTGAAACGCCGTTGGGGAAACCACCAACAGCGTTATTGTTGAAGAGCGCGATGGCACCCACGGCGGTGTTGCTGTCGCCATCAACGTTACTGGCGAGCGCCGAAACGCCAACTGCCGTATTGGAGCTCGCAAGGTTGGCCCCGGTAGAGTCATTAGTCTGAAGCGCGTGAAAACCCAGGGCGGTGTTGTTGCCGGCATCAATGTTAGCAGCGAGCGCCTTATTGCCAACTGCCGTGTTGCCGTGCGCAAAGCCGTTTCCGGTCGAGTCATTATTGAAGAGCGCGTTGGTTCCCACGGCGGTGTTCCCGGTAGCCGTGGTGTTGAAAAGGAGTGCAAAAGCACCAACGGCGGTTTGGTCGTCCGCCTGGTTGAAAAGGAGCGCACTAATGCCGACGGCGGTGTTCGAAGCGCCATCAACGTTATTCTCGAGAGCCTCAACTCCAACCGCCGTGTTGCCGCTGGCATTGCCGAGTCCGCTACTATCATTATTTAAGAGCGCATCAACACCAATGGCAGTGTTTGCTCTCGCATCAGTGTTCAGGTTGAGCGCCTCAGCACCAACTGCCGTGTTGTTTCTGGCAGAGT
>QHNR01000182.1 GCA_003218475.1 Verrucomicrobiota bacterium | reverse complement strand
CTTTGGGACGTTGATCCGTATGACTGGAAACGGCCCGGGCCAGCCGTGGTTCGCAATCGCATTCTCAAGGAGACCCAACCCGGGTCTATTGTGTTATCCCACGACATTCACCCGGGAACAATCGAAGCGATGCCCTCTACTTTTGATGCGCTGGAAGCTAAAGGCTTCAAATTCGTCACCGTATCGGAACTGATTCGCATGGCGACGCCGAAACCTTCTCATCTAAGTCCACAGCCCGGCGGAAACGCACCGACCCAAGTCGTTCCCTCGTCCTCACTGGTTCCGTCTTCAGCATCTTCCCCAAGCGGCTAGACGCTCGATTCGCAAAGCGTTGTGGCCACCAGCCTGTGGCCGGTCCGCTTGGGCCTGCCAAGACGGCCCGCAGAGCCGTGGCTTGTATCTTC
The DNA here is from genome assembly GCA_003218475.1 of Verrucomicrobiota bacterium. Taxonomy (GTDB): domain Bacteria; phylum Verrucomicrobiota; class Verrucomicrobiia; order Chthoniobacterales; family UBA10450; genus Udaeobacter. The sequence continues at coordinate 4,825 of QHNR01000182.1, read as the reverse complement.
TTTTGTCCCTCTAAGTTTATTTGAGCCGCGAATCGCGAAGCGATTTGAGGCGGGGGCGGAGGAAGACCGTGCCGTGGCTCAAGCAATAAAGCTTGGCTGTAGATTGGCTCCTCCGTCCCACCTCCGGCTTGTGAAGCCGAATCGTATCCAGCGCAAAATCTATCCAACAAAAAGCGTGCATACAAGCATGTCTCCAATGCCGGATGTTCTCCAAAGCCAGATGCGAACAAAAGAGCGGCCAATAACCGAAAAAATCCAAAAATTGAAAGGGAACAAAATATGAACTCCTCATCCACTAATCAGCTCGCTGCCGCGCTGCCTGTGCTCGGCCTCGATGTCGCCAAAGCCACTGTGCAAGCCGAGCTCGAACAAATGGCAACAAGGTGCGATTTGGCTTTGCTAACAATGCCAGAGGCTTTGCTCAGCTGGCTCGCATCCTCAAAGAGCGCAACCTGACAAAGCTTTGGGCGGGCCTGGAAGCCACCGGACCCTACAGTCATGCTCTTGCGCTGTGGCTCAATAGCCAGGGCCATCGCGTCAGGTTACTCAATCCGCGGCGAGTTAGACAGTACGCTTGCAGCGCCGGCAATCGAAACAAAACCGATCTGCTGGATGCTACCATTATTGCCGACTTTGTTTGTGCTCTAAAGCCTGCTCCATGGCAGCCACCGACTCGCGAAGTGGCGCAGCTACAGGCCTTGGTGCGCCGTCGTGAAGAACTCTCTCCCTCATGCTGCAGGCGGAAAAGAATCGCTTGGAAGGGAATCGCTCCTAATGTGCGCTCCTCTTTAGAGCGCATCATCCTTACACTGAGCGCGGAGAAGGCACGCTTGGAAAAGCTCATCACCCAGCAGATCCGATCTCACCAGCAACTGTCTCGCGATCATCAACTGCTCTGCACCATCAAAGGAATTGGCTCGCTCACGGCCGCTATCCTCTTGGCCGAGATGCCGCGTCCTGGTCAAGTCGAGCGCGCTCGGCAGGCTGCCGCTCATGCCGGTCTGGTTCCACGACGCGAACTAAGTGGCACCTCGGTGCGTCGCAACAAAGGCCTGGGCAAAGAGGGCACCCGTTACTTGCGTAAGGCCCTCTACATGCCTGCTCTGGTCGCCATCAAATACAACGCGCCCCTACGCCACTTCGCTTCCCGGCTTCGCGCCGCCGGTAAACCAAAAATGAGCATCCTCTGCGCCATCATGCGCAAACTCATCCATATCGCCTTTGGTGTGCTCAAACATCAAAAGCCCTTTAATCCCTCACTCGCATGACCACACAACTGCTTTGCAAACCAAGATCGTATCTACAACGGTAGACTTGGAAAACTTGGCCGCCTACTTCTTCGCGGCGCTAACGTTTCGATCAGCCATCCGTTGTTCGTTCTTACTACGCGCAATGACGAAGTGATTATTTTCGCCGTAGCTTCGCCAGGGACCGGGGGGCACGTCACGTACTTCTACGAATTGCCAATCCGTCACGTCGGTCGGCGCCAGGCCGAGGTAGTCACGCACCGCCGGAGAAACATCCAGCCCTGCACCATGATTAAGATTCGGCTTGGGCCGCTCATTTCCAAACACGTACTGAAAATGATCAGTGCGAAATGGGCCGCAATCCTCCCATTGCGCATAGCAAGTACGATTGCCTTTGCGAATAGCGAGCCAACGGTGCCAGCATACCGACTGCCCCTGCCCTGAATAAGATTGTTTGAACCACGGAATCACGAGGGGCGCTTCCGGCTTGAACTGGCCATGCGTCACATCGTTGTACGGTAGCGCACAGTAGAATGGATTTTGTCGCGGTATGAAGGCGATCGGAAGATAACTGCGCCGCGCTGACGCGTCGGGGTTATCAAAGCCGCCGTAGTTGCTCGTCCAATTCGCGTCCCATGAACTTCTGTAATTGGGAACCGGATTATTGCCCCCGGCCTGCTCTCCGACCCAAAACACCGTCGTGACAATGTTGGGTTTCCACGGGTAGCGCTGGATCGCCGGACGAGAACTGGTAGGGATGAACACCTGCGGTTCCACCTTGAGCAATGCCTGCTCGCGCAGTTTCATTGCGTACTTGGCAAAATCTGCCGCCGTTGCATAAGGGGAAGTGGATTGTTCATCTCCGAAAGCTTTCGGAAGAACAAAGACTGCCAGACTGAAACAAACCGGAAGAAGTCTCCTCATGTTAAGGCGCCTGCTCTTTTTATCCGATTCCGCGCGTTCAGGCAAGCCGAATTTTCTGAGGTACACCATCGTTTTGCCCCGAAAACCTTCTGGAGAGGGCGTTGTACTGCCGTACCTTACCCTTACCGTAAATCTCATCCGCGGCTCAGTAGCGTATCGTGCTTGAAATGTCGATCATCCGCCTCTGGATAATCGAGTGTGTAATGGAGGCCCCGGCTTTCTTTGCGGCATAGTGCCGAATCGACGATCAACGCCGCTACCGCGGCGAGATTACGCAGCTCCAGCAAGTCAACGGATACTTTGAAATTCCAATAGAACTCACGAATTTCCCGCTGAAGGTTTCGCAGTCGCGCGCTCGCTCGTTGCAGCCGCTTATCGGTACGGACAATTCCCACGTAATCCCACATGAGGCGTCGGATCTCATCCCAGTTGTGATAAATGACAACCAGTTCGTCGACGTCCTGCACATTGCCCGATTTCCATTCCGGCAACGGGACTTTTTGCTTTCGAGCAAATCGTGTCTGCACGGCGGCTGCCGCGCGATGCGCCACGACCAAACCCTCCAGAAGCGAGTTGCTTGCAAGCCGGTTGGCTCCGTGCAGACCCGTGCATGCAACCTCGCCAATCGCATATAGCCCGGGCAAATTCGTCGCCCCATTGATGTCGGTCTTGATTCCGCCGCATTGATAATGCGCTGCCGGGACAACCGGGATGGCCTGCTTAAACATATCGATCCCGAATCGCAGGCAGGTCTGGTAAATGTGCGGGAAACGCTCCCGAATGAATTCCGCTGGTTTGTGCGTCATGTCCAAAAACACGCATTGCGCACCTGAGCGTTTGATCTCGGCGTCGATTGCCCGCGCGACGATGTCACGTGGCGCAAGCGAGCCACGCGGATCGTAGCGTTTCATAAAGTCTTCGCCACGATTGTTGCGCAAAATGCCGCCTTCGCCGCGCACTGCTTCCGAAATGAGAAATGATTTCGCCTGTGGATGAAAAAGACACGTGGGATGAAACTGGATAAACTCCATGTTGGCGATCTCCACGCCTGCGCGCCACGCCATCGCCACACCGTCTCCAGTCGCGATGTCCGGATTCGTCGTATACAAATAAACTTTTCCGCAACCGCCGGTTGCGAGGACGATGCGATCTGCCCGGATAGTTTCTACTTCACCGGTTTTTTCATCGAGAACATAAACGCCAAGGCAGCGATCTTCTGCAGCGAAACCGAGTTTGGCTGCCGTGATCAAGTCCACGGCCATGTGATTTTCCAATAGCTGGACGTCCGATTGTCGGGCCAACTCGCGAAGCAAAGTTTCCTCGATTTCCCTCCCGGTTACATCGCGCACATGCAAGACCCGACGCTTGGAGTGACCACCCTCCTTACCGAGATCAAACTCACGGTGGCCTGAGACTTCGCGCTCATCAAACTGCAGGCCGAGCTCAGCCAGCTCGCAGATACGCTCGGGTCCTTCGGTCACAATCGTGCGCACCACCGCTTCGTCACACAGACCCGCACCAGCCTCGAGCGTGTCGCGGACGTGCAGCTGAAACGAATCTTCATCGCTGGTCACGCAAGCGATTCCGCCCTGCGCCCAGGCAGTGTTCGTGTCGGCACCTTTACGTTTCGTAATGACAGCTACCGACCCGTGCCTGGCCGCTTTCAGTGCGAAACTGAGCCCGGCGATACCGCTGCCAATGACCACGAAATCGTATTCCTTCATGACCGTGAAGCAGGCAATCTTGCCTGCTCGGCTTGCCTGCTCAAACACGCAGACAGGATTGTCTGCGTCACGTCGTAATTCTTCATCCCAGCCGGATATTGTCGATCAAGCGAGTTTTTCCGAAATACACGGCCAGCGCGAGCCGCGAATTCGGTCTAACTGCTTCAACCGGTTCCATCGTCTCCGCATCGACCAGCTCAATGTAATCGATACGCGCCAGCGGCGCTTCGCCGATTACTTTCCGCACAAGATCGACAACGTCTCTCGCAGATTTTTTGCCGGCATCTGCCGCGGCCAGCAACGCTTTGTACAAAACTGCCGCCTGTTTGCGCTCTTCCACAATCAAATGCTCATTGCGCGAACTGCACGCCAGTCCGTCCTGTTCGCGCATGGTAGGCACAGCAATGATGTCGATCTTGAAATTGAGATCGCGGACCATGCGGCGAATGATCGCCAGTTGCTGAAAATCTTTCTCGCCAAATACCGCCGCGTCCGGCGAAAGAATATTGAACAACTTCGCGACCACGGTGCAAACACCGCGGAAATGTCCGGGACGCGATTTGCCTTCCAGCGTCGTCGAAAGCGACGATTCGTCGATGAACACCGAACGATCGTCGGCATACATCTTCGCGGCACTGGGACGGAACAACAAATCGACACCACTATTTCGACAAAATTCCTCATCAGCTTCTTGCCGTCGCGGGTAACGCTTGTAATCGCTGCCGGGTTCGAACTGGAGCGGATTTACAAAAATGCTTACCACGACTTCCCCATCTTTGTCGGCCGCCGTGCGCGCCACCCGAACCAACTTGCCGTGCGCCTTGTGCAGCGCGCCCATGGTGGGAACGAGCACACGCCGCTTTGCAGGCGGCTGCGCCTGGGCCTCCGCGAGCGTGGTCAGAATTTTCACACGGCCAGCTTTATCCAACT
>QHNR01000181.1 GCA_003218475.1 Verrucomicrobiota bacterium | reverse complement strand
CCAATCAGCATGCCGACGCCGGCGGCGCCGAACCCCCAATGCCATCCAACTTTTTCGCCGAGCGTTCCGGCGATCAGCGGGGCCGCGATGACTCCGCCATTGATGAAGATGTAATAAATCTGGAACGCGTCCGCGCGGCGGTTGTCGCCGGTGGCGTAGAGCCCGCCGACCTGGCTCGCGAGGTTTCCCTTAAAACAACCGACCCCAGTGAGCAGACAAGTCAGCGCGATGAGAAACGTCACATCGAATGCCATCAGGAAATGGCCCACTGCCATGAGCGACGCGCCGATCGTAATTGTAAAAGTGCGGCCGAGCCAGCGATCAGCGATCAAGCCGCCAACGATCGGCGTGAGATAGACGAGTCCTGTGTAAAGGCCAAAAATCGTGGAAGCGAGCGGTTGAACATCGAGCGGGCCGCGAAAGAATTCGATCGCGTGCCGAAACGCACTGAACCCAGCGATGTGGTCGACGTGTGGGGGATGCAACAGCCGATTGACCATGTAAAGGACGAGCAGCGCTTGCATACCGTAGTAGGAGAAACGTTCCCAGGCTTCGGCAAAAGCGATGTAGGCGAGCCCGCGCGGGTGCCCGATAAAACTGCGGTCCCCAGGATTGTGCACGAAGGCGAATTAGAAAGCAGGAAGTAGAAAGTAGAAAGAATAAAGTCGCGAGCGATGAGTTTACGCGAAACGGCACGGTGATAGACTGCGACAATGAAACTTCCGGCGATTCAGGAGATAAAACGATTTCAATCGCCGACGATCACGCCGCAGGCGCTAGCCTGGGACGGCAAGCAACTTTGGATGAGTTCGCGCGATCTCGGCACGCTCTGCAAGATCGACAGCGAAAAATGGCGCGTGGTTGAGGAGGTCGACCCGCCGGGCGTGGTCTGGGCTGGTGTGTTCACGACAGACGGCTGGCGCTTTACCATTGGCAAGGGACTAAACGACGATCGCTACGTTTACCGCTACGCGCCTAACGATGGCTTCACCAAATTGTTCGCCTGTCCCGATTTTACCGGCTCGTATCTAAGCTTCGGCGGCGAGCATTATTATTTAAGCCAGTGGTACAAAGGCCAGATCCATCAGATTGATGACACCGGGAAAATCGGGCGGACGATTGAAATCGGCGCAGAGATCTGCGGACACACATTTGTCGATGGAACGATTTACGTTCTTCGCGGAGCAGAGAAGCCGAACGAAGATTGGCGGATCGCGCGACTCGATCCACGCGAGGAAACGCCTGAAATCAAGGATCTCGCCGTGGTCCCGTTTGCGTGTCGATCGCTTACATCCGACGGGGAACATTTCTGGGCGAATCATCGGGCCGCGAACGAGACCGTCGCGTTCGATCTTCCCAATTAGCGGCCGCACAATTCCGGCGAAGCTTTCTCGATAACGCCACAATTCGCCTTCGCCAACCAGCCTTCGCGTAAAGCTACGGCGGTCGATGTGTCGCGACCAGGGCGCGATTTTTACGGCTGCAATAGACCGACAAAACGTTCTCGATAGCTCCAAACAAGAAAAGCCCAGAGCAGGGTCGCGACCATGGCAGGACCCAAGCCGGCCGGCGCCATCAGAATGTGAAAAGTCCAAATGTTGAAAATGATCGCCGCCAGAATCGTTAAACCGAGCGGAACGAAGCGACCGATTAACAACAGCAATCCACTCAGCAGTTGCATCGCACCGACGACGTGCGTGTAACCACTGGCAGCGAACACTTTGAAATAATCTCCAGCGAGACCTGGCGGTGGCGGTGGCGCGGGAATGAAATTCAAAAAGAAGTTCAAGCCAAAAATGACGAACGCTAATCCCAAAAGGACACGGGCGATAATGGTAGCGATTTTCATGGGGCGGCATGGTGCATTGCCGGAAGCAAATTGCCAATCGCGAAATTTCCTTAAAGCCGAAAATAAATCTGCGTGAAACCGCGGCGAGTGCAGCGCATGATTCCCGAATATGCGCATCAGTGAGATGAATTGGATGATGGTGGAGGAATATTTGAAACGGGACGATCGTTGCGTGTTGCCGCTTGGGAGCACCGAACAACACGCCTATCTCAGTCTTAGCGTGGACAGTATTTTAGCGGAACGGCTCGCGACCGAGGTTGCCGAGCAGGCCGGCGTTCCGGTGTTTCCGGTTGTCGCCTACGGCATCACGCCATATTTCCGCGCGTTGGACGCGTTGGCTGAGCACGGGTTCAAACGCATTCTGATCGTCAACGGGCACGGCGGAAACACGCCGGCGCAGGGATTGGTTGGGGAATGGATCGCGGACCACCCCGGCATGCGAGTGAAATTTCATAATTGGTGGAATGCGCCGAAAACCTGGGCACAGGTGGAGGCGATCGATCCAGTGGCGTCGCACGCTTCCTGGATGGAGAATTTTCCTTGGACCCGGCTGGAAAAAGTCACAATGCCATCGGAGCAAAAGCCGGAGGTTGATATGAATCACATTCGTCAGCTCGATCCGAAAGCGTTGCGCACCTATTTGAAAGATGGAAACTGGGGCGGCGTCTATCAACGCGACGACGAAGAGATGATGAAAATCTGGCGCATCGCCGTTCAAGAAACAGTGGAATTGTTGAATAACGGCTGGGCAAAATAGTCCGCTGATACGAGAATTCGAGTTGGAGCACGAATTTGAGATATGAAAAGTGTCAGACGACTTAGGGTAAAATGGTTCGTTTTGATGATGTCGATCGTCATGATCGGCACAGGGAGCGCGCCGGCCGAACCCGGGCCGTTCGACAATTTCTTCCACAGATTGAGACGCGCGTTGGGCGAGCCGGAGCACAAATCAGCCCGTCGAAGCAGTCGTAAACAAACTGACGAAACAACAAATCCTTCGAGCGAGAGATCGACTACTCCTGCTCCCACCGCGACTGGCGATGCCGGGGCACCACCGAGCGAACGCAACACTCGAACGGCCACGCGAGCAACCTCAAAAAAGGGCGACGATTTGCCGTATGGAACTCCGGTGCCTGGCAAAAAAGGTTTTGTGACGAGTCCGTTCTCGCCAAACGCCGGTTACATCGACGTCCGCGGTTTTGCTCCCGGCACTCCGGTGAAAGATCCTTACACTGGCAAGATTTTTCTGACGCCCTGACTAGCCGCCTTCGCCAACCAGCCTTCGCGTAAAGCTACGGCGTGTCGAGAGGCTACGGCGGGCCAGGGACAGGTTGGAAATTTCTCGCGACGGCGTAAGCTCGGAGCACTTTAATGCCGAAGTATCTCGTCGTTAGCACCAGCGGAAATCCCGACAGCAATAGCCGCCGAATGGGGCGGGTCGCGTTCGCGCATTTACAAAAACGGAAAGTCGATTGCAGCTGGATGGATATCAGTGAGATAGATCTTCCACTGTGCGATGCGGACAAATGTTATCTCAATCAATCGGCGCAGAAGCTGAACAAGGCGGTTGAAACGGCGGACGGTATCCTCATTGCCGCGCCGGTTTACAATTATGACGTTGCGGCCGCCGCCAAAAACATGATCGAGCTGACTGGCAGCTCGTGGGAAGAAAAGGTGGTTGGATTTCTATGCGCTGCCGGCGGAAACAGCAGTTACATGGCGGTGATGGCTTACGCCAACAGTCTCATGCTCGATTTTCGAA
>QHNR01000180.1 GCA_003218475.1 Verrucomicrobiota bacterium | reverse complement strand
GTATTTTGGCGCCTTTACCTGTGTGACATTGGCGGGTGATCTAACTAAGTACCGTTCTCCCGATGGGAAATTCGCCATGCTTTTAGCAGAAGCCGATGATGAAATAGGCGTAACGATCAAACTGGTCGAAGTCGGTTCGGGAAAAGTCGTGCTGGATCTTGCCGACACCGGCCATCCGTATTCCGAATCCTCAAAATTGCTTTGGTCACCGGATTCAAAACAGTTCGCATTTTTTGAGGACAACCGACGCGGAGGGTCCACTACTGTTTACCGGCACAGCGGGGATGCGTTTGAAGAACTAAAATTGCCCGAAGTTTCCGATTGCAAGAATAAGAAGAATGTTGGCAAGGAATTCGCAGTCGGTGTCGAGCCCAAGCGATGGGTAAACTCAACCACCTTGCTGCTACTTGCTACCCAAGAGTGGGACGACGCAGAAGATCCCAATAAGACTCATGAATGCAAACAAACGATTCGGATTGTTTTTGATTCTGCTGGCAAAGTGTCAGCGAGATTGGTGAAAGAGACGCACAAGTAACCAGAGACGAAAGGCTCGGAGGATCGAATCAGAAATCAGATCATCGCGGCGTCGATCTCATTTCCGATGCGCTGCCATTCGGTCGGCTTTGGTATGGCGAGCCAAACGCAGTCAGCAACGCAGTTGACTACGCGAAGTTTCGCAGCCGCTCACAAGATGCTGTGATTCGCGTTTATGATGCGGCTGGCAACGTGATTGAGACGCACGAGCACGTGGGCGATTTCAAAGAACCGTATCGCTGCGTGAAACAAAAAGCCGCCACGCGCTGAAACGTGACGGCTGATTGTGAAATGCTGCTGCTGTTTGGGCTACGCAGCTTTACTGATTGTTGTTGACCACTTGCGGAGCAGGTTTGCTCGCTTCAAGCTGTGCGCTCACGTTCTGGATTTGAGACGCCTGCTCATCGAGACGCGCAGTGAGCTGCGCAATCGTTGCGCCGAAGTCCTTCTTTAGTTGCGTGATGGTCGCCTGCTGTTCTGCAATGCTCGCCTGCTGTTCCTCGACTTTTTTGTGCTCTTTGAGGAACTCGTTGAGCAACATCGCATTGATCTGCTCGTAGCGGACGCTGTACATTTCGCCTTTCTCGTCGCGCAGGACCAGGTCCGGGTTTACCGCGGCTACCTCCTCCGCAATTAAACCAAAGCACGGCATCTTTGTCTTCTCGCTCTTGTAGTGGAAGGTCACTGGTGTAAGCGAATAAATCGCTTCACTGGTCTTGTCCATGGGTTGAATGTCCTTCTTGAAGCGTCGTGCAGAAAGGGTCGTGCTGAGCTGGCCGGCTGCATTGATGAAAACTGCAGTGCCGGGCGTGAGGTTGCCAAAGATGCCGTTGATAAAGCAGGCATTGGTGCCCGAAAAGAAGCTGCCGATGCGTATCACGCCGGATTCGTCCCCAGGTAAGACTCCTGTTTTTCTAATTGTTTTGGCCTTCTCTGATTTCCCGCTGGAGAATTCATTTCCGAGAGAAGCGCGGCTGCGCGATCTGGATTTGGATGACTCGCGGAAGCGTGGCCATGTGGATGTTCATTTGGAGTTCCTACATTTCTCCAATAGCCCACCGCCGCCTTCCCCGCCCTGTGAGAAGTTGGGGAAACTATAGAATCACGAGATTTTGCAGCTTTTCGCTAGTCTGCATATACGACCTTAGTCCGATACGTCCGCCCTTGAGAATCAATCGCTGAGACATAGCCCAAACTCCAGCCCGCTTTCTTGAGATTGTCAGCGATGATTTCCCGTCCTCGCTCATGACCTTCCGTTGATTTCAACGGAAGGAGGCCGCTCGTCAGGCGTCAGTCGGGTTCCGCGTACAGCTTCCTCCAGGCCGCAGGGGGCTGCGATTAAGAGTTTAGCATGAAGGCAAAATTCATGTTTTTCTTAATTTGCGTCGCTGCGGTGACGTTAACCGCGTGCGAGGAATATCCATACGGCTATTACAGTCACGGTTCTTCCCCTATGGGAATTACTCTCCGTACGGCTACGGCGGCGGCTACGGCGGCTACGGCTACCCCTATGGCGGCTACGGCTACCCTACGGTGGCTGTGGCTATTGGCGGCCAGGGGTCCTACGGCGGCTACGGCTACGGCGGCAATCGGTCCGACGGCGATCGGTCCTACGGCGGCAATCGGTCCGACGGCAATCGGTCCGACGGCGATCGGTCCTACGGCGGCCACCGGCGTCATCATTACTACGATCAGTACTAAGTTGACGTAGAAACTAAGACCGCTGAGCTGGCCGCTAGTTTCGTGCATGCGCGTTTTCTTGCGCTTCGAATCCGGTGGCAGCGGATAGAGGTGTGGAAGCGTGAATAGCCGCAATTCTCATGGTTCCGACTCACGCCTGAGGGCAATCGAAGTGTTCAAGGGCGATGCCTGTGACGGTTGACGGTGGCCAGTAGCGGAGATTTTTGGTTCCATCGCTGATTTAATGCGTACGCGCTTGCAAAATGGCTGGGAGCGGAAATTTGACCAGCTCGTTGGAACACTACCAAAATCCGATATGTTTTTTTCCAATTCGACTACTATGCTGCGATTGATGAGGAGCGTTTTGCTGTGCCTACCGGTCGTCCTTATCACGTCTTGCGCCACCATCACTCGCGGCTCCCATGATAAGCTTACGGTGTTGAGCGAGCCATCGGGAGCAAACGTCGTACTTTCCTCCGGAGAGAAAGGTGTCACGCCCACGAAGTTTGTGAAGAGTCGTCGGGACAATTTTACGCTTACAGTAAGCAAAGCTGGGTACGTTCCCCAGACCGTAAACGTTGAAAGCAAAGTGTCCGCAACTGGTGGAACTGCCATGGCGGTCGGAGGGCCTATTGGGGCAGGGGTCGATGCCGTCAGTGGTGCATACAACTCGCTGTATCCAAATCCGGTTTCCGTACGTTTGGTGCCGCTTAGAAAATCTGCGGCAGCGGCCGCGATCAGAAAACGCGGTGGAGCATCAAGCACATCAAGCACAACGAAGAGCCGCTCACAGGTAAAACCAAGCTCCTCGCCATCCCCGCTCACTCCCTCCTCTACCGAACCCATGTTTCCAACGGCTAAGGCGGTGCCTGGGAAGCCCGGATACGTCTTTAGCCCCTTCGATGCGAGTGGGAGATACATCGACGTAAGCGGTTACCCATCCGGCAGTAAAGCAAAAGATCCGTGGACCGATAAGATATTCATCGTTCCATAAGCGTTCAGCCATTAAAGCCGCAATGGCAGCAATAATCTCCGATACATTGCCATTTGGTCGCCTACGGTATCAAGCCGGCGCCGCCAAGGAATGCAATCGGGCTACGCCGAGTTTTAAGCCGTTCACATGACGCAGTGATTCGCGTC
>QHNR01000179.1 GCA_003218475.1 Verrucomicrobiota bacterium | reverse complement strand
GCATTACGCCGAGCACAGAAATCAGTGTGATGATCGACAGAAATGTCCGCTTCGGCTTCAGATACCGCAACGCCAGGAAAACACTAAAGGGAAGATTCAATTCAGGGTTAGCGTGGCGGCAAACTCACTGCGATTCAACCGCGCTGTACCGTTACTTCAAGGCGTACGCCTTTAATTCTTCCAGCGTGACGAACTCGAGCGCGGAGGCGTGGGTTGCTTCAAGATCAATAGGGGCGGCGCGGTTGTGATCAAGGGCGCTTTTCCAGCGTGTCACGCACACGCACCATTTGTCGCCGGGTTTGAGTCCGGGGAAGCCGAATTCCGGACGCGGCGTGACCAGATCATTTCCATCGAGCACAGAGAAATCGAGAAACTCCCGGGTAACTTTCACGCAAACCGTGTGGAGGCCAACATCTTCAGGGCCAGTGCGGCAAAAGCCATCGCGGTAGAAACCGGTCATCGGGTTAAGACAACAACATTTCAACTCTGTCCCCAGAACATTCGTCGGCATAAACAAGACAAACCGTTAGTATTTAGGAAAATTAGGGAGGAAACAATGCCAATCCGAGCCAAGTACGTTCATACAAATCTGATTGCAAGAGACTGGAAAAGGCTAGTTCGATTCTATTGCGAAGTGTTCGGGTGCGAACCCGCGGGTCCTGAACGCGATATGTCCGGCGTGTGGCTCGACAGCCTTACCTCGCTTCCGAATGCGCATCTTACCGGCGTTCATTTGCGTCTGCCTGGCTATGGCGATGATGGTCCCACACTTGAGATTTTCAGCTACGATCAGTCGATAGGGTGCGACCTGCCGGGAGCGAATAAGTGCGGATTCGCGCATATCGCATTTGCGGTCGACGACGTGGACCAGGCCTTGCAGGCAGTAATTGCGAGTAGCGGCAGCGCAGTGGGAAACATTGCAACAACAGAAGTAAATGGGGTTGGTAGCCTTCGGGTTGTGTATGCGCGAGATCCGGAAGGCAATATTGTTGAATTACAGAAGTGGAGCTAGCGCGCTGACGTCAAAGATTAACATAGAGGGACGTTCTTCCGTCATTGCTTACTGGCTCATTCCGGGAGAGCTGGCGCACAGATTTTTTCAGCGATTGATCAAGGATCTGGCGCGCCGGTATGACGCGCCTTTTTTCGAGCCGCATTTGACGATTTACGTCGGTGCAAATGATGCGAATGCGGCTGAGAAAGCGCTCTCAAAAGCCGCGGGCGAATGGCAAACGATCGACCTCAAGGCGCTCGGGATTAATCACTCTGACGAGTTTATAAAAACACTCTTTGTGCAATTCGCGATGAATAGAAAATTGCGGCAACTGCATCAGACCATTCGCAACGCTGCGCAAGACTTGTCTGATTACGAGCTCAACCCGCATTTGAGTCTGCTCTATAAAAATATGCCGGCCACAGCCCGGCGCCAATTAGCGGATTCCATCAAGGTTCCGTTTTCGGAAGTCATTTTCGACTCACTCAAAGCTGTCCGCTGCACTTCACCCACGCAAAGCGGCGCGGATGTGGAAGCATGGCGCGTGGTAGCGGCGAAAAGCTTGGGCGCATAGCTGTTCCCTGTCCGCGCGCAGAAGCCAGTTTAACGCTAATCGTGATTGTCATTAACACCCTGCTTTAGCGGGGTGCCAAAGTTGTTCATAGCGCGGGACAAAACCGCTAAAGCGGTTTCCACCCGCCGCTCTTCGGAGGCACCTCGCTGAAGCGAGGTGTTAATGAGAGAACGGCCACTGTCTTCAAGACGCTCAACAAATGTCAGACCTCCTACAGTTCGACGATACGATACGGTTTGCCTGTTTTGCGAAGCGCAGGTGCCGAGACGTTGTAAACCGGAATTCCGGTCGAAGTTCTCCCGTCGAGGATGCCGTTGTGAGCGTGACCGTGGAAAACGGCGGTCACTTTGAATCGGTTGATTGGCTCCTCCAGCCGGCTGGACCCGAGAAACGCATAAATCTCGGGATCTTCCCCCTCAAGCGTCGCGCGGATGGGAGAATAATGAAGAACCACTATTCGCTTTTCGGTTTGCAGTTTACCCAGCGCCTGCTCCAAACGAACAGCGTGACTAATAGATTCCTGGACGAATTGTTTAATGAGTGGTTCGCCCCAGGCGTTTAGCATTCGCCGCCCGAAACCGCCGCCGAATCCCGCGATTCCAGCGAAACCAACTCCACCGATTTCGATGGCTTCACCGTTGAGCACGTTCACACCTGCGCCGTCGAGAACTTTAGAAATGTTTTCCGGCTGACTCGATTCGAAGTCGTGGTTGCCCATGACCGCGAGAACCGGAATTCTTACAGCAGCGCGAATATCGGCGACGAGTTCCTCGGCTTCTTCGGGAAGCCCGTAATCTGTAAGGTCTCCGCACAACAGCAGGATGTCCGCGCTGCGGGAAATCTCCGCAAACGCGTCATGCAAAGTACCGCGCGAATGCTTTCCGTAATGGAGATCCGCAGTCGCTGCGATCCGTAATGGTCGCTCAGCCATTTGTTTTTAAGAAACGGAATCCCGACGCGCAATGGACGTTTTTCACAGGTGCTGCGGTGTCCACTCCAACGGGAAAATTGGAGGACGCAGCTCCGCGACGCTCGGGTGAAGGCCCGCGCGACCTCACCCCTATGCGCGCGCTATGAGCTTCGATTGCGTTATGATGTGTGATGACTGCAAAGCGAGCAGCAGCCACCAGGGTGAAAAGCGGCCCCAACGATTTTCATCTTAGCTCGGTTGCAGCACTTCAAAATGCGAATGTCCCGTTTTTAATCGGCGGCGCGTTTGTGGTGGAGGTGTACGCCGGTGTTTCGCGACGAACAAAAGACTTCGATCTATACATTCGGCCACGTCATGTCGACGCCGCCTTGGGTGCGCTTGTACGCGCCGGCTATGAGACAGAAGTGACGTCTCCGCATTGGCTTGCTAAAGCCAGACGCCGGCGGGATTACGTTGATCTGATTTTTCGCGCCGGCAATGGATTGTGCGAGGTAGATGACTCGTGGTTCGAGCGGGCGCACGATCACCAGTTGCTCGGGTTGCACGTGAAACTTGCCGCGCCTGAGGAAACAATTTGGATGAAAGCGTACATCATGGAACGCGAACGGTTCGATGGCGCGGATATTGCGCATATTCTGTTGACTTGCGCAGAGAAACTCGATTGGCAACATTTGGTTCAGCGCTTCGGTCCTGATTGGCGTGTGCTGCTCAGCCACTTGGTCTTGTTCGGCTACATTTACCCGGGCGAGCAAGAACGAATTCCGATAGCCGTCATGGACGACTTAATCCGATGTTTACGAAAGGAGGAGCCTGTTAGCGGACACAAGCGGCTCTGCCGCGGAACGCTGCTCTCGCGCAAGCAATATTTGATGGACGTGCAAAAGTGGGGATTTCGTGATGCCCGGCTGGAAGAGCGTGTGCACATGGATTCCGGAGAGATTGTGCAATGGACGAAGGCGATTCCGAAAGAGGAGAAAGCGCCAGGGACTGCATCGAAACAGTAGTAGAGTTACAGGAGTCACAAGTCGAACACCGCGTCGCTGGAACATTGTAGCGACCTAACTTCTTGACGGACTAGGGTGGCGAAGCCGTGGGCGCCGGGCTCAGTTCAGCCGGAACGGCAGAAATCATTGGTGACGGAGTTGCAGCTGCAGTCTCGAGGTTGGTTTTTGCTTCATCGAGGAGCTTTTCCTCTTCGGGGTAAATCTTTTCGTCGTCAGCGATCGCGATGTAGTTGTTGGCTGCTTCGATCCGGCCCGCCTGAGCCAGTAACAGCGCGACGTAAACGGCTGCATGCGGATCGTGCAATTGCTCGGGCGACAAACTCTCTACGATTCTAACAGCCTCGGCGTTTCTCCCGAGTCGCGACAGGGAAAAGGCGTAAGTCAGAGCGCAATTAACCTCGTTCGGCGCGCGATCGTATGCCTCCTTGGCAAGTTGATGCGATTGCTCTTTATTTTGTCCCGTATTGAGACCGAGCCGAGCGAGATCCGCTGTAATCGGCGCCTCGTTCGGGGAGCTCTGATGAAGGCGCTGGAGAACGTCGTAAAGCTTGGCTGTTTGATTCTTCCCGCGATAAAGCCGGCGAAGCTCCTCAAGCGCCTCCCGCCGCGTCGGGGGATTTTCTGCGACGCGCCACCAGAGTTCTTCGGATTCTTTCTCAAGTTCCCACTTGGAGGCAAGACGCGCCAGCGCCAGTTCACGTTCTGGCTCCTCATTCGCCAATTGTTCCGCAGAACGCCAGAGCGATTCGAACTCGGCGTTAGGATTTGTGCTGCGGGGCCGTGATTGTCTCGTGGCAATTGCCTGATATGCGAGGCGAAGATATTCGGACTCGCCCCACGTTCCAGCGCGCGTCCAACGTTTCAAGCGCGACCAATTTTTTACTGTCGCATAGGCGTCAGCCACCTCCACGGATGTCGCCGTCGAACTTAGCTGCGCCGCCGGCAACTTGTCGCTCCACTTGACAACATCTCCTGCGAGTTCGTTTTGATTCATCCAATCCATGAGCGATGCGAGATTGGAGGGATCGCGTGCAGCAACTGGTTTCACTCTCTCCAGGATTGAGCGAAACTTTTTCTGGTCGAGCTTCCGATAAAAGTTCAGACAAAGGAGATAATCGCCGAACGTGACCTCCGGCGACATTTGGAGTTGCTGCGCAAAATTGTCCGCCGCGATGAGGTCGTTGCGTGCCACCGCGTCATTCAGCAATGCCCGCAGTGTGCCAGTTCGGTAAGGAGCCAACTTGCTGAGTCGCTGGAGAGTATCATGCGCCTTCGCGCTTTTTTCGGCATCGCGAGAGTGAATCTGCAGGGCTGCGAGATTAAATTGATAAAGATCGTTGGTTGGCTCTTTCTTTACGGCGGCCGCAAACTGTTCCTCTTGCTCTGCCAAATTGCCCTGGGCACGAGCCAGCCAGCCTGCAACGACGTGAAAAGCTGCCCTATCCCGATCACGTGAAGGAACGCGATCGAGCGCTTGCCGCGCAACATCCAGTTTTCCAAAGCGCAACGCAGCGGAAGCTAGATTAAGCTGGCTCTCTAAGTCGGCTGGGAGAAGTCGCGCTATTTGCTCGCGCCATTTCACGGCCTCTTGCAGATTCTGTTTTTCCGCTGCTTCTGCCAAAACGTGAAGGGCTGGCAGAGAATCGGGATGGCGCGCCACGAGTTCTTGCGCCGTCTGTGACGCCTTGTTGAGTTTTCCCTCCTGTAGCAGTGCAGTAGCGCGTCGCAGCAAACGACTTTGGCGCCAGTCGTCGTACAACGTTGACCCGTAACTGAACAAAACAATACCGACCAAAAGAGCGACTGCCGATACGACAACTATAACGCCGAGGCGAGCCGGCCAGAGTCGCCGTTGGAAGAAAGACTCCAGACCGAGAAACAACTCGCGAACTCTTCGGTGCCGGGCATATTTGATTCGTTCCGCCATTTCGTGTCCCTGTTTGGATGCGCGACAGTCCGCCCTGCTTCTCCCAAGCGTGTTCGTGCCCGCGCTACGCCTGAGTCGCTACCTCGGTTTCTTGAACTGGAAGAGTTGCTTCAGTTGATTGGAGGACCTGTTGCCTCAAAGGTCGGCCCCAAACGTAACGTGCAAGGAGGACCTTGACTGTGGCGGTGAGCGGTACGGCAAGGAGTGGACCGATTACCCCGCCAATGAGCAGACCCCACACAAAGATCGATACGATCACCGTCATCGGATGCAATCCGACATAGTTTCCGACAATTCGCGGAGCGTAAAACATGCCTTCGAGATTTTGTATCGCGATGAAAATTCCGGTTACGATCATGGGATGCGTCCAGTCGCCCCATTGAAAAGCTGCAATGAGAACGGCCGGCACCCAGCAGATGATGATCCCAATGTAAGGAATCATGGTCAGGATGACGACAAGCACACCAATGAGCGGCGCAAAATTGAGACCGAAAATCGTCAACGTCGTCCCGATGAGTATGCCATCCACCAGACACACCAGTAATTGGCCTCGAAAATACGCCGTCACATAACGATTGATTTCTGACAGCACGTCCGCGACCTCATCTCTGAAGGGCGATTCGCGCAACGGCAGGTACTCTTTCCATCGCTGTTGAATGCGCGGTTTTTCGTTCAGCAAGAAAAAGAGATAAATCGGCACCAGGATGAGACTGAGCAAAAAGCCTGTGACGCCAAGAAATCCGCCGATGCTTTTCTTCAGAATGTCCCAGAGCTTTCCCAGCACGATCGGGAACGCTTGCTCCAATTTCGGCATTTGCTTTTCTACGTAAGCCTGAATGCGCTGACGGTCAGCAGTCGTCAGCTTCGGGGGGCTTGGAGCAATAATTTCAGTTGCGGGGGCAGAGGCTTGCGGCGAAGCGGCTGGAGTGGCAGTCGACTGTGCGCGAGGAGAAGGAGATGCAACAGGGCCGATGAGCCAGTTCGTAAGACTTGTCGATGCAGATTTTCCGTGCGCGCCGCCAAGCAAGCCGAATGTGTGGTCGAATCGATAGATGAGATCGACTGTGTAGTCCCGTGCCCGTTCGGTGTAGGCGGGAACTTGCCTCGCAAAATTCGCGCTCTGAATGGAGACGGTGGGGATGAGCCACGCGGCGAATCCTCCCAGCGCGAAAAACGCGATCGCGAATACGAGAGCCACAGCTTTCGTCCGACCCAGTGCTCCGCGTGACATTTTCGTCACCAGCGGGTCGAGCAGATAAGTGAGGATCATGGCGATGGCTACCGGGATCAGAATTGGCTGGAGGAAACTAATGACATTGGCCGCGGCCCAAATCACAGCGCCGACGATGATGACAAGGAGAACCACAAAGCAGGCAGTAAGCGCCGCCCACATGGTCTTGCGCTGCCACGCCGTGGGATATTCCTTCATGTCACGTTTTCAACGCCGAACATCGGACTTCGAGCATCCAGCGTCGAATGATCGCGTGGCCGAGCGGATTAGGCTCGGAGGTTCGGCGCTCGATGTTCAGTGTTCGACATCTTGTCTTGATAGCAGTCACTACGTCGGATTGGTTTTGGGCAACTCCTTGCTGATCCTCTTTTTGGTGTCCTCGAGCTTCTCCGCAAGGTTTTTGTTTTTCGGGTCGAGTGTCAGCGCTTTTTGCCAGGCAGCCAATGCGTCCGCCATGCGATTCAATTTCAAATAAGTGTCCCCGATATGTTCAAATACAACCGGATCGTCGTGCTCCGCGCCTTTTGCAGCGCGAAGCAGATCGGTCAATGCCTGATCAAATTTCCCTTTTCGAAATTCCACCCAACCAAGGCTGTCCAGATACGACGCGTTGTTTGGTTCGCCCTCGAGGGCGCGCCTGATCATGGTCTCAGCTTCATCGAGATTCATATTGTGATCCGCCCACATGTAGCCCAGGTAGTTGCATGCCTCTGCCGAATTAGCTGGATCAAGCGCAATTGACTTGCGAAGCAAATCAGCCGCTTTTTCGTACAGACCAGCTTGCTCGGCCGCCGCTCCGTAATTGAAGTAAAACTTGGCATTTACTACATCGTCATCTTGATCGAGCTGCGCTTCGTGTAACGCCTCCTCGAAAGTTGCCACGGCTTGCTGGCTCTGCTTCGCCTCGCGCTGAGCGATCGCCAGGTAGTAAACAATCTCAGGTGCGCCGGGAAATCGGTGCCGAGCGTCTGCCAACAATTGTACCCCCCGGCTTGGGTCTTTTAGCGGTCCGACAAGCAACGCCGCCAAATGCAAATAGGTGCTGGCGTGGTTTGGATTTATCAACAGGCTTTGCTCATAATTCGCGGCGACTTTTGCAAACTTCGCTTTTGCTTCGTCAATGCGGTTTGCGCGCTGCAATGATCGCGCTTCGTCATCCAGTACCTGCGCCAGGAGATCGTAGGGCTGATATTTGTCGGGGTGCTCCTTGATGATTTGCTCAAGCATCTCGACAGCTTTGCCGCGCTGATTCGTCAGAATAAAGCCCGTCGCCAATTTCTCTCGCGCATTTGCGTCCTCTGGTTGGAGTTCCAGAACTCGCAGATAAAGCGGGATCGCTTCCTTCAATTGCTGGGATGCCGCGTAATAGTCTGCTACGTCCTTGAGGATCGCAGGGTCGTCTCCGGCGTGTTCGGCTGCTCTTTTGAAAATCTCATTGACCCTTTTCAATTCGTCCGGTTTCGGCTGCGAGTCAGACTTGAAAAGAATAGCCACGTAAAGCTTTCCGAGGTGCATCCAGAAATTGGGATCGCTACTGCGAACTTTGGTGGCACGATCCAGAGCTTCGAGCGCCTTCTTCTCTTGTCCGGCTGCAATTTCGATTTCGACCAGGCGCTGGTAAGCTTCCACGTCTGCTGGATTTAGTGCGATCGCTCGGTTGGCATAATCGATCGCCTGGTCTGTTTTCTTGAGATACCTCGCATAAATAAAAGCGAGTTGCTGATAAGGCTCGGCATTATTCGGATTCGCCTTGATTGCGTCTTTCAGCACGTCAATAGCCTGTGGAAAATCGTCGTCCTGTAT
>QHNR01000178.1 GCA_003218475.1 Verrucomicrobiota bacterium | reverse complement strand
CGCTACTGTTCCCGGGTCGAAGACCAGGGGCAACTCGGCAGTTGCACAGCCAACGCGTTAGTGGGCAACCTGGAATTCCTCAAAAGAAAAGCGGGTCACAAGGTTACCAATCTGAGTAGGCTGTTTGTTTACTACAATGAACGCGCGATGGAAGGGACGATCAATGACGACGCGGGCGCGATGATTCGCGACGGCGTTAAAACGCTCGTGAAGCTTGGCGTGTGCAGCGAGAAAAAATGGCCTTACAAGATTGCGAAGTTCACAAACAAGCCGCCAGCTGCGTGCTACAAAGAGGCGTCCGATCATCAGGTTACCTCTTATCATCGCATCATCAGTTTGCAGCAGATGCGCCAGTGCCTTGCCGAAGGTTACCCATTCGTTTTCGGTTTCTCGGTTTATGAAGCATTCGACGCGGATGAAGTTGCACGCACCGGCAAGTTGAATCTGCCTGAGCCCAGCGAAAAACAAATGGGCGGCCACGCCGTAATGGCCGTGGGTTATGACGACTCAGCCGAGCGTGTCCTTGTACGCAACTCCTGGGGGGCGGACTGGGGTACGAAGGGTTATTTCACAATGCCGTACGATTACATCTCGAACGACAACCTGGCAGACGATCTCTGGACCCTCCGCGGACTTGAAAATGTGTAGATAGGCGAGGCCAATCAAAGCTGCGCTGCTTCTAAGCGCCATTCCGCGGCTCGCCGCCTTTGCCAAGGCTAACTCCGAAAGCTTTCGCGAGCCGGTGGTGAGTGAGGAGAAACTGCGGCTCCTCATTTTTGGATGCCGCGCCGCGTCGTGAGATAGACGGCAAAGCTCCCGAGCCAATGTCCGCCTTCGTAGTGCGCGCCTGTGACTGCGGCGAGCCCTGCGCGGCGATGCTCATCAGCCGCCGCGGTCAGCGCGTGCCGGCGCAAATCGCCCGCAGGAAGCGCTGAGGCGATTCCCTCCAGCATCCATGCGCGGCTTAAGTTTAGTCCATCGAGATGCGCGAGCTTAGGGTCGCTCGGATCGGGCGAGACCGTCACAGACAACCAGTTCGCTGTAGCCGCCTCGCTGCCTGAAGGCGTTGTGGGAATTTGCGGCAGGAAATCCTTGAGCCATTTCGCAAATTCCTCTTGTGACAAAACGCGGCGCATCACGTCGGCTTCGCCGAGGCATGGTGAGAGAAAATCTTCACCGGAAGGTTCGTAATTGAGCGGACAATCCTTATCAGAGAAGAAGAATTTCTTCGCTGAATCAGTGGCCAGTCTGGCGAGAGAATCGTTTTTTGTCGAGCGCGCGTAGTCTAGTATCAGACCGAGTCCAAACGCTGTTTGGTCGTGCTCACCGATTCGCACTGGGTGCGAAAGTTTCGGCAGCCAGTTTTTCAATCGGTCCTCCGCGGCATCTTCGAGTGGACGCAGGTTGGTCGCCATCTCACGCGCCTGATCATCATCCCACTCGCGCAGCTCGGCGCATAATTGCAGTAGCCAGGCGAGTCCGTACGGGCGTTCAAAACTGGCGCGACCTTCCCCGCGAATATAAGCAGCTTCCTGCTTCATATTTTCAGCAGTCAGACTTTTTCGAAGCGCATCGCGCGCCGCTGCGGCAAACGATCCATTTGGAAACGTGCGCAGCAATCTCACAAGCAGCCAATGCCCGTGGACTGACGAATGCCAGTCGTAGCAACCGTAAAATGCGGGGGTGAGCTTGCTCGGCGGCGCCACGTCTGCATCGCTGTTCAGCACATGGCTGATTTTATTTGGGTATTCTTTTGCGACGCACGCGAGGGCCAATTTCGCGAACCGCTCGGCCGCCTTGTCGTCAAAGCTTGGTGCAGCGTCCGTGGCTGCGACTGAGATTGATGCTAGCAATAGCAAGACTGCGAGGAAACGCTTCATGCTTGTGCCCGATCGTAATCGCAGTTGCCGTGCAGCGCGAGCGCGCGGAAAATCCGAACATGCGCCTTCAGTTCCATTCACTCGTGAAATCGATAACTACCAAGTCCGCACTCTGTGGAGTCCTGGCAATCACACACGTCGCAGCTATCTCT
This sequence comes from Verrucomicrobiota bacterium, assembly GCA_003218475.1. Classification (GTDB taxonomy): domain Bacteria; phylum Verrucomicrobiota; class Verrucomicrobiia; order Chthoniobacterales; family UBA10450; genus Udaeobacter. The sequence continues at coordinate 3,177 of QHNR01000178.1, read as the reverse complement.
GTCATCGCGCAAATGTCACCCGCCCAACGTTCTGACGTCGAAGACAACCCATTGCTCAACGAAAGCGCGCTCCCCTATCACGTCCCGCCGTTCGACAAGATCAAAGACGAACACTTCGCCCCAGCAATGGAGACGGGCATGCGCGAGCAGCTCAAGGAGGTTGAAGTGGTGGCGAACAATTCCGCAAAGCCAACATTCGAGAACACCGTAGTCGCGCTGGAGCGCACCGGGCGTTTGCTCGATCGCGCCGAGCGCACGTTTTCAAACCTCAACGCCTGCAACACGAATCCGACGTTGCAGAAGGTCGAGACGGAGACGGCGCCGAAGCTTTCCGCCCATCGCGACGCCATTCATCTCAACGGCAAATTGTTCGCGCGCCTCAAGGAGCTTTACGACCATCGGGATAAGTTCGCCGCAGCGAATCCGTCCGGTGGCGGACTCGGGCTCGATCCCGAGTCCGCATATCTGCTGGAGCGATATTACAAAGATTTCGTCCGCGCTGGCGCGCAACTTTCCGACGCGGACAAGGAAAAGCTGAAGAAGATCAACGCCGAACTTGCAACACTGCAGACGCAGTTCGAACAAAATGTTCTCAAGGAAAAGAACGCGTCATCGATCGTGGTCGATCGCAAAGAAGATCTGGCAGGTCTTTCGGATAACCAAATGGCCAGCCTGATTAACGCGGCCAAAGCTGAACACAAGGAAGGCAAGTTTGTGATTCAATTGCAGAATACAACTGGCCAGCCGCTGCTCGGCTCGTTGCAAAATCGACAATTGCGCGAGCGCATCATGCAGACATCGCTCGCGCGCAACAGCAAAGGCGGCGAGTTCGACACGCGCAACGTCGTGATGCGAACAGCGCAGTTGCGAGCGGACAAAGCGAAGCTGCTCGGCTATGCGAATTGGGCCGCGTATCAGCTCGAAGACCAAACTGCGCACGACGTTCCGACCGTGAACAAACTTCTCGGCGATCTCGCCCCGCCAGCAGTCGCAAACGCCAGGCGCGAAGCAGCCGACATGCAAAAGCTTGTCGATGAAGAAAACGGCGGATTTCAGGTCGGCGCCGCGGATTGGGCTTTTTATTCCGAGAAAGTCCGTAAGGCGCGTTACGCCTTCGACGAATCGGAGCTGCGGCCGTACTACGAGCTGAATCACGTCATCCTCGACGGCGTATTTTTCGCCGCCGGGAAACTTTACGGTCTCACCTTCAAGGAGCGGCATGACATTCCCGTTTATCAGCCGGACGTGCGCGTATTCGAAGTTTACGATCGCGACGGCAAACCGCTGGCGTTGTTCCTCGGCGACTACTACGCTCGTCCATCGAAACGCGGCGGGTGCGTGGATGAACGCATACGTGCAGCAAAGCGATCTGTTCGCGACCAAGCCGGTCGTTGCCAATCATCTCAACATACCAAAGCCGCCGCCCGGCGAGCCAACCTTGCTCACGCACAAGGGACGATGAGCATTTAGAGGCAATGGCGGCTGACATTAAAAAGAACCATCCTGACTGGCGTGTTAAAGAAACAAAAGACCTAACGTCAGGTTTCACAGATTACAAGTTCTATCCGGTGATCGACGGTCGAGAAAGAGAATTGAGCGTGATGACTGAGGGAGTGCATGAGATGACTAACCAGACTCACGGTCCTTATGAACAGAAACAGTTTATTATACGCAACGCTAATAACGAAAGACGGGAATTAACAGCAGCAGAGAACGATAAGGTGAAGGAATTGGACGAACTAATGAAACAGCACTTTACTACCGTCAAAGTAAAGCGTAAGGTGGCCTAACAAGTATGGATGGATCGGAGTTATTAAAGCTAATACCGGGCGTAATAGCGTTCTTCGAAATACCGCACTACCCTTTAGACTTACTGGGTGTTGTTAAGGCGGACAAACGAGGATGGGTGTTTGAACCTAATAACAATGGCGCTCCGCGTCCTATAACACGAAGCGAAGTAATGGAACGCGGCGGCACGCAGATCACTGCGGATGAGGCAGCGGAATTGTTACAGCCGGATGCGCTGGATTTCTTGAAAAGTATCGCCAGCGATACCAACTCGGAAAGTTCTTGAAGAAAAAATCTGGACAAGAATGGACAGTTGCCGTAAAAACCCTATTAACTGTGAACCAGATACCCAAAAGAGAACTTGATGAGTGATTAAGTTTGTTTCCCGCCTGACGCTTTCAGGTGCAAGGGTAGATCGCGAAAAGGGTGTCATCAAGGGTGTTTCACTGATCGCACTTGGTGAAGCACGCGGTCACGACAAGGTAGTCGATCAGAAAACACTGGAAACCGTTCGCGATTGCGCGAAGCAATACAAGGACGGTCTTCGTGTTAAGTTCAATCCTACCACGTTTACGCACGGTGCTGGAACGCTGGCTGGTTACATTCCAGCCGCCAGTATTCATGTTACTGACGGAAAGACCGTAGGCGACCTGCAGTTGTATAGGAACGTCCCACAGGAAGTCCGCGAGTTCTTATTCGAATTGGCGGAAGACACACCGCAGAACATTGGCCTGTCCATTGAGTTCTCAGGTGAGGATGAGGAAGTGGAAGGCAACAAGTTTGCGCGATGCAGCGAGATTTTTGCGGCAACCATAGTGGACCTGCCAGCAGCAAATCCCACCGGACTTTTCTCGGTGGGCGAAGACAATAGAAACGCCAACTCCGAAAAGGATACGTCAATGAAACCTGAAGAACTAACACAACTAACACAAGGCATCGTAGCCGGAATCACCGCAGGATTTAAGCAGATGTTCGCTGAAGGCGGATTCCCGTTCCCGCCGCCGCCGAAAAAGGAAAAGACGGATGAGGAAAAAGCCGCAGAGGAAGCGAAGGCGGCAGGCGTCACCGAGCAGGATGACGAAGAAACAAAACAAACCAAGCTGGCGGCTTACAGGAACGCACAGTCCAAACCTGTTGGAGAAATGAGCGCCGCCGAATTGGGCGCACTGATCGACCAGCGCAACATGCAGTTCTTCAGGAAGACTGGTGGACAAGCTGCGAAACTAACGGTGGAAGACGAAAGGAAATCCACCGATCCATTCGAACAACGGGTTCAGACACACCTACGATGAGGTGCGCACCGCGTTCCATGAGTTCGGGCACGCGCTGCACGGAATGTTTTCGAAGGTAAAGTATCCGCGCTTCAGCGGGACGAGCGTGCCGCGTGAT
>QHNR01000035.1 GCA_003218475.1 Verrucomicrobiota bacterium | reverse complement strand
CGAGATCTACGAGATGTTCGTGCCACTTCAGCTGTTCGGCTTCGTCCTTTGCGCGAAAGGCAATATGATGCACCGAACCCGCCGCGACCCGGCCCATGCCGGTGTCTGGCATGCAGAGGAGATCAATGATCCTGCCGGGCGCCGTCTCCTCCGGCGACGCGAAGCGGAATCGGTTTCCCGATTCCTCGATCAAATGATAACCAAAACTATCGGTGAGTAATCGCGCAGTACTCTCGTAACCCTCGACCGCGGCCGACACGCTGTGAAATCCGCGGATCGCATTCTCTGCCGGAATCGGACTGTCCGGCCATGGCTCAACTGCGGGCAGAGAATTCGAAGCAATTAACTCAAGCAGAAGTCCATCCGGATCAGTGAATCGAATCGCTTCTTCGCCAAATCGAGGGACCTTCTCGGCAGTGACGTGTTGCTGCTTGCAACGTTCGACCCAGTAACCAATCGAGTCGCGTGAAATCGCGAACGCCGTCGCCTCGATCTGGCCGGTCCCGCGAATTCCGCGGTGCGCGCCCGGCCACGGAAAGAATGTGAGAATCGTGCCTGGCGTGCCGCGGTTGTCGCCGAAATAAAAATGATAACTTCCAGGATCGTCAAAATTGATCGTGCGTTTGACGAACCGCAGACCGAGAAGTCCGACATAGAAATCGAGGTTCCGCTGCGGATCGCTGGCGATCGCAGTAACGTGGTGAAGTCCACGAATTTTGTTTTCCATCAGACTACGATGTCGATCTTGTCATTCAGCTGCTAGTGACGCGCAGCTCGGGGTAGAATCGGATCGCAGCAACGATTGCGAGTAGAGCGGAAACGAGGAGGACAATGAGCTGCGTAAGTTTAAATGGAGGCTCGGTCTGCGTCGGGGCCAGCGCATGCAGCGCCGGGATTTTTCGAACGCCTGTACCACTACGACAAAAAGATTAAAGTAGAGACAAATCACGGCGCCTATGACGTAGATCCAGCGCCACGGCCCGGCGAGATGTTTTGGGTAACGCACGAAGATCGTAAGTGCGAGGAACGGCAGCGATATGATGCCCAGACCGATCGCCGGCGTTAAACCATGAAACGGGAAAAAGAATCCCGTGATAGTTGTCGCGACAGCTGTGATGAGGAACCATTTCGTCCAGGACATCGAGCTTCTCGCGACCGAGCATTCCAAACACAACAATGAGGCCAGTAACAAATGCAACGAGGCTAATGAGCGTGTGAATGATCGTGTAGATCTGCAGGATAATGATGATCCAATTACATCCATGCTTGGTGATTCGGAAAGCAGGATTAGGTGTGAACGCGCCGCTTGTAGATTCGGACTAGCTTTCGTACTTAAAGGACAGTTGTAAGCGCGTTCGAAACTCGAGCACTTTCCCGTCCTCAATCTTCACATCCATCTTCACAACCTCGGCGATGCGCAGGTCCCGTAGCGTACCAGCGGCGGTACCAACCGCATTCTTTGCCGCATCCTCCCAGGATTGCGCACTCGTGCCGATTACTTCCGTTACTCTGTAGACTGAATCTGTAGATTTATCTTTCCTGGCCATAACGTTTCCTTTCTATCTGTGTGTCTGATCTTCCGATTACATCCGTTTCCAGGCAAGTCACGTCACGTTCGTCAATCAGCGAAAAATCTACTTCGCTGCTGGTGCCTGCGCGGCCTGAAAGACCTGCCATGCATTCCAAGCGCGCTCCCAATTTTGTTTCTCGGCCCAACATTGCGCTTCCAAGAAATGAAAATAGCCCGGTGAGTTTCGCCGTTCGCTAAAATGACGGGCTGTAAGGAGCGCATCATCAATGCGACCGTTCTGCATCTGCGCGCGATAAAGTTCGTAACCAATGGCATAGTTATTGGGCGCGGCTTGGACACGCTTTTCCAAATCTTGAAGAGAGAAATTTGTGGCGACTCGCGGCAGCGCGACCGGTTCACCGTATCGTTGGGTCAACTCATAGCCGGCGCGAAAATCATTCTTGCTGGCTTTGTATTTCGCCACGCCAAGCCAAGCATAACGAAGCCAGTCGGGATGCTCTTCAACGGCTCGGGAAATCTCCTCGGGATCGCCGCGTTCGGACCAAAACGCGAATAGCGCGAGTTTTTCTGTTTCACCGAACGAACGTAAGTCCGGATCATTTCTCAACAGTTGCGCGAGAGCGCGATTGAAACGAGCACCGGAAATGCGGCTGAGATAGGGTAGGGCTAAATCGTGTTCCTTAAGTCCAATCGCCTCTAGAATCGGGCTGACTTCTGGACTCCTGAGCGAAGCGTCGCTCAGCATGCTTGCGTAGACTCGCGGCCGCAGAGGTCCGGCTCTGCGTAGCGCCTCACGCCAGGCTTCTACGGCCAAAACTGGATCGTACGGCAGCCAAGCATTTCCTTCGGCCAGCGGAACTTCATAAGCGATCGGCTCCAGAAAGCGCGCCCGGCGGAAGTCATCGACTGCGTTTTTCGTCTGTTTGAGGTCGACCTCTGCGACCGCGCGCTCTAAATAAAGTTCCCAATCGAGCGGCGCCCATCGAAGCGCGCTAGTTGTCAGTGCAACTGTTTCACTAAAGCTGAGTTCGGTATCGGCTACCGCCGACAATTGCTTCGCGCTGGAAACACCGACTGAGCCGGGAAGAAGTTTTTCACCGTGGGCGGCGACAACCAATGACAGGCCCGCGGCAAGTAGTACCAACCCAACAAAACGAAATAAGATCGACGTCCACCGGCTCCTTTTTAGAGAGAGCGGCCGATGCGCTGAGAGCCCAACCAAAAATACTGCCGCAAACGCCGTACCGACCTGGTGCCCGGAAACATCGACAATCCCATCGATCGCAAACAGGAGCACTGCGATAAGCGCGGCGAGACGATAACCTTGGTTGGTTCCCGAACGCAGTGGGAAAACTCGACTGGCAAGCAGCACGATACCGACGATGATCAGCACCACGGCTGGCCAGCCGAGTTCAGTCCAAAGCCAAAGCCAGTCGCTTTCCGGATGCAAGGCTCGCGCGCCGCCGAGGGAAGCGTCACGAAAAATTGCAAAGATCGATTCGAAATTTCCAAAACCGATTCCGCACCAGGGCGAATTACGAATGAGTCGAAACGTGTCATGAAAAATTTGCCACCGGAGATTCGATGCGATGCCGGTGCTGCCGAAATCGTGAAGATGAAATCTCTCAAGTGTTTGCGCTCCGAAAAGCAACAGCGCCGTGAGTAGCAAAAGAAGAAGAAAAAGAGAGATTCCAAGCGCGAGTCGCCAGGGAGAGCGTTGTCGGAACGCCAACGCGCCCAGCCAAAATGCGCTGCCCGCCATGAGGATTGCGATTCCACAGCGCGAAGAATTCAAAATGATCGCTGCCCCGATCAGGACCAGCGCGAGGATCCAGACGATCCACCGTTTTCTTCGCTTGCGAAGATCGTCCTGAGCGCACGCAAGAATCACGATCGCGGCGAGCCCGAAAAGAGTCCCGGCTTGATTCCGATTCGGAAATGGACCGAAATTTTGGTCGTTGTGCCAGAATGAAAATGTGGTGCGTGCGAGGTAAAGGGCGATGCATATTGCGGCTAAGAGCGCAATTCCACTGGTAAACAAGCGCAGTTGAAAGCGCACCTCGCGAAGCTGCAGATCTTGCGTGGAGATGATATAGAGCCAACTCAGTCCGGCAGCGAAGCTAACCAGATAGCCCAGCGTGATCCAGGGCTGCGGAGTGAGCGTCGATGGAAGCTGAATTCCGAAATCATTAACAAGTGCTGCACGCCACTCGGGTTGGAAAAACCAGCGGGCCGGGAAAAGGCGACTGCCACCAATATAAAGAGAGTAAGAAGAACGACGTTCGCGAACGCGCCGAGCGAAAACCGAGGCGGTCGCACCAACAGGTAGAGCGCGAGAAGCGTGATGATAAATCCCTCTTCCCACTTTTGAGTGCCGCCGCCCAGGAAACAGGCGAGCACGGGCAGCACTGCGATAGTCGCGTTAGCTATCCAACGAGTGGCGGCGACATTTTGCTTCTCGTGTGATTGGGGTCCCTGCATCGAATTTCACATCAGCCAAGGCAAACTGTTGCGGCATGGGAACCGCTTCCTTTGTTATCAAATGTTTTCATCTCGCACGTCTTTACGGTTGCGCCGATAATAATGGACAATCCGGCGGAACAATAAGGCGAATCGCGCTCGGCACCGCTTCATATCGTACGCTCGAAAACTGCACCGGCTCGCCATCCAGATTGACTGGAATCGCGTCCTCGGTGTGGACCTCGGCCCAAGGAGTTTGCCAATAGTTGATATACTCGCCATCCGGTGACAGCTCTTGTAACTCGCGCGCTGCGGTGAGCAACGCCAGCGCCGGGATATCACGAACCGCGAGAACGTCCAGCAAACCGTCGTCGACGCATGCTCGCGGAGTGACTTCGAGACCGCCGCCTGCCTGACGCCCATTGCCGACGATCGCCACCGGTCCGCTGCCGGTGATTTCGCGATCCGGCAAGCTGAGTGTCCCTCGATAATGATGAACGTTCATTGCCAGAATCGCACCCATCACACCGTACGCGACAGGACCAAGCAGGTTTTTTAGCTCGGGTGGCGTTGTCGCTGTGATTTCGGCGCCGAAGCCAATGCTGGCTGCGTTCAAAAACCAATGTTCATTAGCTTTGCCGATGTCGATTGGTGCCGCTTTCCCTTCCATGCAGAGCGCCAGCGCCTCTTCCGGATCATGCGGAATACCGCACGCGGTAGCAAAGTCATTCGCTGTCCCTAGAGGCACCACTCCGACTGCGGGTCGCGCGGCTGTGGAAAGATCCATTAAACCGTGAACTACTTCGTTAAGGGTGCCATCACCTCCAGCAGCAATCACCAGATCCACTTCGCCTGCTTCCGCCACAAACCGTCGCGCGTCTCCCTTTTCCAAAGTGACTCTTACTTCAATGGTATGCCCGATCGCTCGTTGCCGAGCAACCGCTGTCTGGAGCGCGTCGTTGCCGCCCGCTTTGCCGTTGAGAATCAACTGAACTCTTTTATTCATTGCATTTGGATCCCATCGGTCGGCCCGTTTGATTTGCCGTTCACTACTTCGGGCTCCCATGGATTAGACAAATGTTACTGACGAACGTTCCATTGCAGCGCGCCGGCCTGGGAGCGTAAGTCACAACAGTCAAATACGAAAATCAGGAGGAAGAATATGAAGTCCACAGCGCTACCCGGAGGCACATTCAAGCTCGCAGATGATTTGGTCCTGACACGCATGGGGTACGGCGCCATGCAGCTCGCTGGGCCGCATGTATTCGGGCCGCCCGCAGACCACGACGGTGCACTCGCCGTCCTGCGCGAAGTTGTTAGGCTCGGCATCAATCACATTGACACCAGCGACTTCTATGGACCGCACATAACCAATCAACTTATCAAAGAAGCGCTGCATCCATATCCAGAGCAGTTACGGATCGTCACCAAAGTCGGCGCGCGACGGGACGCGAAGGGAAATTGGCTCAAAGCACTCGCTCCAGACGAGCTCCGCCGAGCCGTTCATGACAACCTCCACAATCTCGGTCTCGACGCACTCGATGTGGTTAATCTGCGAGTCGGTGGCCTCGATGCACCGGAGCCAGGTTCGATAGCGGAGCAATTCAGCGTGCTCGCTGAAATGCAGGAAGAGGGTCTGATAAAGCACCTCGGGGTAAGTACCGTCAGCGCCGAGCAAATCGCCGAGGCGCAATCGATCGCGGCGGTTGTCTGCGTACAGAACTTCTACAACATCGCCAATCGGCAGGATGATTCGCTCGTCGACTCTCTTGCCGAACAAGGAATTGCTTACGTGCCTTACTTCCCCCTCGGTGGCTTTTCACCGTTGCAGTCCGACACGCTGTCGAGGGTCGCTGCCCGTTTAAAGGCCAACCCAATGGGTGTCGCCTTGGCGTGGCTGCTGCAACGCTCCCCGAACATTCTGCTCATACCCGGAACATCGTCTATCGAGCACCTAAGAGAGAATGTGGCTGGTGCGGGACTCCAACTGCCTGACGACGCAATCAAAGAGTTAAACGAGATCGGGGGTTAGGCGGAACGGATGCCCTCCCGCTTTAAGATCAAGACGCGGCGCTGGGCAGCGCCGCGTTCCAACCTAGACCTTGATCGCGGGCTCAGGCTGGGGCTGTGGTTTGGCGACCTGTTGCACCGGCGTTTTTTCTTTTCGACCGGCGAAGAGTCGCTCGATCACATAAAATGTCACTGGGATAAGGAAAATTGCGATCGCCGAAGCTGCGATCATTCCGCCGATCACCGTCGAGCCGAGGATGCGCCGTGCGACTGCGCCAGAACCACTGGCGAACCACAACGGCAGCATTCCAAAAATAAATGCAAAGGAAGTCATCAGGATCGGACGTAAACGCAAACGCGCGCCTTCCAAGGTCGCGTCGAGCAGTGGTTTGCCCTTTTCGTATTCGTCCTTGGCGAATTCGACGATCAAGATGGCGTTCTTTGCGGCGAGACCAATGAGCATGATCAATCCGATCTGCGCGTAGATATTGTTTTCCATTCCGCGCAGCCAAAGTGTCGCGAACGCGCCGAGCACCGCTACGGGTGTGCCTAACAAGACGCTGAACGGCAGCGACCAGCTTTCGTAGAGCGCGGCGAGAATGAGGAAAACAAATATGAGCGACATTCCAAATACCACCGTCGGCGAGACGCCTTGTTGCGCTTTCTTTTCCTGATAGGAAATGCCGAGGTAATCGTAGCCCATGTCGGTCGGCATCGTTTGGCGGAAGACATCTTCTAGCGCCGCCATCGCCTGGTTCGAGCTGTAGCCCGGCGCGGCCGAGCCGTTGATTTGAGCCGAGCGATATTCATTGTACCGCAAAGTGAATTCCGGGCCGGCGATGTCTTTGATGGTGGAGATCGCGTCAAGTGGCACAGCATCACCGTTTGCGTTACGCACGAAGAACTGGCCGACGTTTTTCGCGTCGGTGCGGTAATCGCCTTCCGCTTCTATGTAAACCTGCCATGTGCGACCGAACCGGTTGAAGTAATTCACGAAAAAGCCGCCCATGAATGTCTGAAGCGTTTGGTAAACCTGGCCGAGATCGATCCCCTGTTTGATCACTTTGTCACGATCGACATCGACGAAGACCTGCGGAACGTTCGGCAGAAATGTCGGTATCAGTGTACCGAGTTCCGGTCGTTTACGCGCCGCGTCGACAAATGTTTTCACTTGTTGTGCGAGGAAGGCAACGTCTTTGCCGGCACGATCTTCCAGTATGAATTGGAATCCGCCGGAAGTGCCCACGCCCGGAATCGCCGGCGGCGGAAACGCGAAGGCGAGACCTTCGGTAAGACCGGCGAGCTGTTTGTTAATGTTCGCTTTGATGGCCGTGTATTTTTCTTCTGGCCTGGTCCGTTCGCTCCAGGGCTTGAAGGTGACGAAGAAAAACGCGCTGTAAGTATTTTGCACGAGACTGAGCAAACTGAATCCGACGACGCTGGTCGTGTACTGAACGCCAGGAATTTTGCTGAGAATGTCTTCGATCTTGCGCGCAGTCTGGTCGGTACGTTCGAGTGACGATGCGTCGGGTAACTGAAGCGCGAGAAAAACGTAGCCTTGATCTTCTTCCGGTAGGAATCCACTCGGCAATCGCGATCCAAACAGTCCCGCACCGGCTGCGAAAACGGCAAGAAATGCGAAGCTTAGCACGGCTTTTCGAATGGCCAGGCGCGACCAATTTACGTAAACATGGGTCGCGCTGCCGAACACGCGATTGAACCGATCGTAAAACCAGCCCAGCGGACCGCGCGTTTTCTTTCGCGGCCGCAGCAACAACGATGAAAGCGCTGGACTGAGCGAAAGCGCGTTGAACGCGGATAAGATGACCGAGATCGCGATCGTAAGGGCGAACTGTTGATACAAACGTCCGGTAATCCCGGGAAGAAACGCCGTCGGAATGAAAACGGCGGAAAGCACGAGCGCGATGCCGATCACCGGGCCCGAGACTTCGCGCATTGCCTGAAGCGTCGCCTCACGCGGCGACATTCCTTCTTCGATGTGACGCTCAACGGCTTCGACCACGACGATTGCGTCATCGACAACGAGGCCGACCGCGAGCACGAGACCGAAGAGCGAGAGCGTGTTGATCGAGAACCCAAACAATGGGAACAGCACAAATGTTCCGATTAACGATACCGGAACCGCACACAATGGAATCAGCGTAGCCCGCCACCCTTGCAGGAAGATAAATACGACGATAACGACCAGCGCGAGTGCCTCGAAGAGCGTTTTAACGATGTCGTGCAATCCTTCAGTTACCGAAAGCGTTTGATCGAGCGAAACGGCGAAATCCATGTCCGCGGGAAAACGTTGCTTCGCTTCCGCCATTAATTTGCGAACGCCTTGCGCCGCTTTGACCGCATTGGTGCCCGGCAGCTGGTAACAGGCGAGGATTGCCGAAGGTTGGCCGTTCAGCCGTCCCTTCAAGTTGTAAGTCTGCGCGCCGAGATCAATGCGCGCGATGTCTTTCACCCTAACGAATGAGCCATCGGGATTTGCCCTAACAACAATCTCGCCGAATTCCTCCGGAGTTTGCAATCGCCCCTGCGCCCGCACCGTGTAGGTGAATTTCTGTCCACTGGGAATCGGTTCGCCGCCGACCTGACCGGCCGGGTTCACCGTGTTCTGCTTTTGCACCGCGGTAATAATGTCGGGAACGGTGATGCCGAGCTTCGCGAGCTGGTCGGGCTTCACCCAAAGCCGCATTGCATACTGGCCCGCGCCGAATATCTGGACATTGCCGATCCCAGGAACGCGCGTCAGCTGATCGAACAGATTGATGTAGCCGTAGTTGGCCAGAAAAACTCCGTCGTAGCTTCCTTTCGGCGAGTACAACGCAATCAACATCAGCGGCGCCGTTGTCGATTTTTTAACGGTCACGCCGTAGTTGTTCACGTCGGCGGGCAATTGCGACTGTGCTTGCGAGACGCGCAGCTGCGTCAGCACATGATCGATGTTCGGATCCGTCGCGATGTCGAAATCCACGATCAATCGGATGTCGCCACTGTTGGCGTTGATCGAATACATGTAATTCATGTTGTCGACGCCGCTCATCTGCTGCTCGATTGGAGCCGCGACCGATTGCTCGACGGTCAGCGCGTCCGCGCCGGTGTAGTGCGTCTGCACTTGAATCTCCGGCGGCGCGATTTGCGGATATTGCGCGATGGGCAACGCGAGCATGCAAACGCCGCCAATGAGCGTCATCAAAATCGCGATGACGATGGCGACAATGGGCCGCCTGACGAAAAACTCGGACATTTCCTAGGGCTTCTTTTGCTGGTCAGCTTTTGAAACCAACGCGTCGGCGGGAGGAGTCCAGTCTTTTGCGATGACTGTCGCTCCTTCGCGCGCTTTTTGGAGGCCTTGCACGACAACTTTGTCCCCGGGCTTCAAACCTTCGGTAACTTCCCACATCGCGCCGATGCGCTCACCCATTTTCACCGGACGAATGCTGACCTTGTTATTTTCATCGACAACCGCGACCTGAAAGTTGCCCTGCAATTCGTTCACCGCTTCCTGCGGAATCACCATCGCGCCTTTCTTCATATCGGCGACGAAACGCACCTTTCCGAACTGTCCCGGCCGCAAAATGTTTCCCGGATTCGGAAACGTCACATAGTAGCGGATCGATCCAGTCTTCGGATCCAGGCTGCGATCAAGCGCATAAAATTTTCCTTTCCGCGGATACAGCTCGCCGTTGCCGAGGAATAAGTCGAAGTCGAGGCTCTTTATATAAGCATTGCGCTCAGTTGCGTCAGGATGGCGCGAAACGAAATCCGTGAACGGCCCTTCGCCCGCAGTCACGACAGCTTTGATCGGATCAATCTGTGAAACTGTCGTGAGTGGTCCCGTGGTTGGCCCGACCAGATCGCCAACCTGGTTATTCGCGAACCCAGCGAGACCATCGATCGGTGCCGTCACCTTCGTATAACCGAGATTCAACTGGGCCTGTTCGACCGCTGCCTGATCCGCTTCGACATTTGCTCTGCTCGATCCGGCAGCTGCAATCGCAGTATCGCGTTCCTGATCGCTGATCACTTTCCTTTTAAACAAATCCAGCGCGCGTCTTTCGTCGGCGTCGGCTTTCACCTGATTGGCTTTGTCCTTCGCCAGAGTGCCGTTGGCCTGCGCCAATGCGGCCTGAAACGGCCGGGGATCGATCTGAAAAAGCAAATCGCCCTTCTTGACCACACTGCCCTCCTGATAATCGCGCGAAACGATGTAGCCCTGCACCTGCGCGTTGATGTTAGCGTCGATGAAGCCATCCAGCGTGGCCACGCGTTCCAGCACACGCGGCACATCCTGTGGTGTGACGGTTGTAACGAGTACTTCCGGCGCGTTTGCAGGGGCCTGCGCCGCCTTGCGCGAACAACCCATGGCAATCGACACGCCGATCGCCAGCGCGGTGACCAAGTAGGGCGCGACCGCCGGGCGCGCCGCGTTATGGCGCAACCCGAACGGACGGCTTCCCGCAACTACGGGATCCCTACCATTCATGAGACAGCTACGAAACCGTTTCATCAACTGATTATGGCTGATCGTGGGCCGAAGTGTCGAATGCCGATTCCGCCTCGATCAACGCAGATTGTTTTGTTCGGTTTCGAACCCGAGCCAGTCGATCGCTAAGGTCTTGCACATCGCGCAAAGTGATTATCTGCGTGATGTCTCGCCCGAAGAAAAGATCGAGCGTCCAGGCGATTACGACTCGAAGCTTCTTAGCCAGACGCGGCAGCTTTAGCAGATAGACCGATCGCCACAACCACCAGGCGATGAAACCGGAAAATTTCATTCCAAATACCATCGCCACGCCGGTGCGGTGACCAATAGCTGCCAGTAATCCGAGTGTTTTAAATCGAAATGGCTCTAACGGCTGACCGAGGATCGTGCGCTCGATGTTTTTTGCCGCCACGACTCCTTCGCGTAGCCCGTGTTGCGCAGTCGGCGGATAAAACTGCCCAGTATTTGGATCGGGGACTGCTGCGCAATCGCCAACGGCCCACAATCCAGTCATTCCTGGCACGGCCAGGTGTTCGTTCACGCGAAGACGGCCTTTTTCCTTCTCGATAGGTAACGATGCAATCACCGGGCTCGGTTTCACACCCGCTGTCCAAATGAGAGTCGCCGCCGGGATTGATCGGTCGTCGTTTAGTTTTACGACCGAACCATCGTAACTTGCCACGCGCGCGCCTTTGATCACCTCGACTTTGCGCTCGATCAACTTTCGTTCAGCGTAACGACCGAGTTCTTCGCCAAGTTCCGGCAACAAATAGCTGCCCGCATGAACAACCACGACTCGAATCATATCCTCGCGTAATGCCGGATAAAAACGCGCAGTCTCGCGGAGAAAATCGTTGACCGCGCCTGTCGTTTCCGCGCCGGCGAAACCGCCACCCGCAGTTACGAATGTGAGCAGCGCGCGACGAGCGGTTTCATCTTTCTCCAGCGCGGCCTCTTCCAATAACGCAACCATGCGATTCCGTAGAAGCGTTGCATCCATCACGTTTTTCATCGTCACCGCCCACTCGCGGATGCCCTGATTATCAAAGAAGTTTGTCTCCGAACCGAGTGCGAGAAGCAGGTGGTCATACTCAAGTTCAAGAACGGCGTCTCCGATTCCGTGAATACAACGGATTTTTCGCGCGTTAAGGTCGACATCCTTCACCCCCGCTTCGACAAATTTCACGTGATGAAGAATGCGCCGGAGCGGATTTACGATGTCGTCTGGTGAAAGATCGCCGGCGGCAATTTCGTGCAGCATCGGCGTGAAAAGAATAAAATTCTCGCGACTGATCAACGTAACCTCGATGTCGTCGCGACGCGCCAGCGTCTTGTCGAAATACTTCGCTGCGTAAAGTCCGCCGAACCCGCCACCCGCAATAACGATTTTGGTTTTCATTACTCGGTCGTGGTCCGCTTCCGAATACCCACGCTACGGTGATTGAGCCGGAAGAGCGAGTACCTCTTTAGGGTGAAATGATTATGTCCGAGTGGTTGTGCTTATCGTTGCTGCTTGAGCTGATCAATCCAATTCTGCCATGAACATCACAACCGAGAAGTTGAGAGTTGAGAGCAGTGGCGTTTCGCGCCGTCTTGAAATCTTTTCTATCAACAATCAACTAAGAACTATCAACTCCGAGGTCTATTCTGCCACCCGCGGAATAGACCCGGCTTTGACTAGTTCGTAGAAACAGCGGCTTTCTCGATCATTTCTGCAACCTCACGTGGCTTTGAAACATAAACAGAATGGCTGCCTGCAACTTCGGTCACCTGTGCTTTTGCGCGTTCGGCCATCTTCCTTTGAGCCGGAGGCGGAATCATTTTGTCGTCGGTAGCTACCAGGTAGTAGCTCGGCTTGGTTTTCTACGCGGGCTCAGACACTGCACCTGCCAGCGCGTCAACACCCCATGGAACCTGGGAGTCGGCCATGAATGACGCGATTCCCGGTTCGACATCCGCCGCAAAGGACGTTGCGAATTTCGCTCGATCAAGGAAAAGATAGCCGTCCTGCGGAGGCAGGATTGGCGGCACAGGAGCGCCGGGCGGGGGATTCGCTATCAATGAGGAAACGGATTCTCCTTTGTCGGGAGCAAACGCCGCGATGTAGACGAGGTCGGTTACCTGCGGATGCGTCCCTGCTTCGGTTATCACGACCCCGCCATATGAATGCCCGACAAGAACAACCTGACTTTTCAGACTGTCGATCGCGGACTTCGTAAATGCGACGTCTTCGGCGAGGGATTTCGTCGGGTTTTGCACCACAGCGACGTTGTAACCCTTTTCCTTTAGTATGTTGTAGACACCGGCCCATCCCGAGCCGTCTACAAACCCGCCATGAACAAGAACAATCGCCTTGCTGCCCTGCTGATTTGATTTCTGCATATTAACAATAAGTGCCTTTCTATTTTCGTTTTGTTGTTGATTGGCCATTGCCGATCAGCAGCAACGTTAGGGCTTGGAGTCGAGGGAACCAATACCATGTTTTTAGTCCTACAGGTTATACGCCAGCTTGTGCGTGGGCTGGTAAAGCTGCATGTCATCCGCGCCGGGCACGATCATCATGATCACGCGACCGTACTCGCGTTCCTCGATTTCTTCTCGGAACTGCGCTCCTTTCGCCCGCAACTCATTCACCGTCGCATCGATGTCATCGCACATGATCGCGATCGAGTGGTGCCGCGGGTGATCATAGGTCTTACCTTCCGAGACGCTGTGCGTCGGATGCACACGCATCTCGCTCGGTCCCGATTTGAAGATCAGCCAGTCGTTATCCCAATCTTCGGCCACATATTTCCAGCCGAGCGCGTCTCGCAGAAACGCCCACGTCGCCTGAGCGTCGTCGGAGTAAATCAAGGTATGAATTGAGGTGATCATAGGCTAGCAACTTGTGACGCTACGAGTCTGGTCTGTGAAGGGTCCATCTTGTCCAGGCAGTAACCGCTTACGATAAAACGGAGCAAATCAACGACTACGAGATTCACAGACTGACCGCTTTCAGGTCCCAATTCCTTCTCCCTCCTTCTTGTCTCCCTGCTAGGGCCAGCGGTGCCCCTTTCTCAGATTGTCGGCGGCCCAGAGGGGCTGAAGATTGGTGAAGTGGCAAGCGGCTGCAAGTTGTGCCGGCTCAGAGAGGTCGAACGTCTTCAAGGGCCGAATGTGATCGAGGTGCCAAAGGTTGCGATTCTCCCAAGACATTCCCGGCAGGAACTTGCTCTCAAGGTAGGAAGCAAGTTCGCTCAATCTGCAACCTAATAAGTCGAGGTAGTGACTACGCGAGGCGAAATAAGGTGTTGGAGAACGATTTTGCGTACACGATTGCGAATGCGGCAGCGCAGCGCGAACTGCACATCTGATCGACGCTTAATAACACGTTTCAAGTTATGGCGCTTCAGATTGCGGCGCCGATACTCTTGTTGCATCTGGCGGATTCGTTCGCGATTACTCTTGTAATAAGCGCGATGCCAAGCCAGACGCTTTGCTTTTTCCTGCGGCGCTTCGTTTTGCTTGAACGCCTTTTGCTGAGTCAAAATTTTCTCGCGATTCCGGCAATACGACTCGCGTTTCCAGCGAAGAACCGTGTCGCGATTTTTTCGTCTTCGTTCGCGCACCTTCTCTCGTATTTCCGGCCTATTTCGATACTCCCGATTCTGGGCCAGAGTTCGCTCTCTGTTTTTTTCATAGTAGGCGCGCTTTCGAATCTTTCTATCCTCAGCTGAGAGCTCCGCTCTCGGTGCTCGGTTCCGGGCAGCCTCGCGTCGCCGGACGCGGTGCTTGGCGAGAATTTCCTCGCGATGAGATCGCCAATACGCGAACGATTTTGCCCGCAACCGGTCCCGGTTAGGGGCATACCATTTTCTGGCATAAGAGCGCGCTTTTCCCGGATCGTCCCAATAACGCCGACGCATTCGGCCTGCGCGCCGTTTCAGCTGTTCTGACGGCGTCACGCGGGAAGAAAGGCTGAAAGAGGGATCAGCTCCAGAAACTTCTTTCTATCCACATTATCCCAGAAGATTTCCTCACGCCGGCCGCCGCGTCTCAGTAACTGATAGATAGCGCCCTCAAACTCATCCGGAAAAACGGAACGGGTCAGTCTGTGAATGTCGCTGTTTGCTGTTTGGGCATGCAAAAAGTCGAGAATCACAGACTGACCTCTGTTGTCCCTAATCTAATTGGGGGACGCTTTCTTGAACCATTGTGGGCCGAGCTGCTCTGGAGGTGCCCCCGGGAACAAATTCGCAATGCGTCTTTCTGTCTGGAAGAAGACTTCGCAGACTTGAAAGAGATAATGCCTTGAATGGAATCAGCTCAGGATATAGTTGCCAACACAACCAGTAGCGATCTTCATTGTCGCCAACCTGGCCAAGCAAGAATACTTGGCTATACGGACAGCTAGGCTTCCGCCCCTGCAGATAAGCCGAAAGTAACCCCGGGTCGAACTCTGTCTTCTGCTCAATATTTATTACCAGCCGCAGGTCGTTGTCAGGAGGGCTGTATCGCAATTTCTTCTCCTCCACGAAGGTTACTAAATCGTATGGCCCGGGATTCTTCCGGCCAAGATATCCCAAAATCTGGCATTGATGAATTTCGCGATCTGACAGATCCTCGGGCCCAAAGTCTGGCACTAAGATAACGTCAATATCCCCATGCTCGCCAAATTCGTCAGTGAACAATTCCGTGACCGGTCTTCGCGCCAAGTGCGGATTCGCGGCCAGAAATGCTCGTGGCTTGCCGTGGCATCGGCTCTGGAAGCCAATCAGAAATCGTTTGTTTTCCTCGTTCTTTTCGAGGCACAACGTAAAGAGGCATGCCGTAAGAATCTCGCGACATCGCTTTGTGTTCGCCGTTCCGGCCTGATTTCGAGTCACAGCGAAAGCAGGCAGCTCACGTCCGCCATGGGCGAGTACCAAGCTGACAACTCGTCCATTACTTCGATACTGTTTCGTTGCGAACTCAGTATAGCAAGCGGGCTCTAGTCCAAATATGGACAATGAAAACGCGCTCTGAATTCCGGAAGCTAATTGGGGTTGGTCTGTGAATCTTGGCAGTTTATGGCGACAAACCGGTATTCGTCTAAATCGCCGGTTTAGGAACGCTCAAGGTTTTACTGTAGAATCCGAAGCGGTCGAAGCAGCAAACGCGTCGCTTCCCGGCTGCGAGCATCGAGCAGGCATTTTTGATCCGGCGCGCGCGCGTCTCTGGCTGCTTGGCCGAGGTGATCCAGTGGATCCAATCTCTGCGCTCGATGGGCGTGATGTCCGACCACAACGCCCGCGCAAGGAGCCGGACATTTCAGCTTGCGCTCGTGGCGAATTCGAGGCGTGCTTAGAGCAGAAACAGATTTGAGTTATGGCCACGCCTTCTGCAGGGGATCTTCGGAATTTTGCCATCGTGGGTCACGCGTCGTCGGGCAAGACGACGCTCAGCGAGGCGATGCTCGCATGCGCGGGCGTTATCGGGCGCATGGGCAACATCGCGCAAAGCACCACGGTTTCGGATTATCACGTCAGCGAGCGGCAGCACCAGATTTCTACACAGACTTCGCTGCTGCATTGCACGTGGATGGGCAAGAAACTGAACATCCTCGATACGCCGGGTTATCTCGACTTCATGAGCGAAGCGCTCGCGGCGGTGCATGTGGCGGACTTCGCACTCGTGGTGGTGCACGCGCAACACGGCATCGGCGTTGGCACGGAACGGGTGTGGAATTGCGCGACTGACTGCGGCATCCCGAAGGTGATCGTAATCAACGCCGTTGACAAACAGAACGCGCACTTCGACGAGGTGCTGGCCGACGCGCGCGCACATTACGGGCCGAAAGTTTTTCCGCTCAACGTGCCGATCAATCCCGGGCCGAACTTCAACCAGGTGCTCGACGTGTTGCGCAACGAAGTGGTGACGTATGAAACCGACGGGCATGGGAAGTTTCGCGAGGAGCCGGCGACCGGCGAATGGAAAGAGCGTGCCACGCAGCTGCATCGTGAATTGATCGAACTCATCGCGGAGTCGGATGACAAGTTGCTGAACAAATTTTTCGAGCAAGGCTCGTTGTCGGAGGAGGAATTTCGCGCGGGCATTCACGCGGCGGTGCAGGCGCAGATGTTCATCCCACTTTTCTGTACCTCAGCCACGTCGAACGTCGGCATCGGCCGTCTGCTCGACTTCATCGCGAAATACGGGTCCTCGCCGCTCGATCGCGAGAAGGTCGATGCAGAAGACGCGCGCAGCGGCGCCCAACTGGAAGTGAAAGTCGGCCGCACCGAGCCGGTGCTGCAAGTGTTCAAGACGATGAACGAAGAACACTTTGGCGAGCTTTCGTTCTTCCGGATTTATTCCGGGCAAATCACGACCGGCGGCGATTTGTTCAACGCCAACCGCAACATCACGCAACGAATCGGGCAAATTTTTCTGCTCGACGGGCGGACGCGCGAGACGGTGTTGCGTCTCGGCGCGGGCGACATTGGCGCGACGGTGAAACTCAAGAACACGCACACCGGCGACACGCTTTGCGCCCCGAATCATCCGGTGAAACTTCCCGTGCCGGAATATCCGCGCCCGAACATTCACGCCGCGCTGCAACCCAAGGCGATGGGTGAAGAGGACAAAGTGGCCGCGGGGCTGGCGACGTTGCACAACGAAGATCCGGCATTTGTTTTCCGCGCCGATCCTGAGTTGCACCAGACGATCATTTCCGCGCAGGGCGAACTGCATCTCGAACTGATCGCTGAGCGTCTTCGGCGGCGGTTCCGCGTTCATTTCGACCTGATCGAGCCGCGTGTGCCCTATCGCGAAACGATTCATGGCCGCGCCGAGCACAGGTATCGGCACAAGAAGCAAACCGGCGGCGCAGGGCAATTCGCTGAAGTCGCGCTCACGCTCGCGCCCGCGCCGCGCAACTCCGGCATCGCGTTCAGCGAATCACTTTCAGGCCAGTGTGTGGACCGCGTGTTCGTGCCGTCGGTCCAGCGCGGGATCGAGATCGCGTGCGCGGAGGGAATTCTCGCCGGCTGTCGCGTCGTGGATGTCGAGGCGAATTTTTACGACGGCCAGATGCACCCTGTGGACTCGAAGGATATTGCATTCCAGGTCGCGGGCTATTGGGCGTTTAAGGAAGCGTTCATGAAAGCGCGGCCCTGTTTGCTCGAACCGATCAATGTGATCGAGGTGCGCATTCCCGAAGTTTGCATGGGCAAAGTCGTGGGCGATCTTTCCAGCCGTCGCGGGAGAATTCTCGGCACGGATGTCGAGGCACAATTTCATGTCGTCCGCGCCGAGGTTCCCGCGATGGAACTCTACCGCTACGGAAGTGTCCTGCGCTCGCTTACCGGCGGACGCGGCGTTCACTCCGAGCAATTCAGTCGCTACGAAGAAATGCCACGCGAGATCGAGCAGCGCGTGATCGACGAAGCGAAAAAAGCGCGAGCAGGCAACAGCAGCCCGGCGCGTTGAGATAGACTAGTAGTCATCTAAGTCGCCGCTTTAGGAGGGCTCAAGCTTTTGTCGTAAAACCCGGATCGGTCGAAGCAGCAAACGCGTCGCTTCCCGGCAGCCAGCATCGAGCAGGCATTTTTGATCCGGCGCGCGCGTGTCTCTGCTTGCTTGGCGGAGGTGATCCAGTGGACCCAATCTCGGCGCGCGTTGGGCGTGATATCCGACCATAACCCGCGCGCCTTCGAGGCGGCGGCCGCGAGACCTTTTCTTAGATCTGCCGGCACCGCGGGCTCCGGTTCCACTGCCGCCGGCGCGATCTCCAACGTGACAATGTCGCCCGCGTCTGCGCCCGTAGCTTCGCGCAACTTCCGGTCCACTTTGAGCCAGTGGCTTTTCTGGCCGTCTGGCTCGAGCACGGCTTGAAACGGAAAGCCATTGATGGTGCCTTCGATTGGTGTCATGCCGCGGGACGGGAGCTTCGCACTGGCGTTCTTTGGCAGAATAAGAAAGGTCCAAGAGTCGGCCTTGGCGTTCTTCGCCGGCCGGAAGAGTTTCGCTTTGAAACGGATTTTGGAAGCGGGTTTGGTCATTTTGCTTGGTATCACTGATCAAGTGCCGGGCAAGCAACAGTTGATTCACGCGGCTCGCTTGAACCGCATTCGCAGTGGCACGCAGGAAATCGATCCCGCGATCTAACTGCCAAATGCCGAGATCCACACGAGCCCTTCGGGCCTTCGACGCAGTCGCGCGTTGATGAAAAATGCGCGCCTTTCACGATGAACACTCGTCTAATTTTCCTTACGCAGGAATGACGGCGTCGTGAGCCGTGTGGCATCGTCATGTAACAAGAGAATTCTTTTCATCGGTGCTCCTTTCTGGCTGTAGATTATCTGTGTCGAGCTAGCGGCACTCGGCTTCGATTGGCTTTTCCTTTGTAGAAATTGTCCGGGTTATTGGATAATCTGTCCTGCAGCAACATGGTCGGGGTATCGAAGGCGATGCAGACAATCTGACCAAAGAGATAGCAAAGGATCGAGCGCGGTCCGCCTCTCTTATGAGGCAAGAAAAGGATTAACCGACGATCGCAGTCTGACGCGATGTGCTCAGCCCTTCGTACGTTTCTGTGACGATGTGATCGACCACTGCGTTCATATCGTGCGTACGTTCGTACGCGGCTAGCTGTCGATCTGCGCCCGTGCCCTCGCGCATGATCCGTTCGATGTGTGTCATCTCGCGCTGCGTGCCAAACTCGTTCACCTCACTGGCCACGAACTCGAGCAATTCGTTCAGTAAACTTCGTTCTTCCACCTCGGTTTCTTTCCCGAAGTCTATCAGTTTTCCATCGATCCCATAGCGCGCAGCGCGCCAGCGGTTCTCATCCAGAAGACGGCGCCGGTAAATCCGAAACGTGATGTTTTGTCGCAGTAATTTAAAGAGCTTCGCGATGATAACCTGGATGAGCGCCGCGATTGCGAGGGTGTCGTCCACCCGAGTTTGGGCGTCGCACACTCGCACCTCCAATGTGTCGAAGAACGGATGTAGCCGAATATCCCACCAGATTTTTTTTGCGTTATCGATGCAACCAGTTTTGACCAGCAGCTTGCAGTAATCTTCGTACTCTGAAAGCGATTCGAACGAATCGGGAATGCCGGTGCGCGGAAAACGTTCGAACACCTTGAGCCGATAACCTTTCAACCCCGTGTCTTCGCCCACCCAAAACGGCGAGTTGACCGACAGCGCGTAAAGATGCGGCAAAAAATAGCGCGCCTGATTCATCACGTGAATGGCCATTTCGCGATCGGGTATGCCTACGTGCACGTGCAATCCAAAAATAAGATTCGCACGAGCGAGCAGCTGCATGTCCTGAATAATCTGCTTGTAACGTTCGCCCTCGGTGATGTGCTGGTCGCGCCAGTGCGAAAACGGATGCGTGCCGACCGAGGCGATCTTGAGCCCTGCCTTGCCGGCGAGCTCGGCGAGTTTGCTGCGAAGATCAAGGACGTGTGTGCGCGCGTGCTCGATCGAATCGCAAATCTCAGTGCCGAGCTCGACCACGGACTGGTGCATCTCGGGTTTGATCTGCTCTTTGAGCACGACCTTGCCGCCCTCGAGAATTTCCTGAATGTGCGAACGCAACTCGCGCGTCTCTGGATCGACGATCGCGAATTCCTCTTCAATTCCGAGGGTGAAAACGTGGTCTTTTTTCACTTAGCCAGGGAGAACATCCGCAGATTTCGCAGATTTACACAGATTATTTCGAAACAGATGCAGGCCGCCTAATCTGCGAAAATCTGCATAATCTGTGGAAAAACCTTAGACGAGTTTACCCAAGTCGCCTCGGGTGACCGCTGCTTGCAGGTATTTGCCCCAGCTTAGGTTGTCGCGGCCGGGAACGTGTTCGCGCGCTTTACGAATCGTCATTTCCGAAATTGCTTCAACAACCCATTCGAAATTGGCCTGACCGATCCAGGCCGCTTCGCAATCGGGCGCAGGATTGCAGAAGTCGATCGCGACCGGCACGCCGTCGCGAATGGCAAATTCGACTGTGTTCAAATCATAACCGAGATACTCATTTAACCTCAGCACACCTTCTTCCACTCTCTGGAGAATCTCGCGTGGCGCGTGCCATTCGGTTTGGTAACGCAAATGAAACGGATGCCGCGGCTCGTAGGGCATGATCCAGACGTGCCGCTGATCAATCGAATAACAGCGGAAGTACATGTCAAATTTCACTTCCTCCTGCAACATCATCACCAACTGGCCAGTATCGTTGTACGCGCGGAAAAATTCGTCGCGATTGTGCAGCCGATAGACGTTCTTCCACCCGCCACCTGCGAACGGTTTGAAGAACGCAGGCCAGCCTACGTAATTGAAAATCGCTTCCCAATCGAGCGGGTAGCCGAGATTGCGGAAAGATTTGTCGTTCGTGTCCGGCGGCGGTTGATTTGATGGAAGTAACACGGTGCGCGGAACTGCAACGCCGATTTTTGTCGCCAGCGCGTTGTTGAAAAATTTTTCATCGGCGCTCCACCAAAACGGATTGTTTACGACAGCCGTCCCGGTGAGTGCTGCGTTCTTGAGCCAGGCGCGATAAAACGGCACGTCCTGCGAGATACGATCGATCACCACGTCGTATCCACACGGCTCGCCCTGAATCACCCTGTCGATCCTGACGAATTCTGCGGCGATGTCTTTGCCGCCGGTTTTTTGATTCACCCGCTCGACAAATGCCGGCGGAAAACTGTGTTCCTGGCCAAAAAGAATTCCGATTTTTTTCATATGCAGACAACCGCGGATTACCCTCCTTCGCGCAAGGCTACGGCGGGCAGGCAGCGGATCACACGGATGAGGTCTGGTTCGGAGCACGCGCTAATACACCTGCTCCGTGACTCTCATTAACACCGCGGCTTTAAGCCCGATGACTTCGCGTGCGCAGCGGAAATAAGCCGTTTCAACGGCTTTGTCCAGAAAGGGAATTTGAATCCATCCCTCGAAACAATAAGATAGGCCATGGTCAAGAGGCTACTGCACACGCGCTATCGCGTACACGACCTGGAGAAAACGGTTTCGTTTTACAAGGATGTTCTCGGACTCGAAGAGGTTGGACGACAGACATCGGGCCGCGGATCGCAGCTTGTCTTCTTGAAAGCGCCAGGCAGCGACGAGGAAATCGAGCTCTGCAAATTTGATCAAAGCGGTCCGGTTCAGGTTGGCCCCGATCTGACGCATCTCGCATTCGAAGTGGACGATTTGGACAAGTTTGCGAAACACGCAGCTGCTAAAGGTTACCCGCTGTCGGACGGGCCGCATCCAAGCAGTGGCGGCAGAATCGCCTTCGTTGATGCACCGGAAGGCTATGAAATCGAACTAATTGAGCGCGCGCGAAAATCATAGGCGTTCCGGCGGAACATGTGCGCGACGCTTGCGCGCGCGAAAGTTTTGTCTCTAATTTCTCGGCCATGATGTGGCGCAAACGAACTCTCCTTCTTTGCGCACTCCTCTCAGCGTTCGCGCTTAGCGCTTGGAGTCAGGATGCAGCTGACTCCGAGGCAGTGCGACCGAGCGGGGTTTCCGGCCCCGTTCGCAAAGCGAAGGCGGTCACAGCTAGGGACACGGACACGGACGATGCGGACGCTGAGTCTAAATCCGCTCAAAAGACTAAAAGCTCGAAATCAAGTCATGCTTCGTCGCACCGGAAACGCGCAAAGGTCAAACAAGACACTGAAGACACAATTCCCGCGCCGACCGAGTTCACTCCCGAGGGAATACCGAAAACCAGCGCCGCGTCGGTGATCGTGGTCGACGCAAACAGCGGAAAAATACTGTACGAAAAAAACCCGGACCAAATACGACCGGCAGCGAGCACGCAAAAATTGCTGACAGCTCTCATTGTAGCGGAGAGCGGTTTTTTGGACCGGGCAGTCACTGTCCAACCGGTAGATACAATGGCCGACCCAGTGAAGTTGAACATTAAGGCAGGCGACACTTATCAACGCATCGATCTCCTTCGGGCATTGCTGGTGAAAAGTCCCAATGACGTTGCGCGATGTTTGGCGCGAGATAATGCGGGCAGCGTGCAAGCGTTTGCGGAAGTCATGAACAGACGCGCCCAGGAACTTGGAGCCGTGCATTCGCACTTTGTGAATCCAAATGGTTTGCCGGTGCCGGGCCAGTACTCAAGCGCGCGCGACCTCTCGCTCATTGCGCGCGCTGCCTACGCAAACCCAACGATCCGCTCAATCGTTTGTCTTCCGCAGCTTGTTTTTCGCTATGCCAATGGTCGCACGCGCGAACTTGAAAATACGAACAAACTTCTCAGACGCGTCCCTTACTGCAATGGGATGAAAACTGGTTATACCGACGCTGCAGGCAAATGTTTGATCGCAAGTGGCACGCGTCCTGGCAAGGACGTGATCGTTGTTGTACTGGGCGACAGCTCGAGCCGCGTGTGGCGCGATGCATCAGCGCTACTTTCCTGGGGCCTCTTGATGTGAGGGCGCTGACTACAAATCACTTCGATTCCCGAAAACTTTCGCGGCTTATTCCTCCATTGCTGATTGTCGGTCTTGCGGGCAGTTCGTGATGCTGCAGGCTGCGGATCAGGTGCTGGAACATCGCGCACATCCAGCGGAAAAAAAACCGCAGCGCAACGCTGAATGACATTTTCGATTTCCCGCGTACGCGTTCGCGAAAAGCGATGGGAATTTCGTGTACGCGCAGCGTGCCATGAGCGCGCACCATCGTCTCGAAGACAATTTTGAAACCGCTGGTTTGCGGTGCCAAGTTGAGCAGCCGGGAACGGCCAATAGCAAAAAAGCCGCACATCGAATCGTGCAGGCCAGTCAATGGATAGGCGAGGGCGGCACCTGTTCGGGACACGATCCGCCGCCAGATGGGCCAACCGGGTGTGGATCCGCCTGTTACATATCGGCTCCCAACTACCAAATCTGCAGCGTCCGCAAATAACGGCGCCAACAGCTCGTTGATTCGATCGGGCGGATGACTCAGGTCCGCATCCATCACCAGAAGAATTTCTCCTTTCGCAGCGTGGGCGCCCGACATAATTGCGCCAGCCAATCCGATGTCTGCTCCGTCTTGTTCAATTAAGCGGATTGGCTGAGTTCTCGCGAGATCGTGGATCTTGCCGCGTGTGTTGTCCGTGGAATGATCATCAACGAATAAGATTTCCACAAAAGGAACAGCGCATGCAGTGATTTGAGAAACCAATGGCTCAATGTTTTCCTCTTCGTTCAAAGTAGGAATGACGATCGAGACGGAGCTGGCACGTTCAGAGGAATCTGTCATGCAAAGTTTTTCTGAAATCGAATTTCAACGCTCAACATTTGATGAGCGAACACAAAGCAATCGCAGTCGACTTCCCGCCAGGCCGTAGTCTTGGAGCCGTGCTGCGCAAAAGCCACGATGAAAAGGGAGGCTGGAGCCGACGACGGGATTCGAACCCGTGACCTGCGGTTTACGAAACCGACGCGTAGCCCCACGAGCCGCTTCCGTTGTCGTTTAGTTGCTGTTTTTGGCAAACTATTGAGACGATTAACTTGAATTGAAGATCGTTGGCCGACCGGGATTTTCAAACGGCGAATTCGGCGTTTGATCGGACCCGGACCGCTGTTCGCACGCCGAAAAAATTCTGGTTTTTTTCCCGGATTCCGGGCTAATCTAAACAGGTTCGGCCACGGATACGGAGTGGAGGCCGCAAAGCAACACAACGTTGTCTGAGTCTTCGAGACTGAGCCACTGAGGCGGCAACGGTGAAGGGCGGCACAGTCGCGGAAGCCCATGACGCGGCACGGTAAGCAATCGTGCCGCTATTTTTTTGCATCGGTTCAAGGCGGTGCGGTTGCAACGGAACAAAACAAAACCGACGCGACAACATCCACTTTATGGCAGCAAAACCAGAACGACTGAGCGCGGTCAGCGACAGCCTCGAACCGCTGTTGAACTATCGGCAACTAGCCAAGGAATTGAACATCCCTGAGCGCCGTCTGCGCGATTGGGTTTACGCGGGCATCATCCCGCATTTCAAATTCGGCTACAAGACAATCCTGTTTCAGAAGAGCCGCGTGCAACGTGCGCTCCTTCGTAGGGAGATAAAAGCCGTGGAGGTGCTGCGGCGATGAACCCGGCTCCAAAGAAACTTGCGCCGAGCAAGCATGGCGGCTCACTCGGCGCGCAATTCTCAAAAGACCAAATGAAAACACCCTCACTCCTGCGGACGTGCCGACGCGGCGGCAAAGGGATTCACCAACCACTCGGCACACACCAACAAAAGAAAGGTAACTAGCAGATGAAAGATAGATCAACGCACAAACAGGAGCTAAAAGCCTTCCGGGCAAAGCAGGCCACTGGCGCTGAGGAACAGCGCAAGCTAGAAAACCAAGCCCGGCTACCGACTCAGCCAGACACGGGCAAACCGCAACACGAGCTAGAGCTAATGGAACCTCACCCGCTGGCGGAACTCGTGCCGCCAATGTCGGAGGAGCGCTACCAAGAGTTTCTCGCAGACATCAAGAAGAACGGCGGTCTGACAGACCCGATCATTACGACTTATGAGGGCAAGATTCTAGATGGTCGCCACCGGGAAAGAGCCTGCCGTGAGTTAGGCATCCCGCGAGCCTTCAAGCGTTACGAGGGCACTGACCCGGCTGGTTTTGTTATATCCAAGAACATCATGCGCCGGGACCTGAATCTGACAGACGATCAACGCGTGGCGTTGATTGCGAAGATTCGTCTTCCACAGCTTGAAGCCCAAGCGCGAGAGCGCCAGAGGAAAGGTGGTCAAGAAAAGGTTAGGTTGAATTCAACCGAAGCTGGCAAAGTGACGCAGCAAATTGCTGCTGAGGCGAAGGTTTCCGAGCACAAAGGCCGCCAAGCCGTCACAGCGGTTAAGGCTGGCGTCGCTGAGGACGTGATCGCTCGTAAGAAGTCGCTCAGAGAGGCGGCTAACGCAGCGCCAACAAAGAAGCGCAAGCCGTCGTCCAAGCCGAAGAAAGAGAAATCGTTTGAAGATCAGGTGTTCGACAACTACGACGAGTATTCGGCCGTGGCTCGACCGGAGGGGCGCACCATCGTCTTCGGCGGTTCCTGGACATTCGGTGGTCCACCGAAATCGGCTCCAACGTCGAAGGACGGGTCGTCCGAGACATCGATGGCAAAGTAGAACAATGTTTTGGCATCATGACGGCGAGTACTGCTCGGAACGATCCAAGCCACCGACCTCAAAGCGGGTAACGCCTGCTCGAAGCGAAGTAGCTGGCGGGCAGCAACAAGAGAAACTTCACGCGGCGATTCATCGTCGATTTGAAACTCGAATGAAGCATTGGGAAATAATCGCCGATAATCGTAGCAAAGCCGATTGGAGTTTGGGGCTGTGTCTCAGCGATTGATTCCAACGGGCGGACGTATAGGACTAAGGTCGTAGGACCAAGGTCCTATATGGAGACTAGCGAAAAGCCGCGAAACTTCGTTGTTCGATAGTTTGTCCAACTTCTCACAGGGCGGGGAAGGCGGCGGTGGGCTATTGGAGAAATGTAAGAACTCCAAATGAACATCCAAATGGCCACGCTTCCGCGAGTCATCCAAATCCAGATCACGCAGCCGCGCTTCTCGGAAATGAGTTCTCCAGCGGGAAATCAGAGAAGGCCAAAACAATGAAAGGAAAGTTAAGCTAATGAAAAATCGTAGTAGCCTAAAAATATTCACAACTATCCTGTCCGTGTTCGCCTGCATTGGGCTTTTGCCAACAATGCAAGCGCAATTACCCCCGGAGATACCCGGGAACCCGGACGGGTGCTATCCCGCGTTCACGACAGCGGAAGGGTGCAACGCCCTTCATCAGCTCTTAGGCGGCATAGGAAACACAGCAGTTGGTTGGTATTCCAACTTTTTAGCCGGTGACGCCAGCTTCAACACCGGTGTTGGCGCTGGAACGCTGGCCCTCACCAGTCGAACAGGAGTCGGGACCGAAGGGGATTCCAATACCGCAGTTGGCACCGCAGCGATGATCCTCAACCTCAGCGGCACTAGAAACACAGCCGTTGGAACTAACGCGCTCGTCAACAACATGATCGCCAGCGAGAACAATGCTGTCGGCTTCTTTGCGCTCTATAATAATGACTCGAGCGGCGGCGGTTTTGCCAGCGCCAACAACGCTTTTGGCGCTTTCGCACTTGCCAACAACATCGACGGAGCGTTCAACAGCGCTTTTGGCGCTTCTGCGCTCGGGGGCGTCACAACCGGTGCACTGAACACGGCCCTCGGTGGTTTCGCCGGGTTCGACATTGACGTCGGCAATAACATTAATGTAATCGGCGTGGTCCAGTCTGGTATCGATGGTACGCTTGGCCAGGTGAATAACAGCACCTATATCAGCAACATTATCGGTCAGGACGTTCCGATCGCGGAAGCCTTCATTGTGTTCATCGATAGCTCTGGAAAGTTAGGCACCGGCCTCGTCGATGCCGCTGGAAACAGGGTCTCGGTACCTGCTTCCCAAGCCAGCAAGCCCCAAGCCATGTCCAATCGCAAAGTTGAGGAATTGCAAGCGACCGTCGCGCGCCAGCAAAAGCAAATTGACGCGCTTACTGCGGGCCTGCAGAAAGTGAGCGCGCAGCTTGAAGTGAGCAAACCTGCGCCGCAAGTGGTCGTGAACAAACCGTAAAGCTTTGAGGTAGAGTGGCCTTGTGTGTTAAACACCGAGGCGAATTGGAAAGGCGTTCGCCTCCGCCGGCGAACGCCTTTACCCTTTCGGCTCCTTGATGCAATCGGCTACGTAAAATTAGATGCGCTCTGAACTGCCTTCATTAATGTTTGGTCTGCGCGGTCGGTTATTTTGATCTTATGCATAAGGTTGAAAGGCGTGGCCGCCGCCGAATACGCACGGCTCAATACTGGCGGGAGTATTACACGCGGAAACAGCGGGAATGGCGCGCTGCTCACCCTCAATGGAAAAAACGTCGGAAACAAAAACATCGCGCCGAATGACCGTGCTTCTGTTGGATTGCCGTGCTCGTGCGTTTCGATCACATTGCCAGCTTCATCGTAAACGCGAATCACGGCATCGTGTGAACGGCTGCGGAACTTTGCGTAACCGATTGCGTTCGTGATTGCATTTGGCTCGCCATACCAAAGCCGACCGAATGGCAGCGCATTGGAAATTAGAACCGCGCCGGGTTGGCTTGTCACGCCTTGAAAGCCACAACTTTCTTCGTCACCACCGGACGGATGCGCCAATAGCGGTCCGCCTCCTTCGGTTTCACGAGTGCGCGGTAGTGATTGAAAAGCATCCCGGAGTCAGTGTGACCATTTCCAGCGCCAGCCCTTTCGCGTCTTTGAAGTGTGCCACGTGATAGCTGGCAAAGCTGTGTCGCAGCGCGTTGTCCGGCCAGTCTGCCAGAATGCCAGCGGCCTTGCGCACTTGATCGAACAGGTCCCGAAAGTTTTCCTTTGGCGCGACGTCGCCCTTGAGTTGGCGATGCGGCATGAGCCATGCCCGCAAATTCGGCTGTAGCGTGATGAAGCGATTGGCCAGCTTGGATTTCCACTTTTCGGCGGTGACTTCAATGTGGCCGCTGTCGAAATCAATCTCGCTCCAATCCAGCCGTTCAATCTCCGCACGGCGCAGACCGGCAAACAGTCCGATGGCGATGTATGGCAGAATCTCCGGCGAAGCGTTGACCAATAGCGCTGTTGCCTGTTCGACCGTGAGAATGCCCGGTTTTGTTTTCGGCTCTTTCGCCTCAGCTGCTTTGGCCGCTGGATTGTGGGTCGCGTATCCCCGTCCAATCGCGAAGTTGAACGCCTGCACGGTCACGCTCCTGTAATGATTGCGCGTGACAGGACCGACCGGGAGCGACCGCAACCAATCGTCAATCTCCGCACTCGTGATCGTGGCAACCATCTGCCCGTCGAACTTCGCTGCAAAGATTTTGAGCCGACTGCGAAGGTCCTCCGTGTGCCGCTCCGAAAGGCCGTCTCGTTCCTTAGCAGCAATCATTTCATCGACCAATTGCGCCGCGCCACAGGACCGCTCGCTTGCTTTCAAATGCGCCACGTAGTGCGCAACCGCGTCGGTGATCGTCTTGCCGAACGGCTTCAACTGCTCAAGCGCATCTTGCGTCATCACGCGCAGATCGGTTGAAAACTCCGCGTGTCCCAGCCCCTGCGCTTCCGCTTCCGTTTTCTTGAACGCGGCAAAGGCTTGCGCCTGCGCTTTCTTCTCGAACAGCTTGCCCTTGCGTTCCCCGGCTTCGTAATGGCTCACTACGAATTTCCACCGAGGCCGGTTCTGGTCCCGGTAGCGGCGCACCCTGAAGTCGATTCGCCTCACGTCGCCCTCCGCAATCTAAATTTTGCGCTCGCCCGGTAATTGCGCTCCCGGATTTTGAACGGTCGTCTTTTCGTCATATTTTCGGTTGTCGTTTGGTTGTTGTTTTCGCGGTCAGTTTTCGGGGACTATCGGCGCGAGAATCGGGAAAAGAAAAGCAAAAATGAATGCGCGGTTTTCATAGGTAAAACGGCGCATTTTAGAGGGCGAGCCGACGACGGGATTCGAACCCGTGACCTGCGGTTTACGAAACCGCTGCTCTACCAGCTGAGCTACGTCGGCGGGAAGCGGCAAAACATTGCATCCGCTGGCGCCTGAGACAAGCGCTCTCCTGTAGCTGCTTCGCTGTGTGAAGCGCTTGATTTGGGTCGCAACGCTCTGGTGCACTGCACACATCACGCGCGTCACGCGTCTCACCCGCCTTCGCCAAGGCCACGGCGAGGGAACCAGAGACGCGGCTACAATGGCAACACAAATGTCTCGCCGATTTCACGCAATGCGATGCGCTCCGGAGTTTTCCCCAGTGCGGCTTCGAAGCGCTCAATCGGCTCGCGGAATGGTTCGAAGCTCAGGCGGAACGTTTGATGATGGACCGGAATGATGAAGCGTGCGCCTGCGGCGTTTGCCATTTCAACCGCCTGCTCGGGCGTGCAATGCGACTGAACCCACGGATTATAAGCGCCAATCGGCATGATCGCAACGTCGATGGCAGGTCGTCGGATCTCTGCGAAACTGTCCGTCATAGCAGTATCGCCTGTGAAAATAATGCGCCGCCCCTTTCTCTCCAGCAGATAACCGTTATAGCTGCGATGTGTGTCCCGCTGTTTTCGCGCGCCCCAGTGGTTCACAGGCAAGGCACCAACATTGATCTCGCCTGTGGCGGTCTTAAGGGTTTTTGCCTCCCCCCAATCGAGCTCGGTGACATTACGGAATCGTGTATGTCTCAATAAATCACGGGTAGCGCGAGCGGTGACTACAGTCGTGCTTTTGCCAAAACAGCGCAGTGTTCGCAGATCGAGATGATCAAAGTGCGCATGCGAAAGAAGGATCAAATCGATCGGTGGCAGCTCATGAAACTGAAGCGCGGGCGCGGTCAATCGTTTTGGACCGATAGTGAAACCTGGCAAGCGAATTCCGATGCGCGGGAAAAGCACAGGGTCAGTGAGAATTTTGACGGCGAGAAAATTGATGAGCACTGTCGCATGACCAATCCAGGCGAACGTGACTTGCGCATCGCTCCACGTTGTAGGCCTGGGTTTGGCAAAGGCAGGAGCGATCGGTCGCCAGCTTTCAGTCGTCCATTCGCGGAACAGATGACCGAGCCAGCGCCGTACGCGTGAGCTGCGCAGAGTCGGTCGTTCACGTGCTTCCATTTAAGATGTACGCACAATCACGGTAGAGGTTCGAAGGCGAAAGCGATGCGAAGACGCATCGCACTCCCAAAGCACTTCGTGCAGAAGCGAGAACAGCGCCTGTTTTGTTTCGCGCCAGCTTTTGGAGTGCGCACGCGTCCTCGCGTCGCTTTTAGTTAGCGCTTGCCAAACACTCCTTTGATGGCGTTCCAGAGAGTTCGGCCCGGTCTAGGCGGGCCTGCACGCGCGACGAGCACGGGAACATTAGAACGATTCAAAATGCTGCGGGTTAAATCGCCCATAATGTAATGGCGAAGCAGTCCGCGCGCTTGTGACGTACCGGTCACGATCAAGTCGTAATTGCCCTGGCGGACTTCTTCAAAAACCTGATCGACCACAATTCCGTGCCGAAGGCGAACTTCGGCGGGAACACCAAGCCGTTCGAGTTCCCTTTTTTGCCGACGGAGATTAGTGCCAAGCTCTGATTTCGATTCGAGTAACTGACCAACATTCTCTTCCATTCGGACAAGGTCCGCGTACATAGCGGGCGGCTCAGCCATGACGTGGAGCAATGTTACTGAAGCTTTCACGGCGACGGCCAGCTTGCCAGTAAATTGCACCGCTTGTTCTATAAATTCTTTACCGCCCGAGCAAATCAGGAAACGTTTTAATTGTTTGGACTCCCCAATGGCCACCAGCACAGGGGGCTGAATAGCTTTGATCACTTCGTACGTTTTTGCCGAGCGCCAGTAATGCCCGGTTGCTCCGATCCAACGCGCACCAATGACGACTAGGTCGTAATTGGTCTTCGACGTTTGGTCCACAATCTGCCGCACCGGTTCGCCAGATTGCACGACGATAGCCGGCGACACGCCGCGGCTGTGAAGCAATTGTGCTTGCTTGTAAAGTGCATCGCGCAGCGGCTGCTCGTCTTGCGATGTTTCCGCGATTCCGAGGAGCGTGGTCTCGGCCTTGAGCGGTCCTGCCAGCGATCCCCCCAAATGGATTGCTGTTTCGGTCGACTGCGTTCCGTCGCTGCAGATCAAAATTTTCATCGGCTAGAATTTGTGTCCGGTCACGAGCGTGTAGATAACGATCGCTGCGCCAATCAACGGCAACGGCACAAACGCGAGCCGAATTTTTGGTCCGGCGAAATATTGCGTAGAAACAGCGCCGATCTGCGCGCCGATGACTGCGCCGGTATGCATGACGAGCGCAATCAGGATATCCACGTTGCCCTTGATCGCGTGGGTAATGGTTCCGTAACTTGCTGAAATCACGATCTCAAAAAGATCCGTCCCCACTGCCAGGTGTGTGGGAATCCCGAGCACATAAACCATCGACGGCATTCGGATGTAACCAGCGCCGCCACCAAGAAAACCGCTGAAGACGCCTCCAACAAAGGCGACGAGAAGGATGGTCCAGAGGGAAATTCGTACGCCTGAAGTGGGCAGTGTGATCATCGGCCAAATTTTCAGCCGTTGAATATTCCGCGTGACGGGGCTGAATGCAGAGTGGTCTTTTTTTGACTCCGATCCCTTGACCAGCCCGCTCTGTGATCGGCCTCTGCCCGATCGCAGCGTTTTTCGGCTCTCCCAGAGCATAAAGGCCGCGATGCCAAAATAGACGACGATCGCGACATAGCTGACTACTATATTCACGTTGCCAGCGCGCTTTAGCGCCTGAATCAACTGCGCGCCACATTCGGCGCCAGCGATTGTTCCAAATGCCATGAAGAATCCCAGTTTAAGATCAACATTGCCCAGCGCGCGGTGCTGCTTTGCCGCTACTATCGATTTGCCGACGATATGCGCCAGGTCCGTGCCGACGGCGTAATTCCAATCAACTCCCATTAAGCGCAAGGCGGGCCCGGCGATGAAACTTCCACCCACGCCAAAGAACCCTCCCAAAATTCCGATAATAAAACCGACGACGACCAGATAGATCGGGTTGATGTGCGAGTCGGAGATCGGGAAAAACATGACTTATCTCCAGCGGCCGCGCAGAAGCCGAAATAACAGCGTCGTCACCGCATCCAGAGCGACAGCCTGACCGGCGATGAGCAAGAGCGCGACTAAGGCATACATGTAACGATGTTGCGCTTCGAGGTGGTACAGCCACTCGCCCAGAAGATGAAGAACCAGGAAAAAATAAACGGTGACGAGGACTGAATAAATCGCCAGCTCGATCGCAAACGCTCGCAGACTTTTAGCAGCTTGTTTTTTCATGCTGGCTCAATCCAAAGAATTACCGCGTGTCCAAATCAACCGCTGAATCGAGCGATAATGGGCTGCCGGCCTTGAGCTTTCAACGAATTAACGCGGCACGGCCTCATGACGGTTGCGCGCAGCCCCCTCAGCGGCCAGATTGATTGCGTACGGAGCGTTTCTTTCTAACGTTCCACTTCATTTTTACGCGAAAGCCATGGCCGATGCCGCAAACAAATACGCCGAGAACGTACCGGGCAAATTCTACGTCGATGATCAATGCATCGACTGCGATTTGTGCCGCGAAACCGCGCCCGCAAACTTCAAGCGGAATGATGACGGTGGCCATTCCTATGTCTATAAACAGCCAGAGACGCCAGAGGAAGAAGGACTCTGCAAAGAAGCGATGGAAGGCTGTCCGGTCGAAGCGATTGGGAATGATGGCGCGTAATCTGTAGCGGCGGTCTATGACCGCCGAAAGCGATGGGAAAGCAACACGATCGGCGCTCACAGAGCGCCGCTACAGTTCCCATAGCGTTAACCATCGCAGGATCGGATAGCAGCGCCGGCGCTGGCATTCAGGCCGACCTGAAAACGCTCTCCGCGCTTGGTGTTTATGGATTGACCGCCGTGACCTGTATCGTCGCGGAAATTCCCGGGAAAGTTTCGCGGCTTGAGCCAGCCAACACGGGGATTGTTCGCGAGCAAATCGAAGTGCTTGTTAGAAATTTTCCGATCGGCGCGATGAAAACCGGCCTGCTTTGCTCCACGGCGATCATTTCTGCCGTGGCCGAAGCGATAGGAAAGACCTACCGCACGCGGGGGCGACGCATTCCACTCGTGATCGATCCCGTAATGATTGCGACCAGTGGCGACCGCCTTCTCGAGCCGGCAGCTATTGACGCTTACAGAGACCAACTATTCCCGTTCGCGACGCTTATTACACCCAATCTCGACGAAGCAGGCTTGTTGCTCGAAACGAAAATCAAAACCCGGAAAGCGATGGAGGAAGCGGCCGAGGCTCTCGCGAACCAATATTGCGCCTCGATCTTGTTGAAAGGTGGCCATCTTCAAGGCGACGACGCGATCGATTTACTTTTTCACAAGGGCAAACTGAGAACGTTCTCAGCGCCGTTTGCGCGGGGTGTCGCAACGCACGGTACCGGCTGCACGTACTCAGCGGCGATCACGGCTGGTCTTGCGTCCGGTTTATCGCTGGAACATGCAGTTCAACGTGCCAAGAAATTTGTGACCCAATCGATCGCTCGACATTTCAAGTGGAAGTCTAAAACGGGAAAGATTGTCGAGGCGCTCAGACATTCAATTTGAGTTTGGTAGAGCGCGACCGCTCGCCACGGCGGAGGCGGGTCGGACGCGCTGCAACGTTGCATGGTCCGCCTTGGCAATCCGCGCATACCAAATGAATCTCACGCGCTCTCTTTTTCGCGCTTCTTCTCCCAGCGTCTTAACTGCATCGCTTCGAGCGCAGCCGCAGTTTCAGCCTGTTTTTTGCTGCGGCCGCAACCTTGGCCAAGGACAATTCCCTCCCAAACGACTTGCGAGACAAACGTCTTTTCATGTTCCGGCCCACTCTGCGAAATTAATTCATAGACCGGACTTTGCGGCGAAATGCTTTGTAACAACTCCTGAAGGTCGCCTTTAGGATTTATGTCCACCGGCTTTTCCGCCAGCTCGTCGAGATCAGCGCGAGTCTGGGTCAAAATGAACTTTTTGGCCACGTCGAGGCCGCCGTCGAGGTAAAGCGCGCCGATGAGCGCTTCGAATGCGTCGGCTAATGTGGATGTTCGCTCCCGGCCGCCACTGGCTTCTTCACCGCGCCCCATCAAGATGTAACGTCCGAGGTCGAGCGCGGCGGCATGCATCCTCAGCGCTTCGCGGGAGACCAGCCGCGAACGTAACTTGGTTAGTTGTCCTTCTGCTTCGATTCGAAAATTGCGAAACAGATATTCGGTAATAACGAGCTGGAGAACCGCGTCGCCCAGAAACTCCAACCGCTGATAATCAAAATGATAACGTTGCGCCTCATGGCCGAGGCTGGGGTGCGTCAGTGCTTCCGCCAGCAGCAGTGAATTGCGGAATTTGTAACCAATGCGTTCTTCGAGCGGTGTCACATCCGTGGCATTCTGAGCAAACTCCAAGAATACTACAATCCGCTCACGGACGACAAGGCTTCGGAATAACAGATAAGCTAATCCAAAGTCGAAAACGAAGGCGGTTCCACCTTATCTATCGGCTTTGATAAACCTCGAGCGAGGTGATCACATCCAGCGCCCGTTGCAAGACTGGATCGTGCGGTGGCTGCTTTTCCGGGACGCGGCCGCGGCGCTGCTGCGCTGCTTCTGCTGCTTCGACCTCAGGATTAGTTCCGGCCAACAGCGCCGCTTCATTCATATGCGGCCGACCCGCTTCGTAAACAAACGGGCCCATTCCTTTTTCGCTGCTTGATTGAAAAATCTGTCGCTTGTCTGCTAGCGACATATCGATGGGCAAATCTGGCTTGACTCCCTCCGTAAATAATGAGCGGCCCTCCGGCGAAATCATTTCAGCGACGGCAAGACGCAGAATCTTGCCACTCGGCAATGATAAGTCCGAGTATTCGGCCGCGCGACCGGCTGTCGGTTGTCCGATAACCAGAGCCTTGTCGTGAAACCGCAGCGCAGCGGCGATGGCTTCTGCTGCGCCAGCGGTGTCGCCATCGGCAAGCACCATGACCAGGCCCCGAAATGCCGGATCACGATCAGAACTAAATACGCGATCCTGGCGTCCCGGGGCTTTGCGCAAGGTAAATATGGTTTTACCTCTGGGACAAAACCGCTTTGCAAATTCCGCGGCAAACGCCAAATCATTTGCCGTCCCGCTGGATCGAAGATCGACAATCACGGCGTTCACCTTTTTCGGCGCGAGAGTGCTGAGACTCTTGTCCAGGGCCTGAAGGTTGGCGCTATTGAATGACCCGAGACGCACGTATGCGATGTGCCCTGCGATAATCTCGCTGTAAAAAGCGCTTGGCGGGACGGCCGCGGCGTTCTCTTTGCTCGGCAAAAGCATCACACCTCGCTGCAGCCGCGCCATTAGGCCCTCAACAGTTGCCCGACTCAACTCCGTGTCAGTGGTGGCGTCCGGATTTGCGAAATTGCTTTTCAGCAGCGTAATGACCGCCTGTAGATCGGCCGGGCCTAACGAATTGACCAGATCTTCTGTAGTGGGAGCGATCCACGGCGAAGCTGCTGGCATACCAGGCGATTTCGACGGGCTCTGCAGTGCCGCACCGGATGGCGTTTGCGCGGCGAGATTCGCAGCGAAGATGAAGATGGCAAACGTGGCCTGCAAAGATCGAGAGATCACGATGATTTCTCGATGTTAGCCGCAACAGCATTCAGAGCAATGTCGCGCCTGTACTGACAGTTTTCGAACTGAATGCCTGAAACGGCTTCGTATGCGCGTTCCCGCGCCTCTTTGATGGTTGACCCAAGCGCAGTAACTGCGAGAACCCGGCCACCCGCAGTCCTGATTTTGCCGTTCGCGCATTTCGTTCCGGCGTGGAAAATCTGAACGTCTTGTTTTGCTGCGTCGTTGAGACCTGAGATCGGTTTCCCGGTTTCGTATTTGCCAGGATAACCGGCCGACGCCAGCACGACCGTGACTGCAGCCCGCGTATCCCATTCAACTGCGCATGTGTTGATCTTTCCATCAATTGTCGATTCCAAGAGCGGCAACAGATCCGATTTCATACGTGGTAAAAGCGCCTGCGTCTCCGGATCACCGAAACGACAGTTAAACTCCAACACACGCGGGCCTTCGCTGGTGATCATTAAGCCGGGATAAAGGAGGCCGCGAAACTTGGTTCCCTCTTGCAGGAGACCGTGCAGCAGCGGCCGCATGATTTCCGTTTCGAACTGAGCTTGCAATTTGCCGTTCCAGTTATTGGCCGGACTGAAAGCGCCCATCCCGCCCGTGTTTGGGCCCTGATCGCCATCCAACGCGCGCTTGTGATCGCGCGCCGATTCCAGCAGAAGATAATTGTTTCCGTCTACCAGCGCATGCAACGAGCATTCTGTGCCGCGTAAAAGTTCCTCGATCACGATGCGCCGGCCTGCGTCCCCGAAACGACGTTGATTCATCATCTCATCGATAGCCGATCGTGCTGTGGCAGCATCAGCCGCAACGATTACCCCTTTGCCGAGCGCCAGCCCGTCCGCTTTGATCACTACTGGAAATTTCGCTCGCTCACAGTATCGAAGCGCTTCGCTGCTCTCAGAAAATATGCTCGCTTCCGCTGTGGGAATCTTCTGTGCGCGCATCAGTTCTTTTGCGAAAACTTTCGACGCCTCGATACGGGCCGCCAATTTCGTCGGACCAAACGCACGCAATTTTTCAGCCGCAAACAGATCGACGATTCCCGCGGCAAGCGGATCGTCCGGGCCGACCAGCGTTAGATCGACACAATTTTCCTTCGCGAAGCCAACGAGCGCTTCCAAATCACTCGCGGGAATCGCGACATTCTCGCCAATCTCGGCAGTGCCCGCGTTTCCCGGTGCGCAAAAAATACGCTCAGCATGTGGAGATTGCCGCAGTTTCCATGCAAGGGCGTGTTCGCGGCCGCCGCTGCCAATCACTAAAATTTTCATCAAAGGAGCAATCGCAGCGGCACTGTAGAGGCAGCCGCGTCGGCTGCAAAGCATTCGAAATCGCAGGCGACACTCCTGCCACTACAATCGACGCCCAATCAGCGCGATTCGGCTGGCAGGATTGGCAACTCCAATTTCTCGGTGTGGCGAATGACTGTAAGACTGGCGCTGACACCGATTTGTTCTCCAACCAAAACTTTATGCAAGTCATGCACGCTCCCGACGGGCTGACTATTGAACGCAACAATCAAATCGCCCTCGCGCAATTGAGCGCGCTTGGCGGGACTCTCCTTCTCAACAGAAACCACGAGCACTCCCGTATCGAGAGGTAACCCGTAAAATCGCACGATCCGCCGATGAATCGGCACATTCTGACCGGCAACGCCGATATATCCACGCCGGATTCGCCCATCGCGGATCAGCCATCCAGCGACCAGCTTTGCTGTGTTACTGGCGATGGCGAAGCAGATGCCCTGTGCCGGTCGGATCATCGCTGTGTTAACACCCAACACTTCTCCGGCTGAATTCACCAGTGGTCCGCCGGAGTTCCCGGGGTTCAGAGCGGCGTCGGTTTGGATAATATTATCGATCAAACGCCCCGACTGAGCATGCATCGAGCGGCCGAGCGCACTGATGACGCCCGCAGTCACGCTTGCTTGAAAGCCGAGCGGATTTCCGATGGCGATTACCAATTGGCCGACGCGCAAATTCTCGGAGTCGGCCAGACGCACATGCGTGAGCCGCGGCGCATCGATGCGAATGACCGCGACATCCGTGTCCGGGTCGTCACCAGTCAATTGCGCCGGATATTCGCGTCCGTCCGGTAGGTTCACAGTGATAGAGTTCGCTGCGTGAACGACGTGGCTGTTCGTCAGGATGAATCCATCAGGTGTGATGATGAAACCTGAGCCGTTTCCACTGATTGCACCTGCTCCGCGGCGGACGTTCACGCGTTGTTTCACGTCGATGTTCACAACGGCAGGCGCGACCCGCGCGACTGCACTCACCACTGTGCGTGAATACGCATCGAGCAAGGCGGAATCGTCTAGTGCCGCGGTGGCCGCTTCGGCGTCGCCCATCGACTTTGCGCCAGCTCCGGAGTCAACCTCGTTGAGGAGAGAATCCATCGGCACAGCGTTTTCATTTGAAAGAGATGCAATTGTCATGAATCAAATTTCGAGCAACCAAACCGGCAGTCAACTACATGTAGCTACCGCCTATACATATCTTTTCGAATGTTACTCTCTGCTTGAACGTGAGAAAGGCGCAGATTAGAAAGAGGCATGCCAAAGCCCTCTTCTCCCCCGTCCGTGATGGACGCGCAGTGCCCCTCCCGGCTCGTACTCGACAGAATCGCGGATAAATGGACCGCTCTCATCATCCAGATTCTCGCGCGCGGGACGATGCGTTACGCGACGCTGCAGCGAGAAATCGGAGGTATTTCCCAGAAGATGCTTACCCAAACCTTGCGGAGCCTCGAGCGCGACGGCCTGGTGCAACGCACCGTTCATCCAGTCGTGCCGCCGAAAGTAGAATACTCACTGACCACATTGGGTCGGACCTTGATTGAGCCGTTGCGCACGCTTTGCCGCTGGTCGGAAAAACACCTGGCAGAACTTCAGGCGAATCGAGCGCGGGCAAAGGCTGTAGCAGCGGTCGCTGAGCGCGGCTGATTGCGCATCGCCTAGGCAATCCAGTCGCACCACACAAAGAGATCGATATCGTCTGCCAACTCCCAGAGAAAAAAGAGTACTGAAAAGCCATATCGAGCCGGCCAATCTCTGGCTGGCCCGCCCAGTCGCGCCGCGCAGGTCTTGAGCTCTTTCTTGAAGAACTGAGCCAGATGCAATCGCACTTTATCTGTAAGAGGTAGCTTTTCCATCCCGGCCCAACTGTTGTAATCCGTCGTCACCCGGCGGCTTGGCTTGTCTGGATCGGCACCCAAAAAACGGAGGATGGAGCACCGCAGTTCAGTGGGATTTCTTTTTAGATCGTCAAAGAAATAAATACGAAACCTGTCTGGAT
The DNA here is from genome assembly GCA_003218475.1 of Verrucomicrobiota bacterium. Lineage (GTDB taxonomy): Bacteria > Verrucomicrobiota > Verrucomicrobiia > Chthoniobacterales > UBA10450 > Udaeobacter. Next base: position 5,713 of record QHNR01000035.1, on the reverse strand, counting down.
GAACATTGCATTTCCAGCGCGCGACAATTGCGCTCGGGTACGAGCGCAACAGCATCCCTCGACGGAGCAAATTCCGATTGACTTGGTCGATATCGGTCGCGTCGAACGGCTCAATTTGGCGATAACGCACTTCCATGGACAAGTGCGACCACACGCGCTCAACCGGATCGCGGGCCAGAAAGATCACCTTTAAGTTCGGGAAATATCCGACGACTCGCCGAATGACTTCATTACTCAACGTCGAATAGTTTGGCGAAATATCACCCGAAAGGAGCGATGCCTTGGGTTCGAACAGTTGGGCATAATGCTCGAGGTCTATATACGGCTTGGCACTGAGGCTCTTTAGGCTCTCCAAAAAGCCAAGATCGCGGTCATCTCTGCAGCGCGGACGAGATGTGCGGTGAACCCTACTTAATTGATCAAAATAATGCAGTTCCTTTACCGGAGGCATCCAGAAATCCGGATGGGAGTCGAGCTGCTGATAAAGCCAGGTCGTGCCGCCTTTGTGGGCTCCCACACACAAAAAATCGGGCCGTGCATCGCCATTAACAGATCCGTTCGCTTCCCTATGACCGTTGGCCCCGGTGCGAGCTTTGAATCGCCAGGTCCATCTCATGTCTGCATTATGTTCCTCTTAGAATCAAAAAGGCAAGAACGAGCAAAGCCTACTCCTTATTTGAAGGAGCAATAGACCGGCTTTTATTTGCCGACGTCAGGCGATCCAATCGCACCAGAAAAGGATATCGAAGTCGTCTACTAGTTGCGCGAGAAAGATGACTACTGAAAAGCCGTATCGGGCTGGCCAACGTTTGGCCGGTCCGCCCAGTTCTGCTGCGCAGGCCTTCAGTTCCTGTTCAAAAAATTGAGCGATACGGGCGCGCACTTTGGCGGTGAGCCGAAGCTTCTCCCTGATGGCATCCCTGTTGTCATCCGGCTTCAACTTACCGCTTGGCTTGTTCGGATCGCCGCCTAAAAAAAGGAGAATCGAACGTCGCAGCTGTGCGGGATTTTGTTTCAGATCATCGAAGAAATAAACGCGAAAGAGTTCCGGACGAACATAGCGCTTCCATCGCGCGACGGTTTTACTGGGATGCGAACGGACCAACACGCCTGGGTTTAGCAAATTCCGAATCACTTCCTCGGCATCCGTCGCGTCAAACCGGCTGATCATTCCGAGCCGCACGCCCATGGACAACTGCGACCAGGCTCTCTCGACAGGGTCGCGAGCCAGAAAGATCACTTTCAAATTAGGGAAGTAATCGACGACTCGCTCAATCACTTCATCGCTCAATGTCGAATAGGCTGGCGAAATGTCACCTGACAGAAGCGCTCCCTTGTGTCGGAACAACTCGCCGTAATTCTGCAGGTCAATGTACGACTGGGCACTCAGGTTCTTCATGCTCTCCAGAAAACAATAATCGCATTCATCTTTGGAGCGCGGAGGATGGAATCGCCTCGTGCTGTTCAAAGTATCCAGGTAATGCAGTTCCTTTACCGGGGGCATCCAGAAATCGGGATGTGGCTCGAGTTGTCGATACAGCCACGAGGTTCCAGCTTTCTGCGCGCCCACGCACAAGAAGTCTGGGCGTGCATCACCGATGCAACAGTGATGCTCTTCTCCATTGCGATCGTCGTCGATGCGAGTTTTGAACGGCCAAGCCAAACGCACGTCGCATTATTTTGTCAGGCGACTTAAAAAGCAAGCGGGGGGCGCGGCTTGCGGCAACCCCTGGTGCCGTTGAAAATTGAAACGGATGGGAAACAAGGCCTGCTGTCGCATCTTTCTTCTCTCACCCGCTTACGCCGGAGGTCAACGAGCGCGAATGATTCTGAGCGATCGGGCGCAATTCGAACTCGCGTGGAAACTGCGCGGGAAAAAGGGCGCGCCAATCGCGGAAGTGTTCACGTTTCTGAGCGGCCTCTACTTTCGTGGAAAGATTGCGTATGCGACCGCATTTGCGCGGCCGGCGCGCGGAACTCCCGGTGTCTTTGTCATTACGCCGACGCGCGGGCTTGTCGATGCAAAAAAGAGAATTCATCTCGACGACCTGCGTGAGTTCGCCACGGTCGACATTCACGAGGACGATTCGCGTTATCGACTACCGATTGAACGCGATGCACAACTTCTGGCACGAAGGCTGCCAGTCGAGAGCGAGGTCATTCTTCTCGGCAGCATTGCCACGGGCAAGTATGTGGATGTTTTAATGACAATTTTTCGTGACCGGCTGCGATTCCCGTCGGAGTTCATTGGACGTGGCGACATGAGCCGTGGCGGATTGATGTTGCGTTGTGCAACGGATCGACAAGAGCTTTCGTACGTCGCGATTGCGGGCGCGATTGTTAATGGAAAACGTCCGCCGAAACTCGTTCCGCGGAGCTATGCCGACAAGGAGCGACGGCTTGGGCAGCCGTCGGTTTAAGTATGACGGCTGCCGCGTTCGCCAAGGCTACGGCGACCCAAGGGGAAGCCGTCACGTTGTTTATTTGTTTTGCATCGCAGGCTGGTGTGAGTCTATCGTGAAATTCTCAGTTATGGACGTCAGCGGAACCATCCGGTCGATCTTGAATCAGAAAAGCGACGACGTTTTCTCAATTTCTCCCGACGCAACGGTTCTCAAAGCGGTCGAAATGATGGACGCGAAGAATGTCGGCGCACTGCTGGTGATGGATCAGGAACGGCTGGTGGGCATCATTTCGGAACGCGATTACACACGCAAAGTGATGTTGCGCGGCAAGCGATCGCGCGAAACAAAAGTCGCCGAGATCATGTCGAGCGATGTCACCGTCACCAATCCCCGTGAGCCCGTCGAGAAATGTCTTCGACTGATGACCGACAAACACATTCGCCATCTGCCAGTGGTCGAGAACGATAAAGTTGTGGGCGTGATCTCAATCGGCGATCTCGTGAAGCACGTCATTTCCTGCCAGAGCGCAGCGATTGCACATTTGGAACACTACATCCACGGCGGATACGCGGGATAATTCTAAGGGCCTTGCGCCAAAAGCCTCTGCGTTTGACACAAACGCCGCTACAACTTCCAAACCGTTTTTCCGCCTACGATCGTCCGCACTGCGCGCCCTTTCAGTTTCCAGCCGTCGAACGGGCAGTTGCGGGACGCTGATTCAAACTCATCGACCCCGACTTTCCATTCCAATTCCGGATCAATAAGCGTCACATCGGCGCGCGCGCCAATTGATAATGTGCCGGCGCCGATCTTTAACAACCTTGCCGGCTCAATTGTGTACATCTCGATCAGTCGGGCGATATCGATCTTGCCGTATTTGTGGACGAGCAGATCAAGAAATAATCCGAGTTCTGTCTCCAGTCCGATGATTCCAAAGGGCGCGGCATCGAATTCCACTTCTTTTTCGAAATCGGCATGTGGCGCGTGATCGGAACACAAGATCGAGAGTGTTCCGTCAGCGATTCCCTCCAGCAACGCATCGACATCCGTCTGCGAGCGCAGCGGCGGATTCACTTTGTAGTTCGTATCAAAATTTTGGATCGCTTCTTCGGTTAGCGCGATGTGATGCGGGCAAACCTCGCCGGTTATTTTCACGCCGCGCGCCCGCGCTTCGCGCAGTAATTGCACACTTCCGGCTGTAGTGAGGTGCTGGCAATGAATCGGATGATCGCAAAGTTCAGCAAGCAAGATGTTGCGCATGACTATCGCTTCCTCGCCCGCAGCTGGCCAGCCGGGTAACCCGAGAAGCGTGCTCCAATAACCCTCATGCACGACTCCATTGCCGACCAAATTGTAGTCCTGACAATGATCGAGCACAGGCACGCCAACCATGCGCGCATATTCGACCGCGCGCCGCATCACCTCGTGATTTTGAATGCAATGCCCATCATCCGTGATCGCTACAACGCCCGCTTGTGCGAGAGAGCCGATCGGAGCCAATTCTTCGCCTGCGAGATTTTTCGAAATGGCGCCAGTCGGCATAACGTTCACGCAGGCGACATCTTCAGCGCGATCCTTAATCCATGCGATCGTGCTGGGGCTATCGGCTGCCGGTGAAGTATTCGGCATGCAAACCACGGTTGTAAATCCGCCCGCTGCCGCCGCGCGCTCGCCTGATTCGATTGTTTCCTTGTGGCTGAACCCCGGCTCGCGCAGATGCACATGCATGTCGATCAAGCCTGGCGCCACGATCAATCCTTTTGCGTCAATCTGTTCAATTTCGGACTTCGGATCTCGGATTTCGTGCTTGGAGCCGACGATTCTTCCGTTCGCGATGTAAAGATCGGCGATTTCCTCCCGCTTGTTTGCGGGATCGATCACCCGGCCGTTGCGAATGATGAGCGCGCTCATGTCTGGGGAGCACAGGCTACTAGCCGGTAGTTCGCGGCAGCGTGCCGCGAACATTTATTGACCACGCAGTCTGAATTGCGCCCGGGTGCGTTCGGCAAGCTGCCGAACGCTGCAGGCTGGCAGCCTGCGCTTCCCAGAACAATCCTCAGCACACAGGTCACGCTGCGATTCCTCCGCACAAATAGAGAACAGCCATACGAACGGCGAGGCCGTTGGTGACTTGATCAAGGATCACGCTTTGCAAACCATCGGCGACTTCGCTGTCGATCTCGACCCCACGGTTGATCGGGCCGGGATGCATGATCAGGCAATCCGGTTTCAAAAGCTTTGCGCGTTCTTTCGTCAGGCCAAACAGGCGGATGTATTCGCCGAGCCCGGGAAAATATTCTCTGCGCTGGCGCTCGTGCTGAATTCGCAAAAGATTTACCACATCGGCTTTCGGCAGCACGTCATCGATTTTGTACGAAACTTCGACTCCGAGTTTTTCAAACTCGCGTGGCACAAGCGTGCTCGGCCCAACCAGCGTCACGCGCGCGCCGAGTTTAAGCAGCCCGAAGATGTTGGAGCGCGCGACGCGACTGAAGAGAATGTCGCCAATGATCGCGACGTGCAGGCCAGCGATTTTTCCTCTATGTTCGCGGATCGTGTAAAGATCGAGGAGGGCCTGCGTGGGATGTTCATGCGCACCGTCGCCGGCATTGATTACGCTTGCTTTGAGTCGATTTGCCAGGAACTGCGGCGCGCCCGCTGAACTGTGGCGCAGCACGAGAATATCGGCGTGCAATGCCTCCAGATTGCGCGCGGTGTCTTTTAGTGTTTCGCCTTTGGTCAGACTGGATGTGGTCGCCGAGATATTGATCACGTCCGCGCTCAATCGGAAAGCAGCCAACTCGAATGAGGTGCGCGTCCGCGTACTTGGTTCGACAAAAAAGTTGACGAGCGTTTTTCCGCGCAGCGCCGGAACCTTTTTGATCTCACGAGTACCGACCTGTTTGAATGCATCCGCGGTCTCGAGAACAAAATTGATTTCCTCGGCCGACAACTCGCGCAGGCCAAGAAGATCTTTGCGTGTCCAGCGAGTGGTCATGTGATTTTCTGGGGAGCACAGGCTGCCAGCCTGTAGTTCGCGGCAGCCTGCCGCGAACATGTATCGGCAATCAAGCGCGAGATCGACCCAGGTGCATTCGGCAAGCTGCCGAATGCTGCAGGCTGGCAGCCTGCGCTCCCCAGAACAGGTTCGCGTCGCGTCATCATGATTCCTTTTCCAGCCAGACCGCGTCCGGCTCATTATCGGTCTCTTGCAGGCGCACCTGAATTTGTTCGCCCGTCGCCGTCGGCAAATTCTTGCCGACGTAATCAGGACGAATGGGCAATTCGCGATGCCCGCGATCGATCAG
>QHNR01000177.1 GCA_003218475.1 Verrucomicrobiota bacterium | reverse complement strand
GACAATTTTGTGGCGGAGTAATATTCCAGTGCTCCTTCAGCGTCTGGCCAATCTCAGCTTGAGTGAGCGTCTTCTTCTTCGAAAAATCTTCGTGCGCCTCCTTTGGCTGGCCATACTTCGCGACAAATTCCGCCGGCTTCACGTCTTCGGGTTTCCAATCGAGATTAAAAACCTGCTCTTCAGGCCTCAGAAAATTTTCCGGGTGTCGATGACACTCCAGGCACCAGGCCATGCTGTGTGGCTTGGCCAGGTACACCGTTGACATGTGATTGACCGGTCCGTGACAACTGGAACAACTGATGCCCCGGTTCACGTGTGCTGCATGATTGTAATACACGTAATCGACCGTGCGATAGATCCACACCCAGTCGATCGGGTCACCCGTTTTCCAGCTCGCGCGCACCGGCTCCAGCTTTGGATTGTCCTTTTGCACCTGCGTATGGCAGTTCATGCAAGTCTGTGTGTTCGGTACATTGGAGTGCGCCGCCATTTCCACAAAGCTGTGACAATACCGGCAATCCATCCCCAGCTGCGTAACGTGAATGTCGTGCGGAAACGGCACCGGTTGGATCGGTTGATATCCTACTTTGGTGTATTTGGGCGTGCCGTAATACCACGTGGCGCCAGTCAATCCACACGCGAGCACGATGCCGCAGACCACGAGCTTGATCGGCACCCAATTCGTCCAGCGTGGAAAGAAATTTGCCATGATTATTTATCGGCAGACGGACTGACGAACGCGCGTCGCCACGCTGCCAACGAAACGAAACTGAGCTCAGGAACTTTCGGGTTCAGACGCTGCAAAGGGTTAAGGTTAATCGTTCGCCCGAGGGGTAACGGATTCTATAAATGCGGTGCGCGAGGGCAAAATAAATTTCGGCAGTCATGTGGATCCAGAATTGCGTAGCGCCATCCGATCACGTCAAAACTTCGCCAATGCGTCAAGCCCAGAAGTGGATATCGCACACGAAAGATTTCGCAGGCTTGAGATGCGCGGCTGATGATTTTTTCTTCTCGTTAGAGCTTCAGAGAAACGGAAGCGGAACCACTTCGACTGAAATTGCGTCGGGCTTTTGCGTGCCGGAATCTGCCGGCACGAGGAGATCTAACCTCGTGCCGACGTTGTTGAAGCCGCGCTTTACATATCCGAGTGCGATTTGTTTATCCAATCGCTTGCTACGCGTTGCGCTTGTGATCCAGCCGACTTCTTTCCCCGCCGTTGAAGGAGCGGCAAGTTTCATTCCCGGCTGAAGCGGGACATCATCCAGCGAAATCAAGCCGCACAACCGCTTGTTCGTTTGTCCCGACATTTTTATTCGGGAGATCACTTCCTGGCCAATGTAGCAACCTTTTTGGTAATCGATCGTGCCTTGCTCCAGATTGGCTTCAATTGGAATAATTTCCTCCGTCAGTTCGCAGCTCCAGCGGGGAATCCCCTGCTCGATCCGCATCACCTCTGCTGCGGCCGAAT
>QHNR01000176.1 GCA_003218475.1 Verrucomicrobiota bacterium | reverse complement strand
CCATATGTCCCAACCTGACTTCGCAAAACGACGCACAGAAACAATCCTGCCATGGTCTGCCGTTGGCGATTCCCCTGAAAGAACGTGAAACAGCGAGAATTGATCGGTGACGTCCTCAATTTGAACGTCGTCCGCAATGATATAGCGCTCCAATCTGGTACGGATTTTCTCCCGAAGAATCGAATGGGCATCCACTAAAAAGCATTCTTCAAGCGCGCAAACGAAAACGTGCGCGTCCATTTTTCCTTTGGCATTGAGCACGCACGCCTCAATCGCAGCAGTTTCGCTGACCTTGCGCAAATCGTTTGTGATTTGGCCGTTGATGAATCGAAACCGATCCGTCCCGGTGATGCGAAACTTTGCGCGCCCTGAGAGATCGAGAAAGCTGGCCTGCCCGGCGGGGGACGGCTGCGTCATTCTTGTCCGGACGAGAACCGGCTCAACAACTGTTTGAGAAAGCCACGGCGCAATGGTGTGGTTGCATCAGCCGCCGCGCTCCCTGCCGCACCGAAAGCGAGTAGAGGTTGCTGCGAATCCGCCAAACCCGCATTTTCTGCTCCGAGCGTTTCTCCCTCGGATTCTGCTGGCCCAAAAATCGGTTCACCGTTGCTGGCTTGTTCACTCTGCTCTTCCAATTGCGGCTCCTCGTAAGATGATGGCGCCGACTCGCGCAGGTATTTGCGCGCAACAGACGAATAGTCGTCGTCCCCGTGACCCCACTGCATTTGTTCGAGCAACTGGTCGCGGGCCGCAGCAGTTACTCCAAGATCAAGATAGTGGGACAAAGCAATCTGACTCGCGAGCTGCATGTCTTTCAGCATGTGTTTAACAGAAAATTGCGGCTCAAAATCGCCCTCGAGAATTTTGGGAAGCTTCATCGTCAGCGTTCCCGAGTAACTGGCATTGGCGCGCATCGCCTCGACAAATTTCTCCAGCGGCGCCCCGAATGCTTGGACCAATGCCAGCGCCTCGGCTGCAGCCTGCACGGTTGCGGCGGTGATTATGTTGGTTGCGATCTTGATGGCGCTCGCATGGCCGACAGGTCCGATGTAGATGATCTCTTTGCTGCTGGCTTCAAGGATGGGACGCGCTTCCCGCAAGGCCCTATCGGTTCCGCCGACGTAATAAACCAGTTCGCCTTTTTCGGCCGCGGGTTTGCTTCCTGTAAATAATGCCTCAACAAACCGCGCTCCACGGCGTTCTACAATTTCCGCCGCAGCACGCATCGAGTCCGGAGTGACCGTTGAATGCGCAAGGACGAGATGACGTGGCCTGAGGCTTTCGCTTAGCTGGTCGACAGTCTGCAGCAGCGCATCGTCGTCAGAGACAAAGATCTGGATGTAATTGCAAAGTTCTGTCA
>QHNR01000034.1 GCA_003218475.1 Verrucomicrobiota bacterium | reverse complement strand
GGACGTAGCCTGCCGTTCGTCATCGACAGCTACACCTTGGCCGGCACCGTGGACTTCAAGGCCTCGCAGGGAGACACGCTGACGGTCATCTCGAATTCGAAGCAGGTTCGTTCCGTCTACCCGCTCCACGGCACCGTCCAAAATTTCCCCTAGCTCAACCAGCAGAATTTCGGCGGTGCAGTCTTCCAATATAGGCCGTCCGGAGGCAAACACACGATGGGAGAGTTTATTGTCTGGTTTATTCGCTCCTGGTTCTAAGCCATGAAGAGGTCTAACCAACCGATGAAGCCAACGGCCCCACCCCGAAATGCGTTCAGCGTGTTTGCCACGACACCCTGCCGTGGCTTATCTCTGTCTCGTTAGGCTCCTATGCGCCTTCTCGCCACAGCGATCCCCGTTCTGCTTATAGCTTTGACGAGCCTCGCGCTTGACAATAACAATCCGGAGAAGTGGATCTCGCCGAACAGGAAATACGCGATTAAGGAGGCGTTTTACGGCGAGGGCAAACGCATCGTTGCGGTCTTCGTCAATTTAAAGACAAGCCGCTCTACCGTCATCAAAGGCGGCGGGGCCCGCAATTCCTCCGCACTCTGGAGCCCCGATAGCCATTATGTCGCCCTCAGCTTCGAGCGCAGTCACAACTGGGAGGATGCCGCTATCTATCGGGTAGAGCGCGGAAGAATTTCGGAGGTTAAGCTTCCTTCTGGGATGGAGCCTACTAAGTTTCTTCCGTCTCCCGCCAAGGACCAGATTCTCCACGTTGGCCCCCAAGCGATTCGCGCGCTCCGGTGGCTCGACAATAAGCGAATTGAGCTTATTTCCGAGACAGCAGGCAGCGGGCTCTATCATAAGGACGCCCCCGCAGACGCGGTATCCGTCGATGTTGAGCAGCACTTTGTCGTTGAGCTTTCCGGCACCACCGCGAGAATCATTAAGTCCTATGCAAAGAAAGGAGCCTAACCAAGCGATGCAGCGAACCGCGAGCCAGCCTGCGATCTATCTTTTGTGTTTTTGCCATCCATCCGTCGGCTGCGAGTCACGTTGCATCGGGCTCGCGGTCGCTGATCTTGTGTCTCGTTAGGCGATAATGTCCCGCCGAATGACGATCGCCCTTAAGCAGCTATCGGAGTGCCCAGAGCACCTCGAGACCGTTGGGCGCTGGATCTACGAAGAGTGGTGGAGCAAGCGATGCGACTCGCCCGAGGTTGTTCTCAACTGGCTCCGGAGCCACACGAAACTGGATACTGTGCCGTATAGCGTGATCGCTCTGGCCGAGGGCGAACCAGTTGGAAGTTGCTGCGTCATCGAAAACGACTGCATTCATCGCCCCCAATATACGCCTTGGATCGCTGCAGTTTACGTCAGGCCGGACTTTCGCCGCCGAGGGATTGCCTCGATGATCCTCCATGAAGCCGCTTCGATCGCTGGACGAGCACGCATCAAAGGCCTTTTCATCGACTGCCTCGCTGTGACCGCTTCAGTTTATGAAAAGAATGGATGGGCGATATATGAGCGCGCGGTCGGCGACAAAGAATCCGTCGTCATGCTTCGGAAAATTGAATTCGCCTAACCAAGCGCTGCAGCCAACCGCTGGCCGTTCCGATGCGCACGTTTGATTTATGAAAGAACTCTGTGAGTTTGCTACACTCGCTGCCGCCAGCGGTGGCTGAGCTCCGTCTCGTTAGGCGGCAGAGGGCACGAATGACTGAATCACTCGAATCCCTGTTGTTGGAGCTTGAGCATTTCGGGGAACAGAATGACCGAGCTACGACTGAGCGCCCTCGGCGAATGCTCAATATCACTCGCGATACAGGAGAGTTTCTGTCGTTATTGGTGCGAGCGACATCCGCTCGCCGAGTACTTGAGTTGGGAACTTCAAATGGCTACTCAACGCTGTGGCTGGCGAGTGCCACGCGCGTGACTGGCGGCACTGTCACCACTGTCGAACTCTCCGACTACAAAGTGAGTTTAGCCCGCCAGAATTTCAGTCGTTCCGGTCTCGCGTCGCATATCACGCTGCTTCACGATGATGCAGAGCGAGTTCTTGAGCGGTCTCCAGACGCAGCATTTGATTTGGTGTTCATGGATGCAGAACGCTCCAAGTATCCCGATTGGTGGCCCCACCTCAAACGCGTTCTTCGGCCCGGTGGCCTGCTCGTTGTTGATAATGCTACGTCGCATGCGGAGCAGATGGGGCCATTCATTGCTTTGGTCGAGACCGCCGCGGAGTTCGCGACGAGCCAAGTGCCTGTTGGCAACGGTGAGTTTCTTGCTGTAAAATCGAACCGATGATTCTGCCGCCTAACCATACGATGCAGCCGACCGCCGGCCGGCGTAATGCCTTGCTTCACATTATGGAAACACGTCCATTGGAAGCCACGCACGCTGTCGCCGGCGGCGGCTGATCTTGTTCTCGTTAGGTCTATGCGCATCTTCTCGCGAGGCGAAACCGAGTTCAGCTGCTCCTTTTGCGGTAAGACTCCCGACAAGGTCGAGAAGCTCATCGCCGGTGAAGACGTGGTGCATCTGCGACTCCTGCACGATCATTTGCAAGAACATTCTCGACAGAGAGTTTGGTGTTGCGCTCGCGCCGGTGGAGGACATCCAGCAGCGCCTGAAGTTACTGCATGACCTCCTCGAGACGAAAGACATCACGCCAAAAGAGTACGACAAGAAAGTCAAGCAGGTGGTTGCGCGCATCTAAGTATGAGAGCGCGAATGGACCTAACCAAACGCTGGAGCGAACCGCCGCCCGTTGTGCATTTACATTTCAGATGATCAAAATAGCTTCAATCATGACCACGCTCGCTCTCGGCGGCGGTCGCTCAGCTTGTTCTCGTTAGATGATTCCCGCGAACACCGAGGCTCTCCCGAGGCGAAATGTGTTCCTCAACACTCACTTTCGCATCGAGCCATGTGCGAGTTGCTGTATCGCCGGTTATTTGATTGTCAGTCCACGAGTTCGTGTCTCTTCACTCACCGAGCTTTCTCCTGACGCGCAAGACACGCTGGGCGCCACACTCGCAGCGGGTACTCGCGCGATCGAAAGCGTTGTTCGCCCACGCCGCGTTTACTGTGCACTCTTTGCGGAGGAGACGGGCTCGGTTCATTTCCACTTATTTCCTCGGTCCGACTGGCTGGTGTCCTCGTATTTTCGTGCTCATCCGGAAGAGGCCGACATATCTGGCCCGCGGTTGCTCGATTGGGCACGCTCCACTTTCCGCGATCCCTCTGCGGATGATTACGACCGAACTACTGAAGAAATCTTTCGTGTACTCCACCAAATCATCTAACCAATCGCTGCAGCCAACCGCTGGCCGTTGTACTAAGAGAGTTGAGAATTGAGAGATGATTGTTGATAGTTCTGCAAAGCTCGCCGCCGCCAGAGGTGGCTGAGCTCCTTCTCGTTAGATCGCATGCGCCGCTTAGCTATCATCATTCTGCTGATCTGCTGCACCTCAGCATTTGCGCAGAAATGGACGCGTGAGAAAGGCGCTCTACCACAGCCCGCGACAGAAGCATATTTCGGCCGCGTCGGGACGATCATCTT
>QHNR01000033.1 GCA_003218475.1 Verrucomicrobiota bacterium | reverse complement strand
GCTCATTGTCAACCTTGATGTTGGTTAGTCACAGTGCTGTAACATTTCTCTCCGGTGATTTCACGCCAAAATATGGCGGCTGTTTGAATCGGCGGCCGTCGCGGTGACGGGAACCGGCTTGCGGTCACGCCAGTTTGTGCTCAGCGTCCCGGCTGCAGGATCACGAGCGCCGATGGTTTTACCATGATTTCGATGTCGCTCGGAGTTTTCGCCTTTTTGTTTTTGCTCGGCCAAACTTTGTCATCGAAGTGAAGCGTCGAGTTTTCCCAAACAATGTTCAGCTTGCGAAACCTGCGAAGCGGCAACGGGAATTTCACTCTCTGCCCAGCCAGCCGCGCATCAAGATACTGCATCAAAAGGGAACGATCCTCTTCGCGCGCACGCCGAAGTAGAGGCACCGGGCGACTCCTGATGAAAGCTGTAGCAAAAGAAGCAGCGCGGAGTGGCTGCGGAATGATTAAATGGTGGGTCGCGAAATGGAACAAGCGTGGCATCGAATTTTACAAACGGCTCGGTGCAAAGGCCGATAGCGACTGGCACGAATTTCAATTGTCAGAAAAAGCGCTTCGGGATTTGGCCGCATCTGGCTAACGGAGGTGGAACACGTTGTCTTCAACGCGTTGTCAAACCCATGCGGCTTGCCGCCTGATTTCCTGACTGAGAAGGTTCCCGCGCAACACCAGTTTGGCCTTCGGCGATATTTGCCATCGTCTTCGGAGAAGCCGATCCACCGTTGTGCTAAACCCCATACGCGTGCGCTACCCGTACAACCACTGCATGTAATCGCGCACGCCGTCTTCCAGCGGAAAGCGTGGCTCGTAGCCGAGTGCGCTGCGGGCATTCGTGAGATCGGCTTGAGTAAAATTTTGATAATGCGCGTGCGGGTTATCGATGTAGTCCGGTTGAAAATTTGTGCCGAGACATTTGTTAAGCACGTCGACTAACTCGTTGAACGAGCGCGCGTGACCGGAGCCCAAATTGTAAATTCTGCTCGTTTGCGAATCGAGCGCGCGTATGCTGCCTTCCACAACGTCCTTCACGTAAACAAAGTCGCGCTTCTGCTCGCCATGTTTGAAAATGCGCGGCCGCCGGCCGGCCTTCATCTGTTGCGCCAAATGATACACCATGCTCGCAGGCACGCCTTTGTGCGCTTCGCGCGGCCCGTAAACGTTGAAGTAACGCAAGCCGATAATGATCCAATCACGCGATTCGGCAGCGGCGCGACTGGCGAGGTTGTCCATGATGACTTTTGAAAAGGAGTAGGCATTAGCCGGCGCGGCGCCGTCTGATTCGGCGCTCGGCTCCGTGACGGCACCGTAAGTGGATCCAGAGGAGGCGTAGATGATCCGGGTCTTCGTCGGGCGCGCAAAGTCCAATAGACGCCGGAAACTTTCGACGTTGTCGTGCACCTGTTCGAACTGGTCGTGGTTGGTTGTGTCAGTGATCGATGCGAGGTGAAAGATCGCATCGAACCTTTGGTCGCCGAATTGTTTTCGCCAATCCAAAGTCGCCAAGTTTTGCGCTACAAAATCGCCGCGGTAGCCGGTGAGATTCTTGAAATTGCCGGAGCGAAAGTCGTCGATCAGGGTCATAAGCGCATCCGGGAATTTTTCCTGCAGCGCCAGCGTGAGATTGGATCCGATGAAACCGGCGCCACCCGTGACAATGAAGTTGGGAGAAGAGTGCAATTTTCGGAAAATGAGAATTGGCGAGACATAGATAATTCTTGAGCCGGGAAGCGCAAGCTGCGAGTTAACGCACGCCGGAATGCGGTTCGAAACGCGCTATACTTACGATTTTGTCAAACGATTCCTGCCGCGAGATGGTCGACGGATTTTGGAGGTCGGCTGTGGAACTGGCGAGCTAGCGGCTCGTTTATCGAAGGACGGATATTCCGTTGTGGCAATTGACTCCGACCGCCATTCGATCGTGGCTGCGCGGCAGCTCGGCGTGGATGCGCACGTTGCAACCTGGCCTGATTTCACGAGTGGCCAATTTGATGCAGTCCTGTTCACTCGCTCGCTTCACCACATTCATCCACTCGAGGAATCGGTAAGACAGGCAGCGGATAGCCTCGTCAAGGGCGGAGTGATCATCGTGGAAGATTTCGCTTATGAGTCTGCCGATAAGAAAACATTAGGCTGGTTTGCCAGCGCAATTCGCCTCCTCGGGGCCGCGAGCCTGCTGTTCGAGGGCGATGACTTTCTGAAAAGCGTGCTATCAAAAACGGAGACGTTGGAAGCGTGGCGAGAAAATCACGAGAGTGAATTGCACACAGCCGCCAAGATCGACGCGCAACTCGAAAGGCTTTTAGGGCGCGTCACTAGAGAGAGCTCGGCCTATTATTTTCGGTACATCGCCAATGCGATTACAGCGACGGAGAAACGCGACGCGATCCTTCGAGCGTTTGTCGAGCAGGAAGAAACGCTGGCCGCGCACGGCTCGATTGTCGCTCTGGGCCGGCGTTTTGTGGCTGGGCGTAAATAAATCTTGCAGCGCGGAGCGCGAGCCGCTACTTCTCGATCCAGTTCTTTGCGAGCTTGGAAAAGTGGATCGGCGCAAGAAATCCCGTGAGAATCGAGAGCAGTTGCGCTGCTGTAACTGGATACAACTTCCCATTGGGCCAGTCCCCGAGAGTCTTCGGGGGTGAAGGCGGGAAGAAGGATGAAGCCAGGAGCCAGAATATTTGTCCGGTCTACCTCATTCGGTTGTAGCCGCGATCAGTTATCGCGGCCGCCGGGATCACCGATCCCGGCTACAGCGCGAAAAAACTTCTTCGCAAAAAGAAGAATGAGAGCTGGGCGATGCGGCCTCGGCCATACAAGTCCGACTCTCGGAGTTGGAGGAAACTTGTATGCAGAATCGTCCAGTTTGGTTCGTTCCGGAGCGCACACGCGTCCCGCGTGCTGGTTTCGGCGTCGCGCCGAAACAATCTTTTCTTAACGCGAGAATCTCTGCCATTGGCATCACAGAAGAAAAGTTCGCGATCGCGACGCGGGCACGCCATCACGCGAGACGCGCGCGCCACCTGATTCGGCTCGTCACGTTGCTGGTTTTCGCACCGGTCGTTTGCTTTGGACAGGAAAGTGCGCCGACTCCTTCACCGGGTGAAGCGGAAGCTCAGCAAGTGGTTGTCTCGGCGACGCGATTTGATATTCCGCTCGATCAATCGCCGGCGAGCGTGAGCGTGATTAGCTCGGAAGATATCGAGCAAAAGCAAATCGAGCGCGTGGGCGATGCACTTCGTGAAGTGCCTGGTTTGTCTGTCGTGCAGACCGGAACAGCTGGGCAGCTAACATCAGTTTTCATCCGTGGATTGCGCAGCGAACACACTCAGGTTTTGCTCGACGGCATTCCGATCAATCAAGGGTTGCAGGGCGCATTTAACTTTGCCGACCTCACTACGGAGGATATCGGCAGAATCGAGGTCGTTCGCGGGCCCCAGAGTACTTTGTATGGGCCCCGTGCTCTCGCAGGCGTCATTCAAATTTTCACGAAGCAGGGCACAGGGACTCCGGGAGTCCTGCTAGCGGCCGAGGGCGGCTCCTACGACGCGTTTCGCGAATGGACCCAGAGCGATGGCAAAATCGACGGCTTCGATTACTCAATGGGCGCGAGTCGGCTCGATACCGAGAACGCGCGCCCTAATAACAATTACCGCAATACGGCGATGATTGCGGATACTGGCTGGTCGCCTAATGACCAGCTACGGATTGGTAGTCTATTTACGTATTCGGTGAGCGACACCGGAAATCCGAACTCAATTTTCGACCCGCGTCCCATCGATCATTTTCTTACGGAACGTTGGTTGATTGGTCCGCACATCGATTGGAGGCAGACTGACTGGTGGGAGCACAAATTGATTTTTTCCTATGACCACGAGCGGCAAATCAATGATCCAAACGAGGACGGATTTGTCGGGCCAACGCGGGCGCTATTCGAACGAACGCAAATCGATTATCAAAACGATTTGCGCCCAACTTCGTGGCTGACTCTGACTTCAGGATTCTTCTATAGCCGTCTCAACGCAGGGCAGGAGCGCCCGTTCGTTCTACAAATTTTCGGTCCCCAGCCAACCTTTGTGAGCGATCACACTCAGGAGGTCGCCGGATTCCTGCAGGCGACCCTGATGCCGGTCGAAAATTTGATCCTCGTCGCCGGTGGGCGCTTCGATCACTTCAATCAGTTCGGCGGTGTCTGGACTTATCGCTTTGCAGGCAGTTACAAGATCGATAAGACAAACACGACGCTGCATTCGAGTGTGGCGACGGGATTCAGTCCGCCGAGTAGCCAGGATAAGATTTTCGGGAACAATTTCGGATTGAAACCCGAACACGATCTTGGTTGGGACATCGGGATCGAGCAGCGGCTTTGCGAAAATCGCGTCACGGTCGGCCTGACTTATTTTCACAACGACCTGTCGAACGTGATCGGATTTAACGGACTCTTCCAAACGCTCAACCTTGGCGCCGCCGAAACACAGGGGCTCGAAACCGAATTACGCGTACAACCGATTACCGATTTTTTGCTCACCGCGAGCTACACGTATTTGGATGCGGAAAAGACTTCCTCCAAAGACATTTCGCAATTGCAAGGCGCGCGTCTCCCGCGCAGGCCACGGAATGAGATCTATGTTTCAGCTTCCTATCTTTGGTGGAAAAGGCTGCGCACAACGATTGAAGCAAAGTTCGTAAACGCGCGCGAAGAATTGAATTTCGGCGGACCAAATTTTGATATCGAAGATTACTCGTTCGCAAACATCGCAGCCGAATACGAAGTAAACCCGCACCTGTCGGTCTTCGGCCGAATCGACAATTTAACGAACGAACACTACTCGGAAGTTTTCGGTTTCCCCGCGCTAGGCCGCGCCGCGTACGGAGGTCTGAAGCTGAGGTTTTAGAGTAGCGCGAGCCTCCAGGTCCGCTCGCTGCGGCGACACGGACTCGTCCCGTGGCGAGCTTGCGAGTCCCTCAACGGCAAGCGGGACGCATGCCCTACCTTGGAGCCAGCCACTTGTCATTCCGAGCGAAGTCGAGGAATGGAGCGAGTGGGGCGAGCGACATAGACGGTTGCGCTGCGAGGGCAGCAGCGAGAGAGTCGGGAGACGAACGAGTCAATCTCTGTTGTTTGGGAAAAACGCTTTCAACGATGTCCCCGAAACTTTCTGAGAAGAAACTGGTAGTGCTCGGCGCAGGTAAGTTGGGTGGCATTCTGGTGCGGACGTATTTGAAGCAGAGACTCTTTATGTCCGGTGGGGTCACCGCCACGGTAGAGCATGCGGAGAGAGCAGCCGCGCTTGCAAAAGAGTTGGGCATCGCCGTGACCACGGACAATCGGGAAGCGGTTAAAGGCGCCGACATCATTCTGCTGACGGTAAAACCCCAAACGGTGGTCGAAGTGTTGCAGGAGATCGCTACCGAAATTGGCCCGCAGACGCTGCTCGTTTCCGTTGCGGCTTCGGTGCCGACAGGTTTCGTCGAGCAGCAACTCGCTGCGGCCACTGGTGGCAAGCGCGACGAAGTGGCAGTGGTCCGAGCGATGCCGAATACACCCGCCGCGGTTGGCTGCGGCATGACGGCCATTTGCGCAGGTGCACATGCGGGACCGGATCATCTCGAAATTGCCGCACCATGTTCGACGCGGTGGGCCGCACCATTGTGCTCGATGAAAAGCACATGGACGCGGTGACCGGTCTTTCCGCGAGCGGGCCGGCCTTCGCGTACATCATTCTCGAATCGCTTGCCGAAGCTGGCGTCAAAGTTGGTTTGCCGCGTGACGTAGCCACGCTTCTCGCGGCGCAAACTATGAAGGGTTCGGCGAGTGTTGTGTTGGAAACCGGCGATCACCCCGCGCTGCTGAAGGACGCCGTTACGACGCCGGCCGGCTGCACCATCGACGGCATCCTCGAACTCGAAGAAGGGAAACTCCGCGTTACGCTGATCAAGGCGGTTGTCAAAGCGACCAGCCGCGCTGGCGAACTGCTATTTGAAAAGTAGGCGCATTCCGGAAGAGAAGCGTTGTGGCCACCCACCGAGTCGACCCGCACCTATTCATCTTCCGAATCGACCGATGAATTTGGTACCCTGCGCTCGGCCGCGCCGTGTAAAGCGGCTGAAGCTGAGGTTTTGAGCGATCGCTAGAAGCTGATCTTCAAAATACGACCATCCGTCCCGACCAGCCATCCGGCTTTCGGAGTTGCAAAAGCTACCGCCCAGTAACCACTTACACCGGGCAACGTGAACCAGGTGTTTCCCTCATCTGGAGTCCAGGCCGCGCCTCCGTCATTGGCGGTGATCACCACGGCGCGACCGAGATTGTCTCCCGCGCCGCGACCGGTGCGACCCACATAACTAAGTCCAAAAATAGCTCCTGTGACCGGAGGAGCCGTTGTAACAGTCCACGTTTGACCGCCATCACTCGAAGTTGCAGTTCGCGCGTTATTGGGATCCATCGGGTCCAAATCACCGCCACCTACGATGCCATGAAACGGATCGCGGAAAGCGACTGTGAAGGCACCCGCGAGGGTCCCACTGAACAACGGCGTGTCATAAGCATTCCACGTGTTCCCCTGATCTGTGGTAGCCAGTACCCTGGCAATCGCCGCGACGCCTGTCGCTATCCACGCGTTCCTGCCACCTTGTGTTGTGACGCAAGTGCCGCTTGACGCGAAGGAGCCTTCACCGGGCAGCGCCGGCGGCATATTGTTACTGATGTCCTGCCACGTCATTCCGTCAGTCGTGCGCAGGTCCGGGAAAACTCCATTCACTGAGTCGCTATGTGCGATGCCGCGGTGCGGCGTCCAGAACGCGAAGCCGTCGTAGAACGCATTCGGATTCTGGTTCTCAAACTGCATCGTCCATGTGGCCCCGCCGTCCGTCGTCTTATAGATGCGGAAATCTGTTGGATTCGCTCCAACAGACATCAGATAGGCAACACTGGCGCTGAACGCCTGCACATCGCGGAACTGCAGCGTTTCGGCGCCCGGCACTACACTAGCGTTCCAAGTCTGTCCGCCGTCGGTGGTGACGGTGAACGTGCCGTTGCGGCCGCACGCCCAAACCACCTGCGGGTTCACCGGCCAAACCGAGATCAGACCGTTGGTAGTGCCGCTATCTTGCGGAGTTAGTGTTGGTTGATGAATTAACGGCGATTCCTGCGCGGTCACAATGGCGCAGGCAAAAACTGGAATCAGCAGAGCAAACAATGATCGTTTCGACATATAAATTTCCTCCAGAACATAATCGAAGTTTCCAGTCTCTTTGCGCTTAACCTCAGGCGCATGGCGGCGTGATTCGGCGCTCGCACAGCGCCGCTACAGTGCTTGAATTCGGCGCGGCATTGCTTAATGACGCAGTATGAGTCCGCTGCTTTATCTCGTGATCGGGTTGATCGGTGGCGGATTTGTCGTTGCTGTCATAATTCTGGTGGTACGCCGTGGGAGCAGCGGAGGCGTGGAAGGGGAGTTGGTGAAACGATTGGAAATCATCGATCGCGGGTTGCGCGACGAATTCTCCCGCAACCGTGAGGAAGCAGGCGCGGCGGCGAAGAACCAGCGTGAAGAGTTGACCAAATCGCTCGAAAACGTGCGGTCGATTGTCAATCTTCGTCTGACGCAATTGCAGGAGGACAACGCGAAGCAAATCGACAAGATGCGCGCCACCGTGGATGAAAAATTGCAAGGCACGTTGGAGAAGCGCTTGGGCGAATCGTTCAAGCTGGTGAGCGAGCGATTGGAGCAGGTGCATCAAGGGCTCGGCGCGATGCAGCAACTGGCGAGTGACGTTGGCGGGTTGCAACGCGTACTTACGAATGTGAAGACCCGCGGTGGGTGGAGCGAATGGCAGCTCGGAGTTCTTTTGGAGGAGATGCTGACGCCGGAGCAGTTCGCTAAAAACATCAGGATGCGCGATGACAGCGATGAGCGCGTCGAGTTTGCGATCAAGTTGCCCGGCGACGAGAACGGCGCGCCGGTGTGGTTGCCGATTGACGCCAAATTTCCAATGGAACACTACGAGCGGCTCGCTGCGGCGCAGGAAAAAGGCGACCCCGCTGCAGTCGCCGCCGCGATAAAAACTTTGGAAACGCAGTTGAAGCGGTGCGCGAAAGATATTTGCGAGAAATACATTAACCCGCCAAAGACCGCCGATTTTGCGCTGATGTTTCTGCCCAGCGAAGGACTTTACGCGGAAGCGGTTCGTCGCATCGGCTTGGTGCAAAACGTCCAGCGCGATTGCCGCGTCACCTTTGTCGGACCGACCACGCTCGCCGCATTGCTTAACAGTTTGCAGATGGGTTTTCGCACGCTTGCGATTCAAAAGCGATCCAGCGAAGTCTGGAACTTGCTGGCAGCTGTGAAGACTGAGTTTGGAAAATTCGGCGAGGCGTTGTCAGCGGTGAAGGAGAAAATCGACCAAGCTTCCCGGAAGATAGAGGACGTTGATGTTCGCTCCCGCGCGATCACAAAAAAGCTGCGCGATGTGGAGGAGTTGCCATCGAATCCGCAGCCATTGCTGAGAGATCTGTTGCCGAACGAGGACGACAAAGGCGGCTACGAATAACGGGAACCGTAGTTCGCGGCGATGGGGTAATGCGACTCTCGAAATCAGCTACAAGCTATTTCGAACGTTTTTGGAGTGCGGCGACATGTCGCCGCTTTCAAAAGCGCAGACATGTCCGCGCAGTCCAAATTTACAGCACCGCGTCCCATTTGCTCTGGTCCTTCAACATGATTTCTCGCAGGAGACGAATGGGCGGCATGCCGTGGTTCAGCACCTCGTTGTGAAATTTTTGCAATGAGAACTCGTCGCCTTGTTGCGCCTTGTAATCATCGCGCAATTTCAGGATCTCCAATTTCCCGAGCGTGTAATTCAAGTAGCCGGGGTCGAAAGTGCCGCGCATGGCTTCCTGGCGTGCCGGCTTTTCCTCGTAATAACAATTGTCATGGAAAAACTTGGTGGCCTCGTCGAGCGACATGTTTTGCGTGTGCAATTTGATGGACACACATAATCGGCATAAACGAAGCAGCGCTTCATCGGCTTGAGCCATGCGATATTTGGCCGCGCGTTTCACGTCTTCTTCGCTTGGAGGCGAGTTGGTGGGGCTGCCGAATCCTTCGTCGAGCATCATTTTCTCGCAGTAGTGAGCCCACCCTTCGATGAACGCGTAGCTGCCAAAGATTTTCTCGACCTTGCTGGCGGGCGATGCATTTAGGTGCAGGAACTGCACATAATGACCGGGATAAGCTTCATGAATCGAAACGACGTCGGAGGTGTAATAGTTGAAGGCGGTGAGCCATTCTTGTTTTTGTTTCTCCGGCCACTCGTGCTCCGTCGGCGTGACGTAGTAATAGGCCTCGGTAGCCCGCTTCTCGAATGGACCCGGCGTATCCATCGATGCAAAGGACGTGGCACGCAGATATTGCGGCGTCTCTTTGACCTTTGCGCGAACCTCCGAGGGGATGCTGACCAAATGACGGTTCAAGACGTACTTGCGAATTTTGTCTAGGTCTTTGGCGACATCGGAAATGAGTTTGTCCGGCGCCGGATGTTCGCTCTGGATTTGCTTGAACACTTCGATTGGCGACTTGTTCGGGTCGATTTTCTTCGCCGCCTCGGCAAACGCGTCCTGTTCGGCTTTTAATTGCGCCATTCCGATCTCGAGGACTTTTTGCGGCGGAAGATCGACCAGTTCGGTTTGGGCCAGGAAGCGGCCGAATTTTTCTTCGCCCAACGCAAAATCGAGCGAGGCTTTCGGCAGTTTCTCCCGCTCCAGCCACGCTGCGTAATCGTTGAGTGCATTGGCCGCCTTGCGATTGGCTTCTTGAAACGCCAATCGAAGCTGTTCGTCCTTCAGCGCGCTCACCGCAGCAATGAGGTCTTTCTTCAAAAAATCGGCGGAACCTTTGGCGATCTGGATGGCAAGCTCTACAAACGGTTTGGGAAGCTTCTCATTGAGGTTTGTTCTCGCTGCGATCAGGATGTTTGGGATTTGCGATTCAATCGCGACCAGACTGCGAACACGATCCTCGAGCGGCGCAAAATTTCTTTTGATATACACATTCACATCGGCTGCGCGCGCATAGACCATGGGGTTGCGCTCGAAAACGGACATGTCCTGCATCTCAAAAAGATCCTTCTTCACCGCGGCCTGAAGAATTCGCAGGTCGATGGATTGGCGTGGACTTAACTTCGAGGGATCGAACTTGGCCAACCGATCATCGAAGCGTCGCAGCCGGGAAAGTTCGGCGTCGAGCGCGAGCCGGCTGTAATCGCTGATTTTGCCGTCGTATTCGTGAATACCGAGAGCAGTTCCCTCTAGCGGATGAGCCGCGAGATAGGTTTTGATGTACTCCTCGGCGACCGCTTCATACTCGGCATCCTCTTCCTGAGCAGCCAGGGCCGCCCTGGAAAAACACAGCGTGAGCAGGAAAATCAACAAGAGCAGTTTGCCTGGCGCACTCTCATTAACGCCGGGCTTCAGCCCGGTGTTACGGTACGAACAAGCCCCAAACCGTTTCAACGGTTTGGATGCGGCGAGAAAGCCGTTAAAACGGCTCGCGTTTGACTGAGCTTCGGCACCCGGCTGAAGCCGGGTGTTAATGAGATCAGGGAAAGGGTTGGTCATCCTTATGAGTCTCAATTAAGACAGTGCTTTAGGTTGGCCGTTGCTAAAAACTCCTCATGAGCGATGATTGGGTTCTTTCGCATTGTTAGTTGAAATATGAGGCGCCTGGTGATTATCCCATTACTGGCTTTTCTTGCGCTCGCCGCTTTCCCGGGCGCATTCGCGCAAGAAGCGCAGCCGGGAAAGAGTCAAGAGGATAACGGCTACGCGCAGATTTCCATTTTCGCAAAGGCTCTCGAATTGATTCGGCAGGATTATGTGGATGACAACAAGACGAGCTATCACGATCTCGTCACCGCCGCAATGAAGGGGATGCTTTCTTCGCTGGATCCACATAGCCAGTTCATGGACCCGAATGACTTTCGAGACATGCAGGACGATACGCGCAGCCGCTTCAATGGCCTCGGGATTGAGGTTTCGATGAAAAACGGCCTGCCTACGGTGATTACAGCGATGGAGGACACACCTGCCGCCAAGGCAGGTATTCTCTCCGGCGATCAGATCTTGCGAATCAACGGCATTTCCACGGAAAAAATGGATCTCCAGGATGCGATTAATGTTTTGCGCGGACCCGCGGGCGCGAAAGTGACTCTGACGCTGCTGCGACCTGCAACCAAGGAGATCAAGGAATACGCGTTGCAACGGGCGGAGATCAAAATCCAAAGTGTGAAAGGAGCAAGTTTGCTCGACTCAGAGCTGACGGGAGCATTCAAGATCGGTTATGTCCGGCTGATTCAGTTTAACGAACCGACAGCCGACGAACTATCAAAGGCGCTGGACGATTTGCAGAAGCAAGGCATGCAGGCGCTCATTCTCGATCTTCGGAATAATCC
>QHNR01000175.1 GCA_003218475.1 Verrucomicrobiota bacterium | reverse complement strand
CTGATCCTGTGCGATTTGTTAATGCCAAAATCGAACGGCTTTGAGGTATGCCGCTCCATTCGCGAGCAACTGCAACCAACCAAGATCATCGTGGTGTCAGGCCGCGATTATGGAGTCGATCGAACCAGCGCCCTTGAAGCCGGCGCAGATGAATATCTGCTCAAACCGGTTACGTGGGAACTGCTCTCCAGCACGATCGACCGGCTCCTGCCGGAAATCCCGCGCCGTCCCGAACCAAAATCTGTACCGGACCGCGAGTCGGTCCCTGCGCGAATAAGGCCGTGGGGCGTTCGCGGTTCAATTCCGGTCCCTGGAAAGAGCACAGTCCGTTATGGCGGAAACACCAGTTGTGTGGAAGTGCGCGCCGACGGCGAGATCATCATCCTCGATGCCGGCACCGGGATTCGCCTGCTCGGTCTCGCTTTGGACAAAGAATTCGGACCTCGCTCGATGAAGTTGACTCTTTTGATCTCACACACTCACTGGGACCATATCCAGGGACTGCCTTTCTTTTCTCCCGCGTACAATCAGAAAAATCTCATCCGCGTTTTGGGTTATGAAGGAGCTCGCGCTGGTTTAGCAAAAATTCTAGCCAGCCAAATGGAGACGCCGTTTTTCCCCGTCAGCTTACGCCAACTCCCAAGCCACCTGGCGATTGAGGAACTGAAGGAGATGGAGTTTCAAGTCGGAAACGTCGAGGTGCGGTCGAAGTTCGCTAATCATCCGGGGATTTGCGTTGGGTACCGCCTTACCACCAGCTCGGGATCAATCGCCTACTTTCCTGACAATGAACCATACGATAAGCTCAAGCTGCTATTGGCCTCGCGCGATGGAATCAGCGAGGACGAAGCGCGGGATTTTGCTACTGCCGAGGGCAAAAAGATGGTGGAATTTCTCCAGGGTTGCGACCTCGCAATCAT
Organism: Verrucomicrobiota bacterium; assembly: GCA_003218475.1. Classification (GTDB taxonomy): domain Bacteria; phylum Verrucomicrobiota; class Verrucomicrobiia; order Chthoniobacterales; family UBA10450; genus Udaeobacter. The sequence goes on along the minus strand of QHNR01000175.1, from coordinate 1,620 downwards.
GGATACGCAATATACCGAGGAGGAATACGCGAAGCACGTTGGCTGGGGCCACAGCTCAGTGGACAGCGTCGTTTCGCTGGCGCTTGATGCAAACGTGGGCAAGCTCCTGCTTTTCCATCACGATCCGAATCATGACGACCAGATGATCGATAAAATGGTGGAACACGCGCGCGCGTTGGTGGCAAAGAGCGGGAAGCCGTTAGAAGTCGAAGCCGCTCGAGAAGGCGCCGAGACCCTGCTCGACGCCAAGATCGCGGTCTCCTAAATCAGCACGAACGCGACTTGCGCTCGACTTGCAGCACGGTAGATCGCTCTTAATTTTTCCCGCTCGTTGCCTCGTGGTGTAACGGTAGCACTAGAGACTCTGGATCTCTCTGTCTAGGTTCGAATCCTAGCGAGGCAGGTTTGCAATAGTCAGACCACTTTCACAAGGGAAGTGCAGACCACGCGGCCAGAATGCCCGGACCGCTTCACAGGATCGCGCTGGAATCGTTTTTTGATTTCCTGATGGCAAATGGATCCGGCCATGATGTCATCGACGATTCAATGAAGATATTTTTGAGTACGCTGTCTGCGATTCTCGTAGCTGCACTCATCATTTGGTTTGTTGTTTCGGCTCACAATGCGCGCGTCGCGGTCGCTTCTGCGATACAACGTGAGGGGCAGCGCAAAATCATCCTGGCACGCGAGCTTCAGCACGCGAATGCGGAATGGAAGGAACAAATACGCAGAGACCCTCAATTTGATCCGAAAGGCGAGAAAGTGCGCTCCCGGTTACGCGAAATCAAGGAAGCGAGCGAGAAGGGAAAGCCGATTCCACCTAACCCGTGGCAATCCAGCGGCCAACAAAAACAGACTGCGAATGAAACCGAGCGCCCGCAACCGAACCAGAATCCTCCACCTCAGTACGTCACGGTCAAGCACGACATCGAGGTTTCAGATGGCACAACGAAGATTGTGATTCCGACGGGTACGAAACTCCTTGTTGTCAGTCGCGCTTCAGGCATCGTTGGCGTCCGCTTTGGAAATGAATCCATAATCATTCCTGAATCAGCTACGACCGAATTTAAATGACGCGTGCAGGGACGCGTCGATCCGTCTTTACAACGCAGCGGGCAACGTGATCGATACGCATGAGCACGCGGGCGATTTCAAGGAGTGGTGAGTTCGCTCGCAAGCGGGCGAGGCTTTTCCGTACGCAATTTTACGTATTGACAAAAAGGGGAATGACAGGAGACGTGCAGGTTCTTGTAGTTAAAACAGAGAAAGTCAAGAATGAAAAAAAGAACCAAAATCACCCTAAGAACAAAAATCTATCTGACAATTGTAGGGCTGTTAGCGCTCACAGGAGTGTTTTACGCCGCTACGCCAATTTTCTTTACCACTTTCAAGCAGCCCGTAGGCCTGTTCGGTACGCAGTTTGAGATGTTCGGGACCGAATTTAACACCCAAAATTTCAACTCGATCGACTGCATGGGGAATGTCACGACGGTGGCGCAGATCCCGGATAACGTTAACAATCTCGCCATAGAAAAATACATCGCTATCGCTCCAACACAGTCCGCGAATGCCACCCCGGCGTGGAACCCAGGCGACAAGTTCGTCACACAAGGCAATGCC
>QHNR01000174.1 GCA_003218475.1 Verrucomicrobiota bacterium | reverse complement strand
GCATCAGATCGCCGAATTGTCCTACTATGCTGACAATGATGCCAAGCCCGACCAGGCGAACCGGCGTATCGAGTGCCGTGCCGGCCCACACAAAATGCGCGCCAAGCGCAAAGAGCGGCGTAGTCAGCACGATTGCGCCGAGCGCGCCTCCCACTGTTTTGTTCGGGCTGGTATTGGGAACAAATTTTCGGTGACCAAACAAATGGCCACAGATGTAAGCAAAGATGTCATTGAGCTCCACTGCGAAAATGATCAGCAAAAGGATCGGCCGATAATTCCAATCGTTCGCCAGGTTGCCAAGATTACCGAGCGCGCTTCCGAAGAGAGCGAAGCCGAGCACACCCAGACCAACGCGTTGGATGTATCCTTTCGGTTGGTCAGCGATCAACCCGCCAATGGCAATCAACGCGACTGTCAATGGGAATAACGCAACAAAGAGTCGATACCAATTGTCCAGTTCGGCAAAAGTAAGGAAGAGAATACCTATAACGACGATGAGACTGATCGTTCGTTCTCGAAACAAACCGGTGATTCGCGCGTATTCGCGATAGCAGAGAAAGCTGAGCGTGGCCACTGCGACAATCGTCCAGAAAGCGCCCGCGAGAATGGGAATGAGAATCACCAACACCAACCAAATCCAGGAGCGATAGCGATCCCAAAGTTCCTTTCTCTTGTCGGCAGCGCTCTTAGCCGCTCGGGTCGTGATGAAAATCAGAAGCGGTGCTAACAAAAGCAGAGTGAGCACTGCAAACGTCAGGACAACGGTCACCTGGTGATCAAAAGCGTGACGAAATCCAAACAGCCGTTGCCATGTCACGTTGTTCATCTCAAGGCATGCGCGATTCGATTCAGCCTTCGAACAATTGTGATACAGCAGCCGACGATTATCACTCCAAGGCTAAGGCTCATCACCCCAACTTCGAGCTTATCGAAATGCAAAATCTGCCATGCTCGTGGGACCGCGGCGGCGTACAGGCAAATCACCGTGATAACCAGCATTCGATGTTGCTTTGCCATCGGCCCGCAAAACTCGTTCGGCGCCCCTGCGATTTTTCCAGCAGCGCGAACATAGGCTGTGAAGATCGCCAGAATGGTTGCAATGTATCCGAGCGTAACGTTTCCGCCCCAGGCAAAACCTGCGCCGATGAACACTGCCGCGTCGGAAACACGATCGGGAATTTCGTTGTAAAGTTCTCCCTCCTTTGAAGCACGACGGGACGCGAGTGCAACCATCCCATCGAGCATGTTCGCGGTCAGGCGTAGTTGCGCGCCAAGCGCGGCAACAAGCCACAAGACTCGATAGTCAGAAATCGAAGTCATGCCGAGGGCTATGCCTGCCACAATACAAGCGCACATCCCGGCGATTGAAATTGCATTCGGTGAAACATTTCGTGCAGCAAGCCACGCAGTCGCCGCCTGCGCCCACTTGCGATTTCGAGTAGCGATCGGCCGGCGATCGATTGTTTCCGTAGCTGGCTCGTGCATGATTCGCTGCAGGCAAGCGATAGCAGGTCAACCGAAGACTGGGCAGGATAAAATGTCGGCCCTCGTGGTACGGCCCTCGCGAGTACTTGGTTAGCGCCAAAGGCGCGGTTTCGCTACGAGCCTGGGGCGACGCCCGAGGACTATCGAAATTGGAAACGTGAGCGCTGAAAGCGCGATTCAGTTCAATGATGGTTCTCAATCCCGAACATACCGCTTGCGGAAATCAAAGCCCTGCCAATGATGGAACGAATCACGTCACCTGTGAATCGCGCTTTCAGCGCTAGCGCTTTTTCTGGCGTGCCGTGAACCCTGGGGCGCTGCCACAGGCTGGCGGTGAATGCGCTGCGCCTTTGGCGCTAAACACATACCCCGTCTTGCAAGATCGACATCAAGGAGAATAATGCGCGCATGACTGCGCGCGAGCGGGTGAGACAGCTGATCAAGATCTGGCCGAAAGTATACCCAAGCGCGCATTGCGAGCTGGATTTTCGCAACCCGCTGGAACTGCTGGTGGCCACAATTCTCTCCGCCCAATCCACTGATAAGCGGGTCAACATGGTCACGCCTGCGTTGTTCAAGAAATATCGGACCGCAGGGGACTATGCCAACGCGCCGCAGGCCGAGTTGGAAAACGCGATCAAATCCACGGGTTTTTATCGCAACAAGACCAAAAGCATCCGCGGTGCGATGCGCGCAATCGTCGAGAAACATGGCAGTAAAGTCCCTGACACGATGGACGAGTTATGCGCCTTGCCGGGCGTTGGCCGCAAGACGGCGAATGTGGTGCTAGGCAATGCGTTTCATAAAAACGAAGGCATCGTGGTCGACACGCACGTGATGCGCCTATCGCAGCGGCTTGGCCTCACCAAGCACAAGGATCCAGAAAAAATCGAGCGCGATTTGATGAAGGTCGTGCCGCGCGAGCATTGGACAGACTGGAGTCACTGGCTCATCTGGCATGGCCGCCGCCGCTGTTACGCGCGCAAACCGGATTGCTCGAACTGCGAAGTTTTCCGCCTGTGTCCCAGCGGCAAAGTTTTCCTACGAACGGGCCAGGCAAAAAAGCTGTAGGCGAAGGCTTCTTAACGCTTGTTGTGAGCGCTTTCGACAGGCGCAGCGTGGCGCGAAGGACTTCCGTCGTTCTCCGCTTTTTGTCGTAGTCGCCGAAATTGTTCTTCAAGTTTCTTCAAGTCCTCATCGGAGAGATCTTCAAGATCGACAAGCTGATTTCGTGCGCCCTTCAGTGCGCGGATCATCTCATCAAGTTTGAGATGCATCGCTTTGGCGTCACGGTTCTGCGTGTTCTGAATCAAAAAGACCATCAGAAACGTAATGACCGTCGTGGCGGTGTTGATGATCAGTTGCCACGTATCGGAAAAATGAAAAGTGGGGCCAGTTATGAGCCAGACAAGAATGACAAGCACGGCTCCAGTAAACGCCCAGGCGCTACCGAGCATCGAGGCGCAACGGTGTGCGAACACACGAAATGCGTCACTGACGACGCAAAAGAAATCACGCTCTTGCTCGTGTTGTTTTAGTTCTGCCGCCTGGGTTTTGTCCACGATAGCCCCTTAACCTTTCGCGCGTGACTCTGAAACTGCGCGCACCGAACACGCCGGTCCCTCAGTATCTTCTGCATAAAGCGGATTGATTTTCCCACTGTTTTACGGAAGACTTAGCTCCCGAATTCATGCAGCAGATCCCTGGGTTTTCACGTCTGCAAACCGTCCCGGCTGCGCCCGCGAGCGCGTCCAGGCCGAAGTTATGGATACTCGATTCGTGGCGGGACTTGATTCTCTACGTCGGCACGCCGCTGTTGCTGGTGCCAGTCTTTGCGCTGGCCCAGTCGCGCTGGAGTCCGCAGGACATTTATCTCTTTGTCGCTGCGTTCGGCGCAATGGGGCATCACTTGCCTGGAATGATCCGCGCGTATGGCGATCGCGCTTTGTTCGAGCGCTTTAAATGGCGTTTTATTCTCGCGCCGCTGTTTCTTCTTGCAGTGTGCACGGCCTTCTTCTGGTGGGACCTCAAAGGAATCTTGCTGGTCGTTTTCTTTTGGGGCGTTTGGCATGGACTAATGCAAACCTATGGGTTTTGCCGCATCTATGACGCGAAGACCGGAACCTTCGACGTGCTCACACGCCGGCTTGATTTCGCGATGTGCGTGATCTGGTTCGCGACTGCCGTGGCACTCTCGTCGTACCGCCTAAGCGATACACTCGATACCTACTACGTGTGTGGCGGGCCATTTATTCCGCCAACGGTGGTGCACCACGGCCAGCAACTTATTCTGTGGGCGGCCATTGCAGTTTCGGTGGTCTTTCTCATCCATTTCGGCCGCATGTGGATCGTAGGCAAACGGCCCAATCCCGTGAAACTGGCTCTACTGGTCACCAGCATCGCCTTTTGGTGGTACTGCAACAATCTCGTCGCGAACATTCTTGTTGGCATTGCGCTTTTCGAAGTTTTCCACGACGTGCAATACCTCTCGCTGGTCTGGATCTACAATCGCAACCGCGTGGAGAAAGACAGCAACATCGGCGGATTCATGCGCTTTGTGTTTCGGCGGAGCGGTTCGTTGATGGGACTCTACGTCGGACTCGTCTTCGCTTACGGCTCGCTCGCTTATATCAATGGTCATCTTGGGATAGACACGGTCAAACGCATCCTCACCGGCGTGGTCACTGCTTCCACGCTGCTCCATTTCTATTACGACGGATTTATCTGGAAAGTTCGAGAGCGTTCCACACGCCAATCGCTTGGGCTAACAGGTGGAACGGCTGACGTATCGTTGGGCGGTTTTCTCCCAAGCTGGACCCTGCATGGGCTAAAATGGGCGGCAGTATTTGTGTTGCCGTTAGGCGCACTCTGGTTTTGGCAAACGCATCTCAATGTGCCGGAGGTCCAGCGGCGGGCATGGCTCGTGGCGGATGTACCGATCGGCGCAAAGCAGCATTTTGATTATGGGCAGGCGTTGCAAAAAGAAGGCAAATGGGCGCAGGCTGAGGAACAATACAAAATCGCGCTAGGCTTCAAATCATCTGATGCCAAATCCCACGTGAACTTGGCTACTGTCTTGATGGCGCAAGCCAGGTACGACGCTGCTGTGCCGCAGATCGAAGAGGCATTGCGACTTCAACCCAACAGTGGCGAATTCCATTTGAGCTATGCGTCTTTACTTGAGCGACTCGGACGCAGCGATGAAGCAGGATCTCACTACGAAACAGCTGCGCGGCTGATGCCGGACTCACCGGATGCGCATTACAATTATGCCGTGTTCCTTGCCTCAACACGGAAAGAGAATGATGCCCTGAGCGAACTGCGACGTGTGGTGCAACTCAAGCCCGATCACGTTGATGCGCAATTGCAGCTTGCCGACGCGCTATTTGCAAAAGGTGATCTGGAGGAGGCCAAGGCGCATTATCTAGCGGCACTTCGCGGGGACCCGAAGCTAACAGTTGCTTATAATAATTTGGGCAAACTGTTCTTGAGTGAGGGCCAGATCTCGCAAGCCATTGTTCAGTTCAGTGAAGCGCTGCGCTTGAATCCCGAATACAAAGAGGCCGAGGAAAATTTGCAGATCGCTAAAGCAAGCGACCAGTTTCGTCAGCAAACGCACAACTGATTTTGGTTGCCCGCGCTCTTCATCTCAATCTGGATGACGCGTGGCCTAACGAGTCGCTCGGTCTTCCGTTGATTGACGCGCGAGAGTGGGGACCGCATCTGCGCTTCTCGGCGCCGCCACAGCTGATCGAACAATTCTATCGCGAGCACGAGGTGGACCTTGCGGCGCCATTTTTGCTCTACGGATCGGGCGACTTCCACTACTTAACCGCGCTCCGATTACGCCCAATTGGCGAACCGATCGTCCTCGTTTCATTCGACAATCATCCTGATTGGGATGTGCGTCCTCCGAAATGGGGATGTGGTGGCTGGGTCAGTCGCGCACTGGAACTCCCGCACGTGCGGCGCGCGAGTGTTTGGGGTTGCGGTAATTTCGAATGCTGGTGGCCGCACCAAATTTTCGGTAACCGTCGCGCTGAACGGGCGGGCATTCTTGAAGTGCATCCGTGGGCAGACGATCGGCCGGTGAAAGATCGACAGCGCAAGGGTGCCATCCTCCGTGAAAATTGGCACGAGCATTTCGACCGATTTTTGCAAATCCTCGACCGCATGAGTGTGTATGTGACTATCGATCTGGATTGTCTTTGCGCAGAACAGGCCATCACAAACTGGGAGAGTGGCCGCTTTGTGATTACTGACCTCGTTCAGAACCCAGGTATGCGCGTCGCAAGCAACGCTTCGCTGCGGAATTCGATCATCCGAAGATTCAGCTACCGTCGTCGGACCAGATTCGCGCGATCAATTTTAAAGCGCTGCAAAATCTCTGGCCACCATTGACGGGAACCCCGTAGTTGCAGGCTTGATGTTGACGCGCCTTTTTAATTGGATGGCAGCGTGCGTGCTGATGATCAGGTGACCTCACTGACTGGGGTCAGGGGAAGCGCGCAAGACGGCCGGGTCGCGTTTACGACCACGCACTGGAGCGTGGTGCTGGAGGCACAAGGCGAATCGCCGGCGGCACAAGAAGCGCTGGAGAAGCTTTGCCGCGTTTATTGGCGACCCATTTACAGCTTTGTACGGCGACAGGGGGCTGGGCCGGAGGAAGCGCAGGATCTTACGCAAGGTTTTTTTGCTCTCTTGTTGGAGCGCAGGGATCTGCGGGCTGTGCGCAAAGAGAAAGGGCGATTGCGTTCTTATTTGCTCTCGGCGCTGAAGCACTTTCTGGCCGACGAACACCGCCGCGCAATGGCGATCAAACGTGGGAAAGGCCAGCAGCTCATTCCGTTGGAAGAACTGCGTACTGAGGAACGGAGCGGCTGGGAGCCAGCCGATCCGCTCACCGCCGAGCGCATTTACGAGCGCCGTTGGGCTTCGACGTTGCTGGATCGCGTGCTAAGCCGATTAGAGGATACTTACCGTAAGCGAGGTAACGCGGCGTTGTTCGATTCGTTCAATCAATTGCTGGCAGACGAGCCGGGGGCGCCGTCGCACGCGGATATTGCGGCGCAACTTGGGATGACCGAAAACGCCGTTTCGCAGGCCTTTCATCGATTTCGGCAAAGCTATCAATCATTATTGCGTGAGGAAATTGCTCATACCGTTGCGACTCCTGGCGATATCGAAAACGAGTTGCGCTATCTGATTGCTGTGATTCGCGCATAAGACCTGGCAGAATTCTACGCAGTACAAAATGGAGACGCACGCCGAGTCTCGGGCAATGATCAGAGTAATCAGAGTTTGCCGCAAATGCGGCGCCAAAATCTTTTCTGACGCGCCGAGAGGCCTTTGCACCGCGTGCGTGCTGGAAACGGCGCTCGGGATTTTGCCAAATGCACCTGTAGCAGCTGAGGACTTGTCCGCCGTAGCTTCAGCGAAAGCGGATGACTCCGGCAATAAGGACGAGCTTTCACGCGACAATGCGAAGGATACTTCGGGCGTAGACGAGGCCGTGCGCGCCGCAACCATGCTGGGAGAGTTAGGCGATTATGAGTTGCTGGAAGAAATCGGACGCGGCGGTCAGGGCGTGGTGTTCCGCGCAAGGCAAAAGAGCCTCAATCGCACAGTTGCCCTAAAAGTGATTAGCCTTGGTCAGTGGGCGAGCAAAGCACACTTAAAGCGCTTTCGCCGCGAAGCCGAGGCTGCGGCCAGCCTCGATCATCCGTGCATCGTGCCTATCTACGAAGTGGGCGAGCGCGATGGCTCGTGTTACTTCAGTATGAAATTCGTCGAAGGCGGACAACTCGATGAAGTCACGAGGCACACGCCGATGCCGATTCGGCGCGCAGTGGAATTAATCGTGGAGGTTGCGCGCACTGTGCATTACGCGCACGAGCACGGAATTCTCCATCGCGACATTAAGCCGGGGAACATTCTGCTAGATACAAAAGGCGAGCCGCATCTTACTGACTTTGGCCTTGCCCGATTAGTCGAATCTGAAAGCAGCGTCACGCACACGCTAGACGTTTTGGGCACGCCCAGTTACATGGCGCCGGAACAAGCCGTCGGAAACAACGCGGCTGTGAGCAGTGTCACGGATGTTTATGGGATCGGTGCCGTTCTCTATCAATTGCTCACCGGTCACCCTCCTTTTGCTGGAGGAACAACCTACGAGACGATCAAGTTACTCGAGGATACCGAGCCGCGGCAACCGCGGCTGTTAAATCCGAAAATAGACCGCGACCTCTCAACAATCTGCTTAAAGTGCCTCGAGAAAGATCCAAAGCGCCGTTATTCTTCCGCCCTCGCGCTGGCTGAAGATTTGGAGCGTTGGCTAAAGCACGAACCGATCCGCGCGCGCCACACTGGTATTTTTGTCCGTGGTAGAAAATGGGTGCGACGCAATCCAACAAGCGCGCTACTAGCAGCGTCGCTGATCGCACTGGCGGCAGCTGCGGGATGGATTGTCTGGAAAAGTGAATTGATACGGCAACCGCTAGCAAGTGGAATCGCCGTTCTGCCGTTTGAAAATCTAAGCGAGCAGAGAGAAGACGCCGCTGCGTTCGTCGATGGTGTGCAGGACGACGTTCTGACGAAGCTGGCGAGGATCGCCGATCTGAAAGTGATCAGCCGGACGAGCGTCATGGAATATCGCGGCAAGCGAAATGTGCGCCAGATCGGCAATGAACTGCGGGTGTCCCACATCTTAGAGGGCAGCGTCCGTAGGATCGGGACACATCTTCGTTTGAACGCGCAGTTAATCGACACGCGCACGGACACGCATCTTTGGGCAGAGCAATACGATCGCGATGTGAACGAGCTATTCGCGATCCAAAGCGAGATCGCCGGAAAAGTCGCCGAACGACTCAACGCCAAAATTACGCCTGCTGAGAGAGCGGCCATTGAGCAAAAGCCCACCGGCGATCTCGTCGCTTTCGAGCTCTATTCACGCGCCAATGAACTTTGGGAGAGCCCGTTCGCGGATTTCCCGCAGGTAATCGATCTGCTGAACCAGGCGGTGACCCGCGATCCATCATTTTTACAGGCCTACTGCCGCCTCGCCCGGGCTCACGACCAGCTTTACTTCTTTGGGCTTGACCACACTCCTGGGCGGTTGGCGGCAGCGGAAGCAGCTCTAAAAGAGGCATTTCGCATCCGTCCAAATGCCGGCGAAGCACACCTCGCACGAGCGTGGCATCTTTATAACGGATACCTCGACTACGATGGCGCTCTGGCTGAACTGGAAATTGCACGCCAGAACTTGCCAAATAGTCCCGGGATATTCTCGCTGACGGCTTATATCCAAAGGCGTCAGGGCCGCTGGCAAGAGGCCATGCGAAACCTCGAACGGGCAATTGACCTCGACCCGCGCGACCTCGACAGGCTCTACCAGACCGGAGTTAGTTACGGGGGCGCCCGGCGTTATGCTGAACAAAAATCCAAGTTAGATCGCATGCTCACTGTCGAGCCAAATAATGTCGCGGCAAAGGCAGAGCGCGCATTCGTGGAAGTGGATTGGAAAGCTGATACAGGACCGCTGCATCAACTGATCGATGAAATCCGCGCGACAAATCCTGCTGCTATGCCGAAGATCGCCTCTCGATCGCTACTTTGCGCACTTGCCGAGCGCGACGTCGCTGCCGCCAAAGACGCCTTGGTCGCCGCCGGCGAACAACCGTTAGGGTCAGGCGCCGTAAATTTCGGGCGTCCTTTCGTCGAAGGGGTTATCGCGCGCATGACAAACGAGGAACACAAGGCGCAGTTGGCGTTTACTGCTGCGCGCGTGAAGCAGGAGAAAACGGTTCAAGCTCAACCAGATTACGGCCCGGCATGGTGCGTGCTAGGTGTAATCGATGCCGCTCTCGGGCGGAAGGAGGCGGCCTTGCGCGAAGGACGGCGCGCGGTTGAGCTTCTTCCCGTGGAAAAGGACCCAATCAATGGCATGGTCATGATCAAGTATTTGGCGATGATTGCTGCGTGGGTTGGTGAAAAAGATCTCGCGTGCGAGCAGCTTGCTACTGCCGTGCGAAGTCCATATAGCGGCATGGATCTCGGCTATGGCGAATTAAAACTGATGCCGTGGTGGGATCCGTTGCGCGGCGAGCCGTGCTTCGAAAAAATTGTAAATTCGCTTGCGCCGAAATAGGGCTGTCCACCAACCACGCCGTAGCCTTTCGACACGTCGTAGTCCCGCAACTGCGGGAAGAAGGCTGGTTGGCGAAGGCGGGTCGCCTCCCTCGCGCCGAAATCATAACAGAACGAAGCGAAGAGAAAGTGCTTTTTATAACAGAAGGAAACGAAGACAACGAAGAACGTTGTCCGGTGTGAACCGGCAACCTTTGTTTCCTTCGTTACCTTCTGTAAAATTTCTCTGGGACTCGCTGCGCGGCGATTCGCGCTTCGAAAAGATCGTCAATTCGCCCGCCCCCAAAATGGTGACTGTCTACCAACCACGCTGTAGCCTTGGCGAAGGCGGGTCGCTTCCCTCGCGCCGAAGTAGCGGTTTCGAAGTTGCGGCTCAGAACCTCTTCTTTAGTTGGATGTACCAGAACCGGCCCTTGATCGTGGTCAACGACTCGTCGTAGCCGTTCTCGAAGCTGCCAGCAACAAACGGCGGATCTTCATCGAACACGTTTTGCATTCCAAGCGTGATCGTGGTGTTATTAAGCCACCAGGTCCAGTTGCTACAGCCGTATTCAGCAGTTGAGAGCGGCAAAACTTCTTTCTCCTTACCGTCTTTCATCTTCACGTTCTTACTGCCACGTTTGGCAAAGCCAGGTACTGACGGCGACGATGGCGAGGGCAGATTGAACGTGTACGATGCAATCAAGTCGAGCGTAGTCCACGCGGCGACTTTCCGCGCGCGCCACGGCCAGATAGACGGAGTGTTGGGGCCGCCTGTTATCGGCATATTGAGTTTTGGTGATCCCGTTAGGCTGACATTGTCGTCATTGTATTGGCCAACCCAGTGAACAACCGCGCCAATATCAATGCCCTGCATCCAAGTCTCAGCGGCGCCGTCGTAGAACAAACTGAAATTAGCTCGATTCCATGGCAGCGAACTCGTTAGCGTGAATCCCGGCGGTGCGAATTCCCCTGCGATACCAAATCGTTTGGTGTCAGGGGTAACTTGAAGCTCGGCGCGAGAGAGCCATGTGCCGTTCACCGTGAATGTCAGCCGGCCGTAATCGCCGTGCCCAAAAATCGAAGAGTCCAGAATATATATGGCTTCGTAATCGAGACCTTCAAAAATCGCGCCAGAAAGATTAGCATTAGGATCGATAACCAGCGTAACTGCGCCTCGATCCGGTTGACCATTTGGAAGTGGCGGAGTATTTGGTGGCGGCGGCGCCCGAAATACCAAGCCGGGAAGATCTGCCTCGATAATGAATTGTGCGCCGAGGGAAGATATGAGCGATCGCAAATCGATGTGCCACCAATCTGCGCTCAGCGTCATTCCTTTGAGCCATTTGGGGCTGTAAACGATCCCGTAGGACCATTCATACGCGACTTCGGGTTGCAGCAGCGGATTTCCACTAATGCGCTCCTCGACCTGCTCGGGTGTCAATCTTGAAAAGGGATCGTTCACAAGTGGGAAGTTCTGCGAGCCCGCGGGCGTAATCTCGAATAGTGTTGGCGCATGGAACGCTTCGGTGTAGCTGCCGCGCAGCGTCACGGCGCCAATGTACTTAGGGTCAATCGGTTGCCATCGAACAGACATCTTCGGCCTCTGTCCGTTGTACTGGGAGCTAATCGCCGGTTGGAATGGAGTTAGAACCGTCGAAGTATTCTGGCTGTACCATTCCTCTCGCTCGGCGAAGTCAACCTCGAAACTGTAAAAGCCGGGGAAGTTCCACGTCGGGCTGGTAAAGGGAACCCGCAGCTCCTGATAGATTGACCAGACATCCCGGTTCACCCGGAATCCTTGCCCATCCACCGACCCAATCGAATTAAATGTTTGATTAAGCGAGTCACGGTTACGCGTCATTCTCTCCCCGCGATATTCACCGCCGATGGCAAATGAGACGGGACCGGCCGGAAGATTAAACAAGTCACCGTTGATGGTTGCATAACCTAACGGCAATTCGAATTCGCCGGTATTTTGCAGAGTAACATAAACTGCACTTCTGGCCGCCCTGCTGTTGCGGCCCAGGAAGCCGAGGAACGGATTAAACGCCGTGGCTGGGTCCGTATCCAGGAGCGCCTGCCGCAGTCCAGGTTGACTGACCTCGCCTGTCGACAAGTCCTGGCCTTCGTTCCGAGAATAACGGAAACCGGTTTCCCAGTTCCACGTCTTGAAATAGTCACCGAATTCTCGCATCTCGCCCTTTAGTCCAACGTCAAAGAGAGTGTCCCAGTACGTGAAGTGTTCACTTCTCTTCCCGGTGTCGTTAATACCTCGAAACCGAACGCCTGTAGTCACCGGCAGACCGCTTCCGTCAGGGAAGTAATTTTGAATAGTCGCGTTTGCGACCGTGAACGGGTTAAACGCATTCTGGATTGGCACGCTGATTCCAGCTGGACTAAAGCCCACGTTAAAGCCTGGGATCTTGAACGGATCGGGCACAAACGGCACAGCTGCCAGGGATGAATCGAAATATGAGCGGACAAGTTTAAAATCCGCAAACACCGTCAGGTATTTGTCACAGAGATCGCGCACGTACGAACCGTAAAAGCTCTGGCGATCCGCCGGAGGAAGCGCGGGCGTGAGAGCTGCGAAGTTATAGAAAAAATAGTCGCCGCCGCCTTTATAACTAGTGCCAAACTGTGGAACATGTTGGGCTGCGTTGGGCCCGATGATACCGGGCGCGCCCGGATACGCATTTGGATTAACCATAAAGGGGTTCTTATAAAACGGAGAAGTTGCCGCGTTCGGAGCTGAGTGCGGTGGCGGCGAGTTCGCGCTAAAAAACAACTTTGGTATTAAGCGGAAGTCTCCAACCCGTCCGGGGAAGTTTCCGCTGCGCGCATCAAATCCGCCAAACGGAATGAAGAAGGCATTGGCAGAAATGTCGCGGTCACTACTAAAAATGCTGCCGGCACGCTCCCAAAAATCGGCAACAACGACAATGTCCGTTTTGTCGTCTCCCATGCCTGCCTTGATCCATGCCTCCCACTCGCCCATGTCGTTGGACGCTCCCAAATTTGTATTCCCATAACTACCGCCGATCTCAAGGCCGCGGAATTTGTGGATCAAAAAGAAATTAACAACGCCCGTAACAGCGTCGGAGCCGTACACGGCTGAAGCGCCATCCTTCAAGATGTCGATGTGATCAATCATCGGGAAGGGAATAAGGTTAATGTCCTGGCCCTGGCTAACCCCGGCGACGCCTAACGAACCATAGGCGAAACGTTTTCCGTCGATAAGAATCAGTGTTTCTTTGGGAAGCAGACCACGCAAATTGATCTGCACAGTACCGTCACCACCATTGCCGATGTTCAGGTTTACGGTGCCGCCTGCTTCCTGCGGAAGAAAAGTTTGCAGATCTTGTGAGCTGCGAATGCCCAATTTCTCGAGGTCGGCCGGCCGATACGTGTCAACTGGGTTCGGGCCCGTCTCCTCCGCTGTCGGAATGTTCGAACCGGTGACTATCACTCGCTCGACCTGCGCAACGCCCGGAGCTGCCGCCTCCTGAGCAAATGCATCCCCCGTGAAAATTAAAGAAGATCCGAGTATCGCTGTGAGCGCACGACGAGAGGATCCTGAGTTGTCTGGGGCATTCATGTCCGACGCCAAAAGGCTCGAGGAATCCCATTAGAAATATTCTGCTGAAACGTGCAATCTAATTCCTGACATATCTCCGAGGCGACCTCAGGCGAAATCAGTTTTTTAATGAAGCAGCCCGTTAGCTCTCCTTTGCTCGCCCTCTGACCCCATCGGTGGCATCTGCATCATTCGCGGAATCAGCGGTTGGGCTTCAACGCTTCAACGGATCAACCAGTTAACGATTTAACGCAGCGAAGCCAACTTCCCACGTAAGGGATCCAAAAACTTTACGCAGTACTCCAGTGAACGGCCAGAAATGATAACTCAATAACGAGGAATCACGGAAGGCCAAAACAAGAAAGAAAATTAGTTTATGAAAAATCAAAACATTATGTTCACAAGAAGCGTTCCCAAGATGTCGAAGACCCGGCTGTTCAGGTCGGTTCTGGCGCTGGGGATAGTTGCATTAATCATGCAAGTCTCCCTGCCGCGCGCCCAAGCCTATGATCTGAGTAGCCTCAATGGCAGCTACGCCGACTCTTTCTCGGGCTTTCACCCAGTCGGCGACGGGCCACCAGGCGGACCGCAACCCCACCACCCGATGCCCATAAACAGCTTTGGGGCAATGTACGAGGTGGGCTTGTATACGTTCGATGGCGCAGGCGGCTTCATGGCGCGTGCTGTCTTCAACTTCAGTGGCGGCGTTTTATTCGGTGCTGGTTGGGATCTGAATCTCCCCGGGACCTATACCGTGAATGCGGACGGTACTGGCACCATGACTTTGGCGGGGCTCCATCGCAGCAACTTCGTGATCGGTGCTGGCGGAAACGAGCTTAAGTATATTGGTACCGACCCCGATACCGGCATCATAACCAGCGGTACCATGGTGAAGCAATAGCCGGCAATAGCTCTGAAGCAGTTCGCGATCAGCCGTCACGCTTCACCAGTGTGGCGGCTGATTGTTTCTCCGTCTGCGGGAAGCACGCGCCCCGGTGTGTTGGCGATTGCGCGCTCGGAGGGGTGTCTCGGTCAATAGAAGGCAACAAAGAGGACAAAGACTGTGGCGGCAGGCGTGCCGCCTGCGTCCCTGGCATCTACTTCAAAGCAGCCGACACGGCTGCCTCCACAGTGTTATCCGTGAAATTAGCGTGATCCGCGGTGCCTTCCAAACTTCCCGCGTAAGGGATCAAGAAATTTTACGCTGTACTTCAGTGAACGGCCGGAAATGACAACTCAATAACGAGAAGCCAAAGAAGGCCAAAACAATGAAGGAAACTTAGCTTATGAAGCAAGACAGTCAGAATAAACGTGAGGAGGAAGCTTTAAAATCGTGGGATGGAACACGCCGCGAGTTCATTAAGAAGCCCCTTGCATTGGCAGCGGGTTCCATTGTAATGCCTTCATGGTTGGGCAGCCTTGTGGCTAAGGCCAAAGCCGATAGGCGCGGCGATGGCCTGACGCTCGCTCCCCGATATTATCCGTTGAATCACTTTAATCCGGAGATTGGCTTGACGGGCAAGCTGGCGGTGATCACCGGAGCATCGCGTGGTAACGGTCGCGCCATTGGCGAAGCGCTGACTGCGCTGGGCGTCGACGTGATCGGGACCTCGCGTGATCCGTCTAGCGTCCCGAATCCTCCGGCGTATCCGCTGTTGAGTTTGGATATTACTGATCCAGGCTCGGTCTTCGCTTTTGTTGCCGCGCTTCAAGCCCACCCATTATTCCAGCAGCACGGCCGAGTTGACATCCTGGTCAACAACGCAGGGCGCTTTGTTCTGGGCCAAATAGTTCCTTTGCCGCCAACTGATTTTTCCTTCTACCTGGCACAGCGCGATCTCGGCATACGCACCCTCTACTCCGGGCACGTGATGGTGACCAATGTCATGTTGCCGCTGATGCCGCAACAGGGCTACGCGCGCATCATCTTTACAGTGTCAATCGCGTCATACGTCACCGGAGGGACGTTTCCCTTCGAGAGTTTTTTTGATACCTACACCTCCGGAAAGTTCGCGCTACGCGTTTACGCGAATAATCTGGACGCAGTTCTTCGCGCCGGGGGATCGAACATACGCATTTCGACGCTGAACCCGTACGCGATGAATACTGCGCTTGCCCAACATCCACGTCCCATTTACACGCAGCCAGTCAACGGCAGCGGTCTGTCAGACACCGATCCCACATTCAACCAGGCCGTTACTGCTTTGCGTGAGGCGCTCGCCAATGGACTTCCACCCAGCATGGTGGGCGAGGGCTGTTCACAGCTGTTGAGGATGACGGCGCCGGAGCAGAACGTGGTGATAGCTTCACCGCGTGAACCATTCGCCACGCAAGGGGGCAATGCTTTAATGAAACAGCAGCTTCTCGCCGAGAATCAGATTTCAGCAGTGCCATTTGAATGCGGTGGATAACGCAGATCGCAATGATCGCGACGTCATTGACTCCGGCAGATCTCCGGCTCGGTCCAGTGTTCGACCCACTACGCAGCGATCCGCGCTTCGAAAAATTCGTCGCCTCCCTCGCGCCAAAGCAGAACCGACACTAATTACACGAATTGTGACGAGACACGAATTCCACCAATTATCACTAATTTTCGGCGGATTTCCCCGGCATTGGTTGCAGGGAACTCCGGAGCCCGCTTTAACGTTTCAACGTTTCAAGACTTTAACATGGCGAAGCCATTCGTGCTGTTTCGTGAAATTCGTGTCTAAAATCGTCGCCTCGTTAGCACCGAAATAATCCAGCTGTAGTGGCAGGCGTGACGCCTGCATTTATTTCAAAGCAGCCGACACGGCTGCCCCTACAGTCCTAATCCGTGACAGCCGTTCAACCTGTCACGCCGTAGCCTCGGCGAAAGCGGGTTGTTCAAAAAATTCCCAAACTTCCCGCGTAAGGGATCCAAAAATTTTACGCAGTACCCAGTGAACAGCCGGAAATGACAACTCAATAACGAGAAGCCACGGAAGGCCAAAACAAGAAAGAAAATTAAAATTATGAATAACATCAAAAGAATCAGCTTAATGACAGCAATCTTCCTGACCGTGGCACTCGCCAGCTCCGCGGTGGAAGCGGGAGTGATACCCATTAATGGTACTATCGCAGGGAGCGAAATTGACACGCCTTTTCCCAATCCAGCGGAAGGGTTTTATGCCAGTGATAGCGTCACGTCAACCGACACGGCGCTTGGTCCATTCACACTGTCTTACACACTCGTAGTGGACTTTGCTTTCCTGGGTACGCTACCCGGCGCCCCCGGGGGGGTCGTTTGGTAGTGGGAGACGCCGCCAACGGTGACAGCATTTTAACGTGTCTTTTTGGGCATGCTGGGGACCCTCCTTTATGCGACAACGGCGATCTTCACGTTGGATCAACGCACACCGTTATCGGGGGAACGGGCCGGTACGCTGGTGCCAGAGGCAGCTACACCCTGGACCAATGCGTGAACCTTGTGACCGGTGAGACCAGTGGTACCATCAGCGGCACCATCGTCGTAAGAGGACAGTGAGCGTTGGCAGGCCTCTGCCAAACCGTCGCCGAGCGTAGCGCTTGACCCCGTTGATACGGGAAGCGCTACCTCGGCAAGACGATGCTCTCGCGGATCGCTGCGCTTTTGCCGTTATGCTCGCAGGCGCGCGTGAAATAGAGTGACCAACTTGAAAAGCAGTTAAAACTCGAAACCGCAAATTGCCGTCACAGTTCCATCACCATGGCGGCCCAAGCTTTAACATCTACGTCGGACCGGGTGCACAGCAGCTTTGGACCACGCAAATTGCGGGAGGCAGTAGCGTGAGATTAGGTCTAGGAACGGCGACACGGCTGCCGTAGCAAAAGCTCCGACGACATCGAGCGTCCGAACGACTATGGGTTTGGCGCGTTCTAGCCGCGCCAAACCCATTCGCTAATCAAGGATTCGTTTAAAATTCTTTACGGGCGGGAACTCTAGCTCATTGAAACGAGCACGATACCGGCGCTGATCAGCACT
>QHNR01000173.1 GCA_003218475.1 Verrucomicrobiota bacterium | reverse complement strand
TCGCCCACTACCTCAAGAAGCACTACTTCCAGCCGGTCCGATGAAGCTGCAAAAGAAAGCAAAACCGCGAGAAAGAATGAAATTCCGTGCAGCATGCGCACCGGAATCCCTTTGTAAAGGAAAAGAAACAGTAAACGGCACAGAAATGACTCCTCAAGACGACTGCTCAAACAATGCAAAAACAACAGGAGGAAATCACATCATGAACGGCTCAAACATTGACCCCAGAAATTCGATTCACCGCTCGCCTCTCCTGGGGGCGTATCTACTAATCGCCGTCGTGCTCGCCGGCTTTGGGCTTTTCATCGCCCTCGGGCTCGCTGGCTTTGGGCTTTTGTCAAGAGCGCAAGCCACTAACGCCGCACCGCCTCCGGATCCAGCGCTGACCGGACATTTTGGTCGGATCTTCCGTAATTTGCCACCGTTCGCCCCGCCAACGAATGCGGTTCGCGACGCTCTCATGGAGCTCGGTCAACCGGGCGGGATTATGGATGCGAACGACGATCTCGCAGCAGGCCCTGTGGCGCTGATAACGGATCCCAACCTTCAACTGATCAACCGGAACAATCCAACCCATACCGCTGGAGTGACGTTCTTCGGCCAGTTCATTGACCATGATATGACGTTTGACCAGAGGTCCCGACTCGGATTCCCGACACAACCGATCATTTCACAAAACGCTCGCACTTGCTTCTTTGATCTGGACTCCGTTTACGCTGGAGGACCAGGCGGCAACCCGGAGTTATACGATCTAGCCGATCCAATCAAATTCCGGGTCGAAAGCGACGGCCAGTTCGAGGATTTGCCGCGAGATCCGATTAACCACGTGGCGATTCTCGGTGACCCACGCAATGACGAGAACATGATGATCGCCGGTCTGCACGCGGCGTTTCTTTTGTTTCATAACCATGCAGTGGATCTCGTTCGATCGCAGAATCCATCAATCACCGACGTTCAAGCTTACTTCCAAGCTCATCGCCTGACGGTGTGGCACTACGAGTGGATGATCCTTCACGAGTTTCTGCCACACGTCGTCCCTCAGTCGGTGATCGATGATGTCCTAACAAATGGTCGCCATTTCTATAACCCGCTACACAACGAAGCGTTTATTCCGGTAGAGTTCCAGATCACCTATCGATTTGGGCACAGCATGGTTCGGCCCTCATACCGCGCCAACCTCCACGGGGATAATGGACAGCCATTCTTTGGTATGATTTTCGACCCGGCGGGGCAAGGCAGCTCCGACCCCGTGGACTTGCGTGGCGGCACCAGAGCTCCAAGGCGCTTTATCGGCTGGCAGACTTTCTTCGACTTTGGTGGCGCTTTCAGTGCCGATGCACGCCCGAACAAAAGGATCGACACAATAGTTTCGACGCCACTCTTCCACCTTCCGCTGGGGACGATATTCAATGGGATGCCGCCGGACTCGCTGATGCAACGCAATTTGTTGAGATGTGTCACATGGATGCTCCCGTCCGGCCAGAGGATCGCAAATGAAATGGGCATCTCACCGCTTAGTAACAGCGAGCTAGCTGAGTTGCAGACGATTCGTCCTTCGTTTGTCGAATCGACACCGCTTTTCTATTACATCTTAAAAGAAGCTCAGTTGAGGGAAGACGGGCTACGTCTTGGCCCCATGGGCGCGCGTATCGTGGCCGAAGTATTTATCGGATTGCTCCAGTTAGACCCTGATTCTTACCTCATTGTACAACCTGGCTGGATGCCGACACTCCCGACTCATGACGGAACGCCGGAAAGTTTTCGCATGATCGACTTCCTGACTTTCGCCAGTGTGGATCCCACCAGCCGCAGTCAGTAGCCATCGAGTGAATGAACGCGCGCTTCATCTAAATGGGACCGAGCCGCGTTTTATTTATCGCGAGCGGCCTTGACGATTTGGGCGAAGCTGCGCGGGTCGAGGCTGGCGCCACCGACGAGGGCGCCGTCGATGTCCGGCTGGCTCATTAGTTCGCGTGCGTTCTCAGGTTTAACGCTGCCGCCATACTGAATCCGCACTCGCTCGGCTGTCGTGTCGTCGGCCATTTCGCGCAAAGTGTGGCGAACAAAAGCATGCGCTTCCTGCGCCTGATCGGCTGTGGCATTGCGCCCAGTGCCAATCGCCCAGACCGGCTCGTACGCGACCACTGTTTCCTGGAGTTCCTTTGGATTCAGACCAGCGAGACTCCCGCGCAATTGGATTGACAATATTTTTTCAACGTTTCCTTTGTCACGCTGCTCGAGCGTTTCTCCGATGCAAACGATCGGACGCAATTTTGCCTCGTGCGCGGCGCGCACTTTTCGATTCACCATCTCATCCGTCTCACCGAACAATGTGCGGCGTTCACTGTGCCCAAGCACTACGTAGTGCACAAACAAATCGCGCAAAAGCGTAGCGCTGATCTCGCCAGTAAACGGCCCGTTCTTCTCCCAATACATGTTTTGCGCTCCGACCTTAATGTTTTGCGCGTTACCGAGCGCTTCAGTCACTTTCGCGATCGCGGTGAATGGCGGCACGATCACCACGTCGACATCATTGATTTCGCCTATGTCCCGAAGGAACGATTCCACAAATCGCGCCGATTCGGCCTGCGTCATGTTCATCTTCCAATTAGCAGCCACAATTTTTTTGCGCATAAACGTTTCTGACAGAATGAACAGAATTTACAAAAGTGATCTGCTAATTCTGTCTAAGCTTTGTCGCTCAGCGCAGCAACGCCGGGCAGCTCTTTGCCTTCGAGCAATTCCAGTGATGCGCCGCCGCCGGTGGAGGTGAAAGTCATCTTGTCTGCCAGGCCGGCCTGTTTGACCGCCGTCACTGAATCGCCGCCACCGATGATCGTCGTTGCTCCCGATTGCGCCATTGCTTCCGCAATTGCAATCGTCCCCTCCCCAAATTCTGGAATTTCAAAGACTCCCATTGGGCCGTTCCACAAAATTGTTTCCGCCTTGGCGATTTCCTCCTGGTAAAGCGCGATTGTCGCCGCGCCGATGTCGACCGCCTCCCATCCATCGGTGATCCCGTGTTGTGGCGAGAGACGGCTCGTGTTTCGCAAGTCGGCCCCGGCACGAATTTCCTCTGCCTCCACGACATCGATCGGAAGCAAGAATTTTACACCCTTGTTCTTCGCCAGATCGAGAAGCTCACGCGCAAGATCGACCTTGTCGGATTCGACCCGGCTAGCCCCCACGGGAATTCCCTGCGCTTTCAAAAACGTGTTGGCCATCGCGCCACCGATGAGGATTGTGTCGGCCTTCTCCATCAGCGCTTTGAGAACGCCGATCTTGTCCGATACTTTCGCTCCTCCCAGGATGACGACGAATGGTTTGGCGGGTTTCTCAAGACCTTCTTTCAAGTGTTTCAGCTCTTTCTCCATCAGGAAACCCATCGCCGATTTCGGCACGAATTTTGTGATGCCCACCGTGGACGCGTGTGCCCGGTGAGCGGCGCCAAACGCGTCGTTCACATAAAGATCGCCAAGTTCCGCGAGCGCCTTCGCGAAATTTGGATCGTTAGCTTCCTCCCCGGGCTGGAAGCGAACATTCTCCAGCAAGGCAACATCGCCGTTCTCCATGTGGTCAATGATTTTCTTTGGTACGTCGCCGATCGTGTCGTGACTGAAGATGACGGGGTGATGAATCAGTGAATGCAAATACTCGCCGATCGGGCGCAGCGAGTACTTCTCGACCGGTTTTCCTTTGGGCCGGCCAAAATGCGACATCAAAATTGTTTTGGCGCCGTGCTCGCGCAGGTAGTTGATGCTCGCTAAACTCTCCCGGATTCGCGTGTCATCAGTGACGCGAATCTTGCCGTCGCGCGTTTCGACTGGCACATTAAAGTCCACTCGCATTAACACGCGTCTTCCGCGCACATCCAGATCACGCAACGAGAGTTTGGCCATTATGAATCCTGCTCGTGCTCGTAATCGTGATCATGCTCCTGCTCATGATCTTGATCGTACTCGTCAGGATAGATTCCTTCGTCCTCACGCAAGAACTCCGCACGTCCCGAAAACCTCTTGAGCATTCCCATAAGCATTTTAACGATTCGCACGAGTTGCTCTTTCGCGGGGGGACAATTCGCTCTGCAGCGATGAACCTTCGCGCTACGAGCACATCGAGACATGCTGCACGCTCGAGCGCCGAACCACGAGCAATCTCTAAAAATCTAGATCGATCAGCGTCCGAGAACTTCCCATTTCCCTCCGCAATGTTTAGCGGGAGACTCGTCGAAGCACGGTCAAGTTGATCCTTCGCGGCTGCTTTGCTGTAAATTTCAAAGAGCAAGTCGCCCCAGCTACAAGAGACGATAGATTCCCGATAAACGTCGAGCTTCTCGTCATCGAAATAAGTTTTCATGCTTCGATCATGATCATGAGCAGGAGCACGATTAAGACACCCTATTGCCCGAGCATCTCCATCAATTCCACGCAGCGGTTGCTGTAACCCCACTCGTTGTCATACCAACCGACTATTTTCGCGAAACGGTTTCCAAGCATGAGCGTCAGCTTGCTATCGAAGACGCAGGAGTGAGGATTTCCGACGATGTCCTCGGAAACCAGAGGCTCATCACTGTATTCCAGCACGCCCTTGTAACTTTTGGCCGATGCCGCTTCCTTAAAGGCGGCGTTGATGGCGTCAACTGTCGCATCCTTGTCGAGCACCGCGGAGAAATCGGTGACCGACCCGTCGGGCGTCGGCACGCGGAAGGCGCCGCCGTTTAATTTGCCTTTCAATTCTGGAATTACTTCGCCGATCGCCTTCGCCGCGCCGGTTGTAGACGGAATGATATTGATCGCCGCAGCGCGCGCCCGTCTCAAGTCTTTGTGAGGGAAATCGAGGATGCGCTGGTCGTTCGTGTAACTGTGGATGGTGCTCATGAACCCGTGCGTGATGCCGAAGTTATCGTTCAAGACCTTCGCCATGGGCGCGAGGCAATTAGTTGTACAGCTCGCGTTGGAAACAATCTTGTCTTTCGCAGGGTCAAAGACGTCGTCATTCACGCCGATACAAATCGTCACGTCCGGATCTTTTGCCGGCGCGCTGATCAACACGCGTTTTGCTCCGGACTTTAAATGCAACTCGGCTTTATCGCGGCTGGTGAACAGCCCGGTTGATTCAAGAACAACATCGATGTTCAGTTTTTTCCACGGCAGGTTCGCTGGATCGCGCTCCTTTAACACTTTAATTTTGTGGCCGCGGACGATAATGTTTTCGTCATCGTAACCGATCTCGCCTTCGAATTTGCCGTGCACTGAATCCCATTTGAGGAGGTGGGCCAGCGTATGCGTGTCGGTGAGATCGTTGATTGCGAGGACTTGCTCGACTTGTTTTTGCGTCATGGCACGAAGGACATTGCGGCCGATGCGCCCGAAACCATTGATAGCGAAATTAGCCATAGAGAAATCGAATAGTTGAAGAGTTAAACCGTTACGCGGAAAAGCTTCAACGTCCAACGCTCAACGCCCAACACTCAACGTCCAATCCGGAATTCTTTATTGAGCGTTGCAAGTTGAGCGTTGAGCGTTTCGTCGTGAGAACTTACTTCGCGTTGTTAAGCGTGGTCTGTTCGATCTTGTACACTCAAGCCCTCGATGCCGGGCAAACAAAATCCATTCTCGCCTTCGGCGACAGTTTGTCGGATGGCTTCATGCTCAAACGGAGCGAGGCCTATCCAGCTTTGCTTGCGAAGAAGTTGCACGCCGCCGGTCTGAACTTTCAAATGACCAATGCGAGCGCGGCCGGCGGGACCACCGAAGGTGGCTTGGAACGGTTACCGCCCCATTTGAAACGCAAAATCGATATCTTCATTCTGGAACTCGGAATCAACGACGCCTTCCGCGGCCTACCGGTCGATCAGATTCAAAACAATCTTCAGCAGATCATCGATAAGGTGAAAGCGCGAAATCCGAACGTGCGCGTTGTGATCGCAGCAATGCAATTGCCCAATTACGCGGCGGACGATTACGTCTCCGCATTCGGCAAAATGTTCGGCGACCTGGCGTCCAGGAACAACGCGGCGCTTGTCCCGTATCTCCTGCAAGGAGTGGCAGGCGACCCGTCGCTGAATTTACCTGACGGCATTCATCCAAATGCAGCCGGCCAAGAAATTCTTGCCGAAAACGTCTGGCGCGTGCTTGAACCGATTGCTCGTGAGGTTTCCAGCCAGTCTCATTAACACCGGGTTTTCAACCCGGTGCTCATCGGGACGACAGCAAGCTGATCACGGAAGGTCGAATAAACACCTGGCTGAAGCCAGGTGTTACTGAGATAGGCAGAGGCGACCGCTGCGCGGTTCTCGCACGTTAGATAAAGAAAAACGATGGACCCTGCGCGACCAAACGATCCCGATCCAGCCGATCCGTTTTTCACAGAGCGCGCTGATCACGCGATCCTGGAAACGATCGAAATCGGCACTCAAGGCGAAGATTGCAATGAATGCGTGCGCAAGCTGCGCCCGGTGCTGAAGAAAATTACCGGGGTGAAAGACGTAAAAGTCGATCTCAAGCATGAGCGCGTCATTGTGACATTTGATCCACGGAAAACGCATCCGCCGGATCTTCACGACGCAATTTTGAACACTGGTTACAAACCGGGGCTGCAAGCGGATTGAACTGTAGCGGCGGTCTGTGACCCGCCGAATTAGTCGTCGCTCATAGAGCAACGCTACAAAAATCACACTGCCGGCTGTTGCTGTGTCAGACAGTGAAACGTCCCGAGTCCCCAGATTAGTTCGCGGCAATCGATCCCAATCACGCGCCGACCAGGGAGCAATTTTTGCAAGGCTGCCAATGCCGCTTGGTCGTTTCGATCAGCGAACGTTGGCACGAACACGCAAGTATTCGCGATGTAAAAGTTCGCGTAACTCGCCGGCAAACGCAGACCTTCGCGCACCATCTTTTTCGGCATCGGCAAAGTAACGACCTCAAGGTTGTTCTTTCCGATTTTCATCTCGCGCAAGCGCGCGAGGTTTTCCTGGAGCGGCACGTAATTTTCGTCGTCGCTATCCTCTTCGAGAACTGTCACAACGGTCCGCTGGGAAACAAAACGCGCCAGATCATCGATGTGTCCATCGGTGTCGTCTCCGGCAATGCCGTCGCCGAGCCAGAGAATATCGCGCACAGCAAGAAAATCCCGCAGACGTCGTTCGATTTCATCGCGCGAAAGATTTGGATTGCGATTTTTGTTGAGCAAACACGATTCTGTCGTGAGCAGCGCGCCCGCGCCGTTGACGTCGATTGAGCCGCCTTCCAAAATCATGCGCGGGTAAAAGACCGGAACACCGAGAATCTCAGCAACACGCGTTGGGACCACTTCATCGAGATCGAATGGAGGATATTTGTTTCCCCACGCGTTGTAATCCCAGCCCGTCACCGCAAGTTCGCCACGGCGAATCCGTCCGTTGGCGGATTTCGGATCGCGATCGTGCGTGAGAAAAATCGGCCCATGATCGCGGCACCATGGCTCGTTTGTTGGAATGCGGTAGAACGTGATCCGTTCCATGGGCAATCCGCGCAAAACCGACTGGGCTTCTGCTTTATGCGCGCCATTGAAAACGTTGATGCAGACCTGCTCCGATTCGACCAGCGCTTCAACCATTGCTCGCAGCGCCGGTAAAACGCGATCGAAGGATTCGGGAAAACTGATCCCCTCGCGTCGCGGCCATGACAGCCACGTCGCGGCGTGCGGTTCCCATTCCGCCGGCATGCGATAGCCGAGAGCCGCGGGAGTTTGTGCAGTCATGAACGAAAAGTTGGATGGTCGGCGAAGAATCGCAATCTCTTCGGTGTTGCGTTAGAGAAATTTCGGGGAGCACAGGCTGCCAGCCTGTTCGTCTCGGCAGCTTGCCAAGACGCTGTGTGCTATGCCGGTTTCGCTTTCGCGAAAGTGTTGCCGGCAAGCTGCCGGCAACTACAGGCTAGCAGCCTGTGCTCCCCAGCAAAGAGCGCTACGCGGTGCGCGCAGGTTTGTAGATCGCGCCGACGATTGCCCCAACGATAATCATCTCGATCAGGCCGCTCGCGCTTCCGTAAAAAATCAATTTCCCAGGAAATGGTTGCACTGCGTAAAAGCCTAGACGCATGCCGATCGCTGCGATTTCCAGAAGAACACCAAGCCGGATTCCCGCCATCACGCCACCTCCGGCGAAACCGCTCGCGTACATCATCACGAACGCAAAAACGATCAGTGCCTGGCCGATAATGATCCAGTGAAATAAACTCATCATTTCACTTTGCGGCCGCCACAGATTTGGCGTTTGCGCATAAACATCTTTGAGAAAAACGCCGTTGAGGAGCCAGCCCCAGAAGAAGATGAAAATGTATGCGGCGATGAATGCTAGAACGAATCGCTTCATGAGTTGGATGTAATTAGACCTAAGTAGTCATGCGCGAATCAGTCTTGTAGATCGCGCCGATCATTGCGCCGGCAATCGTGAATTGGATCAAGTGACCGGCAATCCAGCCGCAGAGGATCTTGGTCGTCAGCGGCTGTACCGCGAAAGTGATCAGATCAGCGCCGGCATATATCAGCGCTACCAGGATTCCCAGCATCGCGCAGGCGCCTGCGCCACCTGCGGGGACAAATCGTGCATAAAGTAACGTGAGAAAGAACGCCATCACAACGTGCCCAAAAACGAGCGATGAGAAGTGATTGCCAAAATCGGCTTCGGTTCGCCAAAGTATTGGCACTTCCTGATGCGCCCCATGCATCAGCTTCCCGTACCAAAGGAAGCCGAACAGGAACATGAAACCGAAGGCCGCGATAAATGCGAAGAAGAACTTTTTCCAGTTCATAATCTCTCTCTGTTGAGGTCTTGTTAAATCCCCGCAGGCCCGAAGCCTTCATCCCAAAATGCACGGGCGGTGTCGATCTCAAATTTTTGCGGACAAGGAACGACGGTCGGATTCCCTGACGGCTAGGAAGCCGTCACTCCTTGGACCTGCAGCCCCAGTTCGTGCAAGAGGACAATATCCACGTCAGCCGCGGGATTCTTTGCAGTCAGAAGTTTGTCACCATAAAAAATTGAATTGGCACCGGCAAAGAAGCAGAGCGCCTGCCCTTCGCGCGAAATGCGGGTGCGCCCTGCAGCGAGACGGACGCGCGCCTTTGGCAGTGCGATACGCGTGACGGCGACGAGCCGGACAAGCTCAAAAATATCAACTGGCGGCTGCTCGGCCAGCGGCGTGCCCGGCATCGGCATCAAACAATTGATCGGCACACTGTCCGGAGCCGGATCAAAGTTGCTGAGCACCTCCAGCATTCGCAGTCGGTCGGCCTCCGATTCGCCCATGCCGATGATGCCGCCGCAACAAACCGACATTCCGCTCTGCTGCACGGCGGCAATCGTATCGAGGCGATTCTGAAACGTGTGTGTGCTGACAATCTCGCGATAAAATTCCGGCGAGGTGTTGATGTTGTGATTGTAAGCGGTCACTCCTGCGGCTTTGAGTTTGCGCGCTTCCAGGGGTCCGATTTCACCGAGCGTGACGCAAACTTCCATACCGAGCTGGCTCACTTCACGAACGATCTCAAGCACGCGGTCAAATTTTTCCGAACCGTCGCGCACGCCGCGCCACGCTGCGCCCATGCAAAAGCGCGTCGCGCCATGCGAACGTGCGCGACTGGCGGCGGCTAAAACAGTTTCCATGGACAAGAGCTCTTCGCGCTCGAGGCCGGTGGAATAATGAGCGGATTGCGCGCAGTAAGCGCAATCTTCGCTGCACCCACCGGTCTTGATGCTGAGCAAGCTGCAGCGCTGAATTTCTTCCCCGCGCCAATGCTGCAGATGAACGGCGCGGCTCTGCGAAATCAGATCGAAGAATGGCTGATGATAAAGGTGTTCGAGTTCTCCGAAAATCATCGCGTGGTCGCGATGTTAAATCCGAAATCGGAAATCGGAAATCGGAAATTAGTTAACCCACCTGCCGCCTTCGGAAATGAGGATCGGCAGTTCTTCCATCATGAACTGGGTTTTACCAAGCGCCCCAATCATGTGTGTGCCCGTCGCTGCGTACCATTTCTTCGACATCTCCTCGCCGGTGTGGCAGCCCCAGCTCTTGACGTAAGCGTTGCGTGCGAAAATACGGCGGTTGATTTTTGTCGCGTCGTTTTCGTGCAACCAGGATTTACAAGCGCTATCGATGTTGTTGCTGTAGTCAAACATGAAACACGCGCGGTTTGAATGGCCAAAATATTCAAATCCGGTGACCTTTACCTGGTCACGTGGCTGACCCTTGTTCAGATAATCGATTACTTCAGAGCCTGGGCCAAACCAAACCAGGTTGAGATTTAATTTGTCACGCACCGAACCGATAAGACTGATCAGATCCTGGTGTTCCTGTTTTGCGCGATCCTCGTAACCTTGCCTGTACACAAGCCACGTAATCTTCGCGTCCGGGCCAAGCGCCCCACGCAACTGATCGGTGCGCAGCCGCGCGGCGCGCACAAAGTTCGCCCACCAGTGATCGTGCGGGAAAGCCTTGTATTTTTCCCACTGATACATCGAAGGCCCTCCCACTAGAATAATGTATTCACCCGATGCCGGGGGCGCTGCTTGCACGCCGACTGCGAGGATGCACAAAAAAGCAATGAGCAAAAGACGTTTCATCATGGCTGGAGAATGGACTATTTATGCGGCTCGCGAAATTGCGCAAGTGTGTAGGCGCGATCGCCGAGCACGCCGGTGGCTCGGTTAGTTCGCGGACGGCCTCCCGCACTAAGCGATCCCTACCAGTCTGCATCGACCTCGCGGCGCACGAGATCTTCCCATGTTTGCCGCTTGTGAATCAGCGCGAACTTGTCGCCGCGAACCAGCGCCTCGGTCGGCAGCGGCCGCGAATTGTAGTTCGAAGCCATCACAAACCCGTACGCGCCCGCGCTCATAATCGCGAGCAGATCTCCCTCATGCAGCTCCGGCATTTCCCGATCCAGCGCAAAGAAATCACCCGACTCGCATACCGGCCCGACAATGTCGATCCTCTCGAAGGCGTCTGATACAGACGCCCTACAAGGAACGATTTCGTGGTAACTCCGGTAGAGCGCCGGCCGAATGAGGTCGTTCATTCCCGCATCGACAATGGCGAACTTCTTGGCACCCGATTTCTTGATGTAACGCACCCGTGTTAGCAACACGCCGGAATTGCCGACAAGAAAGCGACCAGGCTCGACCAGGACCCGAATGCCGAGATCGCGCAAGGATGGAACAATCGCGTCGGCGTAATCGCCGATACTGAACGCAGACGATTCGCCGCCGTGGTCATGCCACCATTTGCCTGATCCGCTCTCCAGCGCACGGCGGTAAATGATTCCCATGCCGCCGCCAATGCTAAAGAACTTGATGCCGTATTTTGATCTCAGCTCGCCCACGATTGGCAGCACTTTTTTGATCGCAGTTGCGAACGGCGGGGCCTCAGTGATCTGGGACCCGATGTGCATTTGCACGCCAACAATGTCGATGCTGCGCATTTTCGCAGCCCATTCGTAAACATCGGTGACGCGGTCCAGCCCAACACCGAACTTATTCTCGCGCGAACCCGTGGAGATGTATTCGTGCGTGTGCGGATCGACATCAGGATTGACGCGCAATGCGATCGGTGCCCGCTTGTCTTTCGCACCGGCGATGCGATCGATGTATTCCAATTCCGCTTCGCTCTCGATGTTGAAGCTGTAAACTCCTTGTTCGAGCGCGTATTCGATTTCCTCACGTGATTTGCCTACGCCGGCGAAAGTGCATTTTGCTCCCGCACCTGTGGGACCAGCCGCGAGCACACGAAAAAGCTCGCCGCCTGAAACGATATCGAACCCAGCGCCCGCGTCTGCGAGCAACTTCAGAATCGCGCGATTGGAGTTCGCTTTGACCGCGTAACAAATCAGGTGATCCAGCGACGCGAGCGCGGCGTCCAGCCGCGTATAGTGGTCGAGGATTGTTCCCGCGCTGTAAACATACGTGGGAGTGCCCAATTTCTCGGCGATGCGCGTGAGATCGACGTCTTCACAGTAAAGCTTGCCGTCGCGGTATCGAAAAAAATGCACGCGTGAATCTAGCGCACGGGTCCAGTGTTGTCTGGGGAGCACAGGCTGCCAGCCTGTAGTTGCCGGCAACCCTGTCGGCAACATTCTTGCACACCCAATTTCGTGGTCATGCCTTTCCCCGTCTCGGCAAGCTGCCGAGACATACAGGCTGGGCAGCCTGTGCTCCCCAGAAACAGACGTGTGCCCTACCCAATCGCTCTCAAGCCAATATTCAGAATGGCAATGAGAGTGAAGCCTACCGAAAAGCTGGCCAGCACAAGTTGTTTTCCGTGCTTCAACATTTCTCCGAGAACGGCGTGCGCGGCCAGATAGATAAATCCACCACCAACCTCCGCCATGATCAAGCCGAGCCAAAACGTCGAAATGTTCGCCAGAAAAAAATAGCCGATCACTCCGCCGAGGAGCGTCGTCGCCTCCACGGCGGCTACCCAGCCGAGCGCGGC
>QHNR01000031.1 GCA_003218475.1 Verrucomicrobiota bacterium | reverse complement strand
GCGCGGTGGGCGATTTAGCGCATCAGCGTCATAAGCCGGCTGCGGCTGGGAACTTCGAGTTTGCGGAAGACCGCGTGAAGGTGCTTTTTCACCATTGGCACACTCAACCGGGCGTTTTCGGCGATCTCCTGGTTGCTCCGACCGTCGCAGACAAGCCCGGCAACTTCCTGTTCGCGGCTCGTAAGTTGGGCTAAATGCGGCAAACGGGAATTCCCTGGCGCGGCGCCCGAAGCAGCGTGACGGCGCAAATCTTCGCACTCGATAAGAAAATGCGGCCGCGCTACACCAGCCAACTTGAGCTGCTTCAAGTGAATCGTCGCTCGCAAGTGCGGCCTTCGCGGATGATGCACCTGTTCTTCTTCGCAGCCCGCTTGAAGTGCGTTGGTGCGTCGCGTGCGCGTCCATTGCTGTTTGAGCACACGGCATCGATCCAATATCCCGGACGGAATCGGCGACCGGGCTTTTGTCATTCGCGCTTCCTCCGGCCCTTTTTCCCAAACGTTGCAGAAGTCGCGCGCGGCCCTGTTTTGATAAATCAGCTTTAGATCCCAGCGCAAAATAATCGTCGGCAAAGGCAATCGGCCCACGAACTCTTCCAGACCGATTAGCACTGAGCGCTGGCGTTCGAGCGACTCAAGCCTGCGAAGGACGGCCAGAAACTGGGGGTAAAGCTGCCGAAGCAACTTCATCTCCGCCGGTGACACAGCGCCCTGCGGCGCTGTGCGCATAATTGCGATCATACAAACAAGCCTGTGGCGTTTCCAAAAAAAGAGGCAGATGCCATGCACACATTTTTGAGGCGCCATGTAACGGCGGTAAAAGGCCGATTTTATGAAGCTGTGTCGATTGGAAAAGAGGTCGCGAATCCGCACGAACTTTTGGCGCGGTCGTCTGACGACGTAACTCTGGAGAGGTTCCGCAGCGAAAAAGCCCTGGGGCATCGGTTGTGTCCATCTCGCGATCAGCGGCAAGATTGGAGTGTGCTGCAGAGTGAGGCCGATCACGCGATTTGGCATTGCGGCAGAGAGCACCTGTTGCACGGCCTTCCAAAACGAATTGACGTTCATCGCGCGGTGCAGATTGAGCAAAGGCCTTTCCAATGCCGGATCGATCACCGGTTCTAAGTTATCCGCCGCTCTGAGGTTTCCCTTCGATCGCTGCACGTCTCTTCCCCGCTGTTGCGCAATCGCCGCTTCGTTGTCTCAACGTTAGACAACGCGACATTGCGAAAATGTTCAATGACCAGAAAATTAAAAAGGCAACCTAAGTTACCTTGCGATCATCGAGCCAGTCGGGACGCTTAACAAATGCAAACGAAACTACCGATAAATGCAACAGTTCAACATCCTGACTTGGCAGAAGCGTTGCGCGGAGAGAGCGGCACATTCTTTTGCCAGCAAGGTGGCCAAGGCTTCATTGTGACGGCAGCGGAAGGCTTCTCCATTAAATCATTGCGTCCAGTCGGTCGCAAGGTCATGGAAGCCAATGTGCTCCTGCAGACCACTCCGGAACCCTGGGCGATCACTAAGATCTCCGAGGATGTTCTTGAGTTCGGCGCGGTACCACAACCCGCTCGCCAACAACGAGCCGCCTAAAGGCTAAATGAGTGCCCCGCGTGTTTAGTACACGCGGGGCGACTTGTATTAAAGCGCCACGCTCAATCAGAGCGCAGTTGCGCAACCAAATTTACTAATAATTTCAACCGTTGCGCTCGCGCTCGCTTCCGTTTCCAGTCCGCCGGTAGTGCGGACTCGTCCCACGGCGAGCGTGGTCACGCTTTCTTCCAGCCGTTGCCGTTGCCGTCTGGCGTTAGCGCTGGCGCGTACTCCGGCGTAAGATCGACATCTTCGGTAACGCCCTCCAAATCCGGTTCCATCAGAGATTTTTCGTGATGTTCCTTTGCGATGAGCATGTAAAGCGACGGCACAATGAACAGAGTGAAAATCGTTCCGATGGTCATTCCGCCGACGAGCACGAGACCGATCGAATTTCGTGCCGCGGCTCCGGCGCCGGTTACGAGCGTGAGCGGAAAGTGACCGGCCACAGTCGCCACGCTAGTCATCATGATCGGACGCAAACGAATCCGCGCGGCCTGCGCGACGGCGGCTAGTTTCTCCAAACCTTCCCGTTGCAGTTGGTTCGCAAACTGAACGATCAGGATTCCGTTTTTCGAAACGAGACCAACGAGCGTAACGAGACCGACTTGCGAGTAGATGTTGAACGAAGTCGTCCACTTATCCGTGAAGAATTCGCCGAATGGTATTTTCAAAAACATGAAGAGCCCCGCGCCGAACATGGCGAGCGGGACCGATCCCAACAGAATAATGAACGGATCGCGAAAGCTGTTGAACTGCGCCGCGAGGACGAGAAAGATCAGCACGAGCGAAAGCACAAACACTCCGAGAAACTTGCTTCCTTCGGTGCGCAACTGACGCGACTCGCCGGTATAATCGAGCACGTAACCTTTCGGAAGAGTGTTGCGCGCTTCGTTCTCCAGAAATTTCAGGGCAGCATCGAGCGAAACGGCTGGCACGCCGCTGATCGTGACAGCATTGAGTTGTTGCATCCGATTGAGCGAACGCGCGACCGTTTTGTGCTTAATGGAAGCGACGGTGCTCAATGGGATGAGCTGATTGTTTGGTCCGCTGACGTAGATATTTTCCAACTGCTCCGGATTCAATCGATCGACGCGCTTTATTTGCGGAATCACTTTGTAACTGCGCCCTTCGATGTTGAATCGATTGACGTAATTCCCTCCAATGCTGGCCGAGAGATCGGCGCCCACTTGCTGCATGTCGAGGCCCATCGCCGCCACTTTGTCGTGATCGAAATTGATCGCCGATTGGGGTTGGTCGATCTTGGTATCGATGTCGCCGAACTGAAAAATGTGCGCCTTCATCGCTTTCCCGAAAATCTGTCTCGCGAATTCCAGAATGCGTTCCTGGTCGGCGGTCGAGGTGATTACGAAGCTGACCGGAAAATTATCCGCGCCGGGGAGGGCCGAAGGCATGATCGGGAACATTTGGATTCCGGGAATCGCACCCAGCTGGGCTTGAATTTGTGGCAGGTACGCCTTTGTCGGCGTTTTGCGAACGCCCCACGGCTTCAAAACCATTCCGCCAAAGCCGTTGTCCGGGAACGTAAGTTGAAATGTGAACCGCGTGTCCGGAATGTCTTGGAAAACTTTTCCAGCTGCATCGGCATAGCGGATCGTATCGTCGATAGTCGCGTTCGCCGGCGCGGTAATAATTCCAAAAATCACGCCTTGATCTTCTTTCGGCGCCAATTCCTTGGTTGCCATTTTAGGAATCATCGCGAACATCAACAGCGCGAGCAGCGAAATGCCAGCCCAGAAAATGTAGACCGCCGGGCGCGCATTCAGTGTACGATCGAGATGACTTCCGTACCAATCCCGGAAACGGTCGAACGTTCGATTAACGAGGCCACTGAGTCCTTTCTCGTCGTGGCTCGGGCGTAGAAGGTGTGCAGACATCATCGGCGAAAGCGTGAGCGCGACTACACCGGATATGAACACTGCACCCGCCAGCGTCAGAGCAAATTCGCGGAAGAGCGCGCCGGTTAAACCGCCCTGGAGCGCGATTGGTGTGTAAACGGCGGCCAGCGTGATGGTCATTGCGATGATCGGCCCGATCAGTTCGCGCGCGCCTACAAGCGCGGCGTTCATACGCGACATGCCATCGCGCATATGTCGCTCGACGTTTTCGACAACGACGATTGCATCATCGACGACCAATCCGACGGAAAGCACGATCGCCAGCAGCGTCAGCAAGTTGAGGCTGAACCCGAACAGCTGCATGAGAAACAACGCGCCAATCAGCGAAATCGGAATCGCGACGACCGGAACCACCACCGAGCGGAACGAGCCAAGGAACAAAAAGATCACGACCATCACGATGAGCAATGTGTCGATCAAAGTTTTTACGACTTCGTGGATGGCGTCATTGATGTAAGCCGTGGCGTCATAAGCGATTTCACCTTTCATGCCCGCCGGCAGTTCCTTTTGGATTTGCTCCATCTCCACGCGGACACGCTTGATTACGTCAACTGAGTTCGCATTTGGCAGAACCCAGATGCCCATGAACACCGCCTTCTGCCCGGAGAACCGCACTTCGGTGTTGTAATCTTCCGCGCCTAACTCCACGTCCGCGATGTCGCTCAGCCTGACGAGGTTTCCCTTCTCCTGGCGAATGACGAGTTTTTTGAAATCGTCGACAGTGTGCAGATCAGTGTTGGCGGTCAGATTGACCTGAAGCAGCGAACCCTTGGTGTTACCGACGGCCGAGAGAAAATTATTTCGCGCCAGCATGCTGCGCACCTGCGCCGGGCTAATATTTAAAGCCGCCATGCGATCCGGTTTCATCCAGATGCGCATCGCAAACGTGCGGCCGCCGAGAATGTCGGCTTTCTGCACACCACCGACTGCGGTGAGACGCGGCTGGACCAGTCGCACGAGATAATCGGTTACTTCGTTGGGCTTAAGAATGTCGGAAGTGAAACTGAGATATGCCGAAGCGAATTGAGAATCGGCAGCCTCAATGCTGATGACCGGAATCTCCGCTTCCGGCGGCAAATCACGCCGGATCGCGTCCACCTTCGAGCTGATATCCGAGAGCGCCTTGTTCGCGTCGTAATTCAACTTCAACCGCGCAGTGATCAGTGATTGTCCCTGTTTGCTTTGGGACTGGATGTAATCGATTCCATCGGCGGCCGCGATCGCGCGCTCGAGCGGCGTCGTGATAAATCCTCTGACGAGCTCCGCATCTGCGCCGACGTAAACAGTGCTGACCGTGATCGCAGCGATATCGCTGCGCGGATATTGACGCACGTTGATTGTCCTCATCGCCTGCAAACCAGCGATGAGGATCACAAAGCTGACCACCAACGCCAGCACCGGGCGCTTGATGAAAAGGTCAGTGAAGGATTTCATTTTTTTAAAATTCCAAATCCGAAACCCGAAATCCGAAACAAATTCGAAGCTCGAAGAACGAATCGGCAAAACGCATATCTTTCATCGCGTCGCAGTCGGTTTTGGCATTTGATCCGTGTTTGGAAAATTGTTTCGGGATTCGATATTCGAATTTCGGATTTGGATCATGAATCCACTGGGTTCGGATTTACCTGCGGGTTCGGCGCCAGATCGTTGTTCACCGTCACCGGCATTCCATTTCGCAGTTTGAAGACTCCCGTGCTCACAATAGTCTCGCCCGCCTTCAATCCTTGCGTAATCGCGACGAGATCGCCGCGCGCTTCACCAACACGCACAAATTGCTGTCGAATTGCTTGCGATTCTTTGCCGGTCTTTTCGTCTTTCTTTTTCTCAATCACAAAAACCGAGTCGCCGAACGGTGCGTACGAAATTGCGGATCCCGGAACGACAAGCGCCTTGTGCTTTTCGGGCAATGTGACTTCCGCTTTCGCGAACATTCCCGGTCGTAGCACGTGATCGGGATTCTCCAGCGTCGCCTGCAGCGTGATGTTGCGCGTGCTCGAATCGACCATCGAATTAATTGCGGTCACCTTTCCGGGAAATACATGGCCGGGAAGAGCGTCCGTGGTCACGTGCACCTGCAAGCCCGGCGTTAGCTGACCAAGATATTGTTGGGGCAAGGCGAAATCGGCGAATAGCGAGTCGAGTGAAGTGAGCTGCACCACTTGTTGGCCCGAGTTGATCATTTGCCCAACATTTACCTGGCGAATCCCGAGCTGGCCATCAAACGGGGCGATAATCGTCTTCTTCCGAATATTAGAGCGCATTTGATCGGCAACAGCGTTCAGCCTATTGAATTTCGACTCCGCAGCGTCAAGCTCAGCCTTTGAAACCACCTTCTGCGATGCAAGGCCGCGAGTTCGCTCCAAGTCCTGCCGTCCCAGCTCGGCTTCGGCTTCTGCCGATCGCAAAAGCGCCTCTTCGGCCGACGCGTCGAGTTGAAGCAACAAATCGCCTTTCTTCGCAGTACCGCCGTTCTCAAACGCAATTTTGCTGACAACGCCACCAAGCTCGCTCGAAACGACCGCACCTTGCACCGCTGAAATCGAACCGACAGCCGACAATGTCGGCGCCCAATCTTCTTCTTTTACCGTTGCGCTCGATACGGTTGTCGGCGGCATCACCATCGGCGTGGACATCATCTTGCCGATTTGCAGACCTTTAATACCGACAATGATAACGATAAGAGCGATCAAGCTACCAACCGCTACGCCCATCGTTCTGAGCTTCGATTTCATCTGGGTTTTGACCGGTTTCGCAATGTCATGCATAAGCGACTTCTGCCTCCCGTTTGAACAACAGGCGCCAGAGCCTCCGCGTCACATCCAGTTGTCGCTCCCGCCGTTCCGCTGCGGTCATCTCGTGTGGGCGCAACACATCAAACATCAACATTCCCCGCGCGACAGCGAAAATTAATTCTGCCAGGTCCGTTGGAGAAAGACCGTTCGTGGCATTTTGAGCTTCGGGCGCGCGCGCTATGAGTTCGGTGACACCGTCCATAGCTGTTTGCAAAACATCACGCACCAGATCCGCCACCGGCGGATTACGCGATGCTTCGGCGTACAGATCGACCACGAACGCGGAGATCACTCGCGGCTCATTTTCGCAGCAATGCGCGGTAAACAAGATCTCCAATGACTCAAGAAGACTTGGCGCCTGGCGCGCGCGTTCTAGCATTTCGCTAATCTCTTGCTTATGCCGGTCCGCCATCGCGGAAATGACCGCTTCTTTGTTTTCGAAATAGCGATAGATCAGACCGACGCTGATCCCAGCCTCGGCACTGATATCGTGCATGCTCGCCTGGTGAAATCCGCGCTTGGCGAAGCAGACCAAAGCGGCGTCAAGGATTTGTGAACGTCGATCGGGATTGGAAGATTCTATCTGGGGTTGCGACATAGGTTGGGAAGATGAATGAACGTTCATTCATTGTCAAATCCTACGACGTATGAAATGAGATCTTCACATAAAGCAAGTTCATCGGGACCTGCCAAATCCTTGGTTTCGGGGAGCACTCCTCTGGGGAGCGCAGGCTGCCAGCCTGCAGTCGTCGGCAGCCTGCCGACGACACCCAAGCGCTGAAATACCCCCCGGGCTTGAGCGTTCGAAGACCTTTTCGGCAAGCTGCCGAAAAGGACAGGCTGGCAGCCTGTGCTCCCCCAGCATGCCATGCACACGCCCCTTCAGGACTTGGTATTCAACGCTGCTTCCACGGCGTGTTGCGACATGACCGGCACAGGCTGGGCTGGCGACCCGAGGCTCTCAAAAGAAAGCGGGGCTGGTTGCCGGACGAATTGCCAGATCGCGACGACTGCGCTCAGAATGCACAACGCATAAATCGCTGTTTCCATCATGCTCCGGCCTTTTTCTTCCGAGCGGACCAGGAGCCCGTAGATCGATTGAGCTTCGTTCTTCATAATTTTAAGACGCCGCGGAGTTCCCGCTTTGTCTATCGTTTGTTGATTGTTCATAATTGGTTTGAACGTTGGATGC
This sequence comes from Verrucomicrobiota bacterium, assembly GCA_003218475.1. Classification (GTDB taxonomy): domain Bacteria; phylum Verrucomicrobiota; class Verrucomicrobiia; order Chthoniobacterales; family UBA10450; genus Udaeobacter. Next base: position 19,352 of record QHNR01000031.1, on the reverse strand, counting down.
AGTGCCGCTGTGAATTGGATTCAAATAAAAACCGAATTGTTACCAAGGTTTCCACCCGATGCGCGCTATCTGATCGGCATCTCCGGCGGACGCGATTCCGTCACGCTGCTGCACTGGCTGATCAGTGTCGGTTACAAGAAACTCATCGTCTGCCATTTGAATCATCAGCTGCGCGGACGATCGAGTGATGCCGACGCGCGTTTTGTGCAAAAACTCGCTGAGACATATCAGACCGGTTTTGAACGAGGCGCGGCAAACATCGGTGCGCTCGCAAAGAAAAAAAAGATGTCGATCGAAACCGCTGCGCGTGAGGCGCGCTATTCGTTCTTCGCCAAAGCCGCGAAGCGCCATCGTTGCCACACGATGTTTCTTGCGCATCACGCTGACGATTTAGTTGAGACCTTCCTGTTAAACCTGATCCGAGGCGCAGGTCTCACTGGTCTGGCCGGAATGCGCGAAGTTACCAGCCGACACTTTGATGGCGTCGACCTGACCATCGTGCGCCCGTTGCTCTCAGTCTGGCGCACCGACATCGACAAGTACGTTCGTGAACGTCATCTGAGATTTCGCGAAGATGCCACGAACAAAACTCTCGCGGCGACGCGCAATCGGATTCGCAACCGTATCATTCCGTATCTGGAAAAAATCCTTGGCCGAAACATCCGTCACAATATTTGGCGGACAGCGATGATTGCCGCCGAAGAAGAGAAATGGATCGATAACGAATCGCCGGATTTCACCAATGCGCATCTTTCAGTGCCAGGACTTCGCGCGCTGCCAGTTGCACTTCAGCGCCGTGCGGTCATGAAATGGTTGCGCACGCAAAACATTTCCGAAGTTGGCTTTGACGTTATCGAACGCGTCCGCTCACTCGCTGATCGCGAAACCCCGATCGCGAAGGTGAATCTACCGCGAGATTGCCATGCACGCCGCCGCGCCGGGAAGATTTTTTTGGAGTAATGGAGTGCTGGAGCAATCGCTAGCGGACTCGCTAGATAAATGCATTACTCCATTACTCCATCACTCCAATGTCTGAAATTCGCGTTCGTTTTGCGCCCTCGCCTACCGGCTATCTGCACATCGGCGGGGCGCGCACTGCGCTGTTCAACTGGCTGTTTGCGCGGCATCACGGCGGCAAATTCGTGTTACGCATCGAAGACACGGATATCAAGCGAAACACCGAGGAAGCGATGGCCGCGATCTACGAAGGCTTGGAATGGCTGGGCCTGAACTGGGACGAAGGCCCGCACGTCGGCGGCGATTTCGGACCGTACTTGCAGAGTGAACGCACTGAACTCTACGAGCGTTACCTGAAAAAACTGCAGGACGCCGGTCACATCTTTGAAGACCAGGGCGCGATGCGGTTTCGTTCGCCTCGCGAGCACGTCATCGTCGATGATATCGTTTGCGGGAGAATCGATTTCGACCTCAGCAATCCGGCCACGCATCCGGACATGACCATTCGCCGTCCCGATGGCTCATGGATTTTCCATTTCGTAAACGTGATCGACGATCTCGAAATGAAGATCTCGCACGTGATCCGCGGCGAAGATCATCTCTCGAACACGCCGAAGCACATCGAGATTTTCCGCGCGCTGGGCGCGACGCCGCCGAACTACGCGCACATCCCGCTCATCCTTAATCGCGATGGGACAAAAATGAGCAAACGCGACGAAGGCGCGCGCGTGGAGTATTACATCCAGCGTGGTTATCTCCCAGCGGCCGTCCGCAATTATCTCTGCCTGCTCGGCTGGTCGCCAAAGGACAACCGGGAGAAAATCGACATCGACGAGACGATCCGAATCTTTGATCTCGCGAACATCGGGCGCAGCTCTGCCACATTCGATCCGGACAAATTACACTGGTTGAATGGCGAATACGCGCGCGGGCTCAGCGACTCCGAGTTTTATGACATTGCCGCAGCAAAGTTGGAGTCGAGTGGTGTAAAGCTAGACAAATTCCCGAAGGAATACGTGCGCGCGGCGTTGCAAACGTGCAAAGGAAAGATTAACACCTTTGAGGAACTCTCAGCCTATTGTGGGTTCTATTTTACGGATGACTTCGATTACAATCCCCAAGGCGTAGCAAAACATTTCACCGCTGAGAACAGGCCACGACTCAAAGCGGTTCGCGAGGCCTTAAGCACGCTGGAGAGATTCGACGCCGCCGAAATCGAAGATTTACTAAAAAGCACCGCGTCAAAGCTCGGCTTCAAAGTGGGTGCGATCGTTCATCCCACTCGTCTCGCTGTCACCGGCAGCAACGTGGGACCGAGCCTGTATCATTTATTGGAGGTCCTCGGAAAAGAAAAAGTGTTGGCACGCATCGATCGCGCGCTTTCTATTTTCTAGTTCGCCGTCATTCCGAGCGTATCCAAGGGACCAGCCCGAATGTTGACTGCGAAAGAAGATTCTTCACGTCTGCACTTCGAGGAGCAACATCCAGAGTGCCATGTAAAGAAAGGCCCAGAGCAGCGCATCCCATTTTCGCGGGGCGTTCAGACGTGGTGCGGATTTCGTGCCAGGAACAGGCGGTGCCGGGAACCAAAAAGCGAGGCGCGACGTTTGCCAGCGAAGGAGAAATGGCAGGGCGAGCACGAAGGTGGCTCCGGGAGCGGTGCGCAATGCGTTTCCGCCTAACGACACAAAAAAACAAAGGCCGCCCACGGAGAGGATAAGTGTCAGCCAGGACAAAATTCTGAGTCTTCGCGTGTAGCGCAGTTGCGTGGTCCGGCGATGAATCAGCTGCCACGCGGCAACGATCCAGAATATGCAGACGACGGCGATCAGCATGCCGAACCAGTCGCGCGGCGCCAGTGTATCGCTCTTCGACGATTTAGGCGAGAAAACGACGTTCGCGAGCACAGCTAACAAGCCGGCCGTCGCGCAGAGCAGATGCTCATTCAGGCGCACGACAGCGGGAATGCGCAGGCGGGTCATTCCCTCGGGCACGGCGGGCACGGGATTCTTTCGTCGGCGCGTAGCGTCCCAGCGCCGCAGGTCGATCCACTGCCGCCGCCAGAGCCAATGGAGCGACGGCGGCAAACCGATCGCGCTGCCGATCACCGTGACGACACCTTTCTGCAGAAGCTCCGCATGCTGGCTGAGCCACGCAGTGGTTGTACGATTCGTGAGCAGAACCACGCTCATGGCGTCAGTCGAGGCCTCTACACTACCGGCGCGGATCAACTCAGCGCGCAGTCGCGCCGCGGCAGGCGCATCTTCTACATCATGCAGGAGCTGGAAGCGTCGCAGCTCAGCGAACCGGGTCGGCAGATCTGGAATTCTTATCACGCGCCCGCGACGATGCGAGTCCCATGCTTTTCCCGTGGGACACCAACGCAACAAATCCTCCGGACGCAGCAGGATGACGATCGCAAGTCCGACGCATCCAATCCCAATGATGCAGGTGAGGACGGAAGTCGGAATGATGCTGTATTGCACCGCAGTGGTCCGCGCCGTCACGGCCGGGATCCATCCCGTGCGACCGAGCAGGTAAAAGCCGAAGACGCCAGTGAAGAGAGTCAGCGAAAGTGCCAGCCGCGTCATACCCATGCGTCGCCGGAGAAGGGCGATGCAGGAATGCCAGAAAATGAACCCCAAGAAAAACGGCAAGGCGAGCCAGTAGAAAATGCGAAAGGCAATCGGTTCGTTTGTGAAAGCCAAGCCATGCCAGTCGCCGAAAATCATCATTGGCACGAAGAAGACTGAGGCGAGCATGACCGTCATAATGCCAACCCACGGGGGAACGGGGAAGCGGAGCCTAGTCGTTTGATGCGCCGCTGCGTCGCGCGGCGTCGCAAGAAGTTGCGTCAATCGCCACAAGGCCGGCCGAAAGGCACCGCAGAAGTCCACCCTTCGCGCGTGCTGCAGTTCCGGCGGCGGCTTGCAGGAACGGAAGAGCGCAAGAATCAGCCGATCGCCCTGCGCCAATGCGCGCTGCCATTCGCGGCGAACGTATTCGGAGCGCACGCTATCGGGCGTGAGCACGAGGATGACCGTTTTCGCCTCATCTAGCGCGTGATCAATTTCCGCTGCCCAATCGCCGCCCGGTGCGAGATGATTCGCGTCCAACCAGGTCGCGATCCCCTCCCGGTCGAGATGGAAGGCGAGCGACTCCGCGAAGTAAAAGTCCTTCCTCGAATAGCTGATGAAGACCGCAGGCATCGATTCGCGCTGCGATTCTGCCCCGGTTGCGGTCGCGCTGGCCAGCAGAAGTTAAAAGTGGTGGACGCTACTTATTCGCTACTTTTGCCCAGGTTCCCTTAGCGTAACCGTGCGATTCCAGATTTGTCTTTCGGGCGTAGAATCGGGATCAAGCGCGAAATAGCCGAGCCGCTCAAATTGATAGCGCTTTTCGGGATTCGCGTCCCCAAGTGCGGGCTCACATTTCGCATTCACCACTTCCAGCGAATTGGGATTAATGAATGATTTGAAATCGCCAGCGGCGTCAGGCTCGGGAACGGTGAACAGACGATCATATAGCCGACCTTCCGCATCGATTGCGTGCGCGGCGCTCACCCAGTGAATGGTTCCTTTGATTTTGCGGCCAGCAGTTGGCCCGCCTGATTTGCTCTCGAGATCCACTGTGCACCGGAGCTCGATCACGTTTCCGGCGGCATCTTTCAACACCTCATCGCACTTGATGATGTAACCGTACTTAAGCCGCACCTCGCCACCCGGACGCAACCGAAAATATTTTGGTGGCGGCGTTTCCATGAAATCGTCGCTGTCGATGTAAAGCTTGCGGCCGAATGGGATTTTGCGGGTTCCAGCGTTTGGATCCTCGGGATTGTTGATCGCATCGAGTTCTTCGATTTTTCCTTCCGGATAATTTGTCAGGACAACCTTGATCGGCCGCAGCACGACCAGTCGACGCGTGGCGATCCGATTAAATTCGTCACGCAACGTGTGTTCGAGCAAGGCCATATCGGTCAGGCTCGGATATTTCGTGATGCCGATGTTGTAAGCGAACGTGCGCAGAGCGCTTGCGGTCACGCCGCGCCGGCGCAGACCGGTGATGGTAAGCATGCGCGGGTCGTCCCAGTCGTTCACGAGTTTTTCGTTCACGAGTTGGACGAGCTTGCGTTTGCTCACCACCGCGTAGGTGAGATTGAGCCGGGCAAATTCGTATTGATGCGGGCGCGGTTCCGGCAGTTCGAGCGCGTCGAGAATCCAATTGTAAAGAGGCCTGTGCACTTCGAATTCCAGCGTGCAAATCGAGTGCGTAATGCCTTCGATATAATCGCTGAGCGTGTGGGCCCAGTCGTACATCGGATAAATGCACCATTTGTCGCCGGTCCGATGATGCGATGCGTGCCGGATCCGATAGAGAACAGGATCGCGCAGCCACACGTTCGCAGCGTTCACGTCGATCTTTGCACGCAACGTTCGTGCACCGTCGGGAAACTCGCCCGATTTCATTTGGGCAAACAGATCGAGATTTTCTTCAATTGAGCGGTCGCGAAAGCCACTCGCTTTTCCGAGCCGGCGATACGCATCCGTCTCCTCTGGTGTCATGTCGCACACGTACGCTTTGCCTGCGCGCACCAGATCCACTGCGTATTCGTAAAACTTCGGGAAATAATCCGACGCGAAGAACGGCGCGCCGCCAAGATGATTATCTGCCCAGCCATCGATCAACCAATGCACGTCAGTCATGATTGACCTGACATATTCCGCTTCCTCCTTCGCTGGGTTCGTGTCGTCCATCCGAATATTGCAGATGCCGGCGAACTCCCGTGCGATCCCGAAATTCAGACAGATAGATTTCGCGTGGCCGATGTGCAGATAACCATTCGGCTCGGGAGGAAAGCGCGTCCGAATTTGTTTGTATTTTCCCGTCCGAACATCCTCCGCGACAATGTCGCGAATAAAATCTGAAGGTCTCTCAGCCGAGGTCGTCATTCTACGAAACAAAGCTATCGGCGAACGCGGGGATCGACAACTTGCCCGCGTGCGACTCTTCTTCTGGGGAGCGCAGGCTGCTAGCCTGCAGTCGTCGGCAGCTTGCCGACGACATCTTTGCACGCGAAGTGCTACCCCCCGAAAGAGCTTTTCGGCAAGCTGCCGAAAAGAACAGGCTGGCAGCCTATGCTCCCCAGAGTCTTGCGTTCCCCAACCACTTTGCCTCAAGTACAAAACCCCCCGATGCTCAAGCGATGGAACAAAAGCAAAGTACTGATCGCTACACGCTGGCAGATCTTGAAAATTGGGGTGCCATCAGCCGCGACATCAAGCCGCCTATTCGGCTCGGGGTTTTTGGCGATCCGGTCGCGCATTCTCTCTCACCACAAATGCAAAACGCCGCCCTACACGCCTGCGGGATCGACATGCAATACGCGCGCTTTCACATTCGCGTCAACGAGCTGAGATCGGCGCTGCTGTTTTTGCGCAAGCTCGGTTTCGTGGGAATCAATCTGACCGTCCCGCACAAGATCGCGGCATTCATGCAAATCGATGAAGCCGACGAATTCGCAACTCGCGCGGGAGCGATAAATACAATTCGCGTTCGCGATGGGAAACTGATTGGTTCAAATACGGACGGTGAAGGCTTCCTTCGGGCGATTCGCACTGAATTCTCGATCGATCTACGCGATCTGCGCGTCATGATCATTGGCACCGGCGGCGGAACCGGACGCGCAATAGCCTGGCAATGCGCGCTGGAAAATTGTGAGCGCCTTGTTCTGGTCAATCGCACTCTAAAAAAAGCAAACGCACTCGCAGACCAATTGCGGCCATTTTTCTCAGCACCTCGGCTTTTAGGTCCCTCGGCGCGGCTAGAGGCGGTAGCATCGGATGAGCCGGTGATGCGCACGCAGCTTGCCGACATCGATTTGATCGTTAATGCAACGCCGCTGGGAATGAATCCGAGCGATCCGACACCGGTCCCGGCGCGCTTGCTTGCACCGCATCACATCATTTTTGATTGCGTCTACGGGCCATCGAAAACGGCATTGATTCGTTCAGCAGAGGAAGCGGGCGCGCGCGGCGCGAACGGCTTGTCGATGTTGCTATACCAAGGCGCACTCTCTTTTTCCGTCTGGTTCAATCGTGAAGCGCCGATAAACGCAATGCGCGCGGCGCTGTAGCCGCCTCGCTGTGCGAGACGCGCGCGCCGCTCATAGAACGACGGCTACAGGTATTGTAATAACGCTGAAAACTGGCATATTAGCCGATGGTAAGTGCGGGCATCAATTTCGCTGGTCCGGTACAGGTCGGCATCGATCTTGCAAAAGAGCTGTTGGAGCTCAAGCGCGAGCGAAACGCCGTTATTCTCGCGCATAACTATCAGGTGCCTGAATTACAGGATGTGGCCGATTTCGTCGGCGACTCGTTAGGCCTGAGTTATCAGGCCGCCAAAACTGACGCCGACGTGATCTTATTCTGTGGCGTACATTTCATGGCGGAAACAGCCAAGATTATTAATCCCACCAAGCGTGTGATTTTGCCAGACCTCGACGCTGGCTGTTCCCTGTCTGAATCGTGTCCGCCCGAAAAGCTGGCGGAATTTCTGAGACAGCGCGCCGATAAAAACTACTATGTGATCGCCTATATCAATTGCAGCGCGGGGGTGAAGGCGCTGGCTGACGTGATCTGCACCAGCGGTAATGCCGACAAAATCGTTCGCGCAGCGCCGGCGGATCGAAACATTCTCTTTGTCCCGGACCAAAATCTAGGCGCGTGGGTGATGGAACGGACGGGCCGCAAAATGGATCTGTGGCAGGGCACCTGTTACGTGCACGTTGAGTTCACCGCGCGCAGCATTAACCGCATTCGCGAAGAGTATCCTAACGCACCCGTCGTTGCGCATCCGGAGTGTACTTATGCCGTGCGCATGCTTGCTGATGAAGTTTGTTCCACCGAAAAAATGGTGACGTTTTGCAAGGAATCTCCGGCGCGCGAGATCATTGTCGTAACCGAGGCTGGCTTATTGCACCGGCTGCGCAAAGAAATCCCCGATAAGACATTCATTCCCGGCCCGACGGAGAACTGCTTTTGTGGCGAATGCCGGTTCATGAAGATGAACACGCTGGAGAAAGCGTACGACGCGCTCTTGAACATGGAACCGGAGATCACTTTGCCTGAATCGGTGCGCAAGCGCGCGGAAGTACCGATTCTGCGCATGCTCGAGTTGAGTAAATAATGAGATGCGCGCTTCACGCCTGAGGTAACTCACGCATCCTGCGTGAATCTCTGTCGGGCGTGCATCTTGCCCGTAGCGGCAAGCTGGAACCCTACAATCCGATCAGGCATAATGCCTGAATGACTGCCAAAGTATGACCGCCACAGAAGAATCCACCGACGAACGAATCGACCGGCTGCATGCGGACGGAATCGTCGACATGCATTTTGATCTGCCCATGGATTTGTACGAAAAACGCGATCGCAAAAATCTTCTGGAAACAGAATGTTTGCCGGAGCTCGAGACTGGAAACATGGGCGTTCTAGGCGCGGCGATTTACATCGAGGACCGGTATTTGTCCGCCACGGGACGGACTCGCCGTGGCGAGCCGGAAACAGGTCTGCGCGTAGCGCTTGATCAAATTGCGCGATTGTATGCCGAGACGCAGGCCTGCCAGCGTTTCGCGATCTGCAAAAGCTTTCGCCAAATCCAGAACGCTCGCGCGGAAGGCAAGATCGCGCTGATTATCACAATGGAAGGCGCGGAACCGTTGGGAAGCGATCTGCATCTTCTGCGCGTGTTTTACGAGCTGGGCGTGCGCTCAATCGGACTCACGCATGCGCGAAGCAACACGGCGGGACACGGCGGAATTTTTGCCGCGACCGGTTCCGCTTTGGAAGGTCTCACGGCGTTTGGACGCGATGTGGTGCGCGAATGCGAGAGGCTCGGTGTGATTATTGATCTGGCGCATATCAATCCGGCCGGGTTTGACGAAATTTTGTCGATTACAACAAAGCCATTGATTGTGTCCCACACAAACGTCCGCCGCTATTACGACATCGAGCGAAACATCAGCGATGAACAAATCAAGATGATCGGTAAACGGCGCGGCGTGATCGGAGTGAACTCCGTGCTTGTCAGTGCAGCGAAAGAGAAGAGCACTCTCGATCGTTACATCGATCACATCGAATACATCGCCAATTTGATTGGCATCGACGGAGTCGGAATCGGCTTCGATTTCTTTGAATTCGTTTATCGCCAGTGGCCTGAATCGAGGCAAAAAGAGCTAGCCACAAAATTTACCACTCCGCATTTCATTCCCGAGCTAAGGAACCATTCTCACGCGAGCAATCTCACCCGCAGGTTGATCGAGCGCGGTTTCAGCGACGATCAGATCGAAAAAATTCTTCGGGAAAACTGGATACGGATTTTCAAAGAAGTCCTCTAGCCGGCGCCTGGTCGGACCGGAACAGAAATGCTGTAAGTAATTAACGCGCAAATGATCACCATTCCGATCATGGCGATAATGAATATTCCATCGGCGATTTTTTCCAGGCGATGCATTCGGCGCAAGCTGCGGGAGCGAAGCGCCCAGTACGAAAGCAGGCACGAGATCAGGAACAGCAGTGCGTCTCCGGCCAGCAAGTCATCCGCCAGAGTGTCCGCACGTCCAAGTGTAATGACAACGCGGATCAATCCGATCACAGTCAAACAAACGCCGACCATGGCTGATGAAACGGTGAAGATGTGGATGCAAATATCATGCTCCAGGTGCGTGTTTGGGTCGCGCTGCCCGTTGGTTTCTCCTTCCATGGCGACCAGTGTTTAGACTACCGGCAAAACCGACTGTTCAGACAATTACGGCTCTGATAGGAAAGCCAGGGAAGCACTGATCATCATCGCATTTGAAATTCCTTAACTTGACACGGCGCACGGAGATCGGCGCGAACTCGTACTATCTTGAGATCGGAGGACACCGGCTGGTGCTCGATTGCGGAATGCATCCAAAGAACACCGGCGAGGATGCGCTGCCTGATTTGAAGGCAATCGCCGGCCGGGAGATCGAAGCGATTCTGATTTCGCACGCGCATCAGGATCACATCGGCACGTTGCCAGTGGTGATGCGGCGCTTTCCACGCGCGCGCGTTTTCATGACCGAGGCCACGGCCGAGGTTGGCAGTGTGCTTTTGCACAACTCAGTGAACGTGATGACCCGGCAACGCGAGGAGATCGGGGAGATGTCGTACCCACTTTTCACGCATCGTGAAACCGACAAAGCGTCAGAACGCTGGCGGTGGTGTGCATTGCGTCAACGAGTCTCCATTGCCGGCGAAAGGGCGCCCCAACGAGAAAAGGACGCGCTGACGTTTGAATTTTTCGAGGCGGGGCACGTGCTCGGCTCGGCTGGAATTCTGGTGCGCGCCGAAGGACAAACCGTGTTTTACAGCGGCGACGTCAATTTCGACGACCAAACAATCATGCAAGCGGCAATCTTCCCCGAAGAAAATATCGATGTATTGATTATGGAATGCACCCGAGGCGATCACGCAAAGGCTGCGGGCTGGACGCGACCCGGCGAAGAGCAGCGGTTTGCGGAGGCACTCGTGAACGCTTTCGACCGCGGGGCGTGCGTGCTCGTCCCGGTTTTCGCGTTAGGCAAGACGCAGGAGGTGCTGGCAATGCTCTACAAGTTCCGCCGTCAATCCCGAATGTTTTCGGAAGAGTTTCCCATTTATATTGGTGGGCTCAGCTCAAAGTTCACTGACATTTACGACCGCCGCGCGCAAATGGCGCGCAGGCAATTGCCGCGCCTCCAACTCATAAGGGAAGTAGCGCCATTCATTTTGAACGATGAAACCGTGCGTGATGCGCCGCTGCGCCCGGGACGAGTGTACGCCCTCTCCAGCGGGATGATGATCCCCAAAACACTCTCAAATGTTTTTGCCCGCCGACTCATCGAAAACCCGCGGCACTCCATTTTTTTTGTCGGCTACGCGAGCCCTCAATCACCAGCGGGTCTTCTCCGGGAGGCGGGCACGGGCGGTGAGGTCGCCCTTGATCCTGACAAACCGCCCCAACGCGTCCGCTGCAACATTGAACAGTTCCAGTTCAGTGCACACGCGACGCGCGAAGCGCTGATCGAATACGCCAAGAAAATTTCGCCGCGCAAAATTGTTCTTGTGCACGGCGATCCACCGGCTGTGGAGTGGATGCGCGCTACTTTGTCCGCAGAGCTTCCCGACTCAGAGGTGATTGTACCAGAGCCGGGCGTTGAGATGGAGCTGTGACAGGTGACAAGCCGGGAGTGATTCGTGCGAATGACGTCTCACTTCCCTGCGGGTCATCCCGAGCGCGAAGACGGCGAGGGACCTCACAATTGCACGAACGGTCACGCAGGTTAGTTAGTGTGATCCATCAGCAAATGAGAGGTTCTTCGCTTCGCTCAGAATGACACGCGATGAAGATCGCCTCATGGAATATCAACTCGCTGCGCAAACGACAGGATCGCTTGTTTGCATGGTTGGAGGCGACCAAGCCGGACATCGTCTGCTTGCAAGAAACAAAATGTCCGGACGAATTATTTCCAACGCTTGCTTTACAAGCGGTCGGCTATCGCTCGGCTTATCACGGGGAAAAATCGTACAATGGCGTGGCGATTCTTGCGAAGAGTGTGCTGCATGACGTTCGTCCGTCGCTTTGCGATGAAGTGATTGATCCGCAGGCACGGTTGATCGCCGCGAACGTCAATAACCTGCGCGTGTTTTCGATTTATGCGCCGAACGGACAAGCCGTCGGGTCTCCGGCGTACGAGTATAAACTGCATTGGTACGAGCGCCTTCGCGCTTGTATTGCGAAAGAAAAATCCGGCGATCTGGTCGTCTGCGGGGATTTCAACGTCGCTCCGCAAGACATTGATGTCTATGATCCGGAGCTCTGGCGCGGAGCCATCATGGCTTCGGAGCGCGAACGCGTGGCGTTTCGAGAATTATGCAACCTTGGCTTACAGGACACGCTTCGAATCCATCACAACGAAGCCGAACTTTATAGCTGGTGGGATTATCAGATGCGCGCGTTTGAAAAAAATCGCGGCCTACGCATCGACGCAATTCTGGCGAGCGAGACAATGGCGGAGAAGTGCAGCGCATCCGGAATCGATATCGAGATGCGCAAGGGCAAGGAACCATCCGATCACGCGCCAGTGTGGGCGAAGTTCGCGGTCAGTGAGAAGTGATTGGTTAGAGGTGAGAAGTGGCGGAAACGCCACTCACTTCTCACTTCTCACTTCTCACCTCTCACCTCTCACGTTCTACTAATCTGAATGCGCAGCCGCGTCTCCAATCCGCCCCCCAAACCGCTCATGATCTGGGATGGCGAATGTCATTTTTGCAAAATGTGGATCGAGCGGTGGCGGGAAATAACCGCCGGTAAGGTTGATTACGCGACATACCAGCAGGCTGCTGATCAGTTCCCCGAAATTCCACTCGATCAATTCAAGCACGCGATGGCTTTCATCGAGCCAGATGGCAAAACATTTTTTGCCGCGGAAGCCGTCTATCGTTCGTTGCAATATCGGTCTTCGAGAAAATGGCTGGAGTGGAGTTACGATCACGTTCCGGGATTCGCGGCGATTTCAGAAAGCGCTTACAAGTTCATCGCACGCCATCGCAGTCTCGGCTCAAGCGTTACCCACATGCTCTGGGGAAAAGACGCGCAGCCGCCGACTTACTTTTGGGCGCGGCGCTGGTTTCTGCGCGCGCTGGGCGTGATTTATCTGATCGCATTTGTGTCGCTGTGGGTGCAAGTGGACGGACTGATCGGCAGCGATGGTGTGTCGCCCGTAAATCAGTTCCTGCCGGCAGTTCACGCGCAACTGGGCAAAGACGCGTACGCTATTTTGCCCACGCTTTGCTGGTTCAGCACGAGCAACGCGTTTCTGCATTTTCTTTGTGGCGGCGGCGTTGTGCTCTCGGTGCTTTTGATCTTCGGGATCGCGCCCGCGCTCACGCTCATCGCCCTTTTTGCTTTTTACCTGTCCCTCACCACCGCTGGACAAACCTTCCTTAGTTTTCAATGGGACGTTCTCCTTCTCGAGACTGGTTTTTTATCGATCTTTCTGGCGCCGTGGCGACTTTGGCCAAGGGAACTGATGTGGTGGCCGGGGTCACGGCCCCCGGCTACAGCTGCGCCGGTTTCACGCGCGGGTTTGTTCTTGCTCAAATTTCTTCTGTTCAAATTAATGCTCATGTCCGGCATGGTGAAACTGACCAGCGGCGATGATTGCTGGTGGAACCTGACGGCACTCGATTATCACTACTGGTCGCAACCGCTCCCCACAGTCTTTGGCTGGTGGGCAGATAAAAGTCCCGAGTGGTTCAAGCATTTCTCAGTCGGACTTTGTCTGGGCGTAGAAATCATTGTGCCGTTTTTTATCTGGGCGCCACGGCGTCCACGTCTGATTGCCGCTGGATTGATGATCTTTCTTCAATTCGCAATCGCCATTACCGGGAACTATTGCTTTTTTAATCTGCTGACGATCGCGTTGTGCTTGTTATTGATCGATGACGCGGCGGTGGGGATCCCGCGATTGCGGGAGGCCGTTGGCGCGCAGATGGCCGGCGCGCCCTCGCCACGGCGAGCAGGCTGTGGTCGCGTCTTACCGATTCGACTGCGCAACTACGCGGCGATCGCCGTGATCGTTGTCACGCTGCCCATCAATGCGTGGCTCATTTTCAGTGCGTTCAAGCCAAGGGCTCGTCCACCTCACGCGCTGGCAAATGTTTACGAACAACTCGAAGCACTCCGGATCGTGAATGGCTATGGATTGTTTCGAGTCATGACAAAGGGCCGCTGCGAAATCGTGGTCGAAGGCAGTGCCGATGGTCTTGAATGGCTGCCCTACGAATTCAAATGGAAACCAGGTAACGTGAAACGTGCGCCCGGTTGGTGCGCGCCGCACCAACCGAGACTCGATTGGCAGATGTGGTTTGCTGCTTTGGAGAGCCCGCAGGAAAATCCGTGGTTTTTCGGGCTAATCGTCAGACTATTGCAGCGCTCACAAGACGTGAATGGGTTGCTCGCACATAACCCGTTTCCAGACAAGCCGCCCCGCTACATTCGCGCGATGTTTTATCGCTATCGATTCACGACCGTGAGCGAACTTCGGCAAACCGGCGCGTGGTGGAAGCGGCAGGAGCTTCGCGAATATCTACCAACGGTTTCGCTGGATCAGTTGCGCAATCCTTGAGGGGTGGCCGTTCCCGCCGTATACTTCGCCGCGATGGCGAAGGAAGGACCAATCGTTACGGAGGGCACAGTAACACAGGTGTTACCAGGCACGATGTTCCGCGTCGATCTGCCCGGCCAGCGCAATGTGCTTGCACATATCTCGGGTAAAATGCGTAAGCATTTCATCCGCATCGTGCCGGGGGATAAAGTCTCCTTGGAGCTTTCGCCGTACGATCTAACAAAAGCGCGGATCATTTTCCGCGAACAGTGATGGACGCTGCACGCGGTTAAAGCGTTTAAGCTTTTAGAGAAAGAAATCCGCTCCAACGCTTCAACGCGAATACTCTTCAACGAGAACTCGGCGTTTGCTGATTTGGCAAACCGCGCGGATACTTGAAACGAAAATTAACTGGAGATTACCAATGGCAGAAGAAAACAAATCACAACAGAAAACGTCCGTCCCCCCGGAGGCCCAGGATAAGTTGCAAAGTGGCAAGGAACATGCCCGCAGAGCTGCGGAAGATTTGAAATCAGCCGCAGGTGCTTTCGCCGAAGAGTACCGCGGCAAGGCCGAGCAGGCTTGGGGCGAGGCACGCGGCAAAGCAGAACAAGCATGGGGTGGTGCAAGGGATCGCGTGCGCACATTCCAGGAAGACGCAGAGCAATACGTGCGTGAAAATCCGACAAAGGCGATTTTCAGTGCGCTCGGAATTGGGTTCGTCTTGGGTCTGATCTTCCGGCGCTAACTCCGAAAGAATTCGGAGATGATGAGCGCGAGCACTCGGTCCCGCAACCCCGCGGGACACGCCGGTTTGCTCGGGAACCTGTTAGCGCTGTTAAACGCGCTCGCAGGGTTCTTTGAAAGCCGGTTTGCTCTGCTTGCCGAGGAATCTAAAGTCGCGGCTGTACAACTGCTCATACTGGTGAGTTGCGTAGTTTTTGCGCTGCTCCTTTGCGCGCTGGGTTACGTTTTTCTCATCACTGGTGCGGTTGTAGGGCTGGCGCACCTGATTGGGATTTCGTGGCCATGGATAGCACTGGCTGCCGCTGTAGTGCATTTCATTATCGCGATGGTTTTGCTTCTGGTTGCGCGCAGCCGCATCACCAAGCCGCTTTTTCGCGCGACGCTGACTGAATTAAAGAAGGATCGCGAATGGCTGAAAAATCTGGACGCAACAAATCCATCGAGGAGCTAACGGCGGAAATTACGCAGTCCCGGGAACGTGTAGCGCGCGATTTGCGCGGTCTGCAGTACGAATTGGATTTGCCGGCGAAATTCCGCAGATCATTTCGCGAACAAACGGTTTCCTGGCTTTCAGCGGCAGCTGCTGTTGGCGCGGTGATCGCACTGGCGCCGATGCGAAAGAAAAAAATCTACGTCGACGCAAAAGGCGGCCGTAAATCTCAGAAAAAGCTGGTCGAAACCGGTCTCGCTCTGGGTGTGCTGAAAATCGCGGCAAACCTGGTTCGGCCAGTGATTGTCGAGTTCGTGAAAAACCGGCTCACGGACTTTGGCGGGCGATCGCGCCGCAAAACATAAGTCCCATGCGTCTAATGAGGCGCATCGGATGCGTCTCGTTTTAAGATTTACGCGCCGGCTGGACTGCGTAATTATTTCAGCACGCAGCCATGATCGCAACGACTCTCGCTCCGGCCATCGCAGTTGAATCACATCCGCTCGGTCACGTGGATGACTATCTCGAGATTGGACAAAAGGCCGGCGCCTCGGATGTTCACTTGGGCGTAGCCGCGCCGCCAATCTGGCGGGTACATGGAAGTTTGGAGCCGATGTGGCCGGACGCCCCAGTACTTACCAGAGGGCAAACGGCAGCCTTGGCAGAGGCTTTCATGCCCGAAGTGTACAAGGAGGAGCTCAATTCACGCGGCGATTCCGACTTTGCCTACGCGAACCAGTTCGCTCGTTACCGAGTTAGCGTGGTTCGGCAGCGGCTGGGGATTGAAATTGTTTTTCGCGTAATCAACACGCATGTCCGAACCATGAACGAACTCGGATTGCCGGAGCATCTCAAGTTACTCACCCGTTACCAGAATGGCCTGATTCTCGCCACAGGTTCGGTCGGCACTGGTAAATCAACCACGCTCGCGGCGATGATCGAGCACATAAACATGGAACGGCACGATCACATCATCACGCTTGAGGACCCGATCGAATACGTCATCACATCGAGAAATTGCCATGTCAGCCAACGCGAAGTTTTCACGCACACTGAGTCGTTCGCCACGGCGTTGCGCGCCGCTCTCCGGGAAGACCCAGATGTGATCATGGTCGGCGAGATGCGCGACTTGGAAACGATTTCACTCGCCATTACTGCGGCCGAAACCGGACACCTTGTCTTGGCAACATTGCACACCAGTAATGCTTCGCGCACACTTGATCGGCTGCTCGACGTTTTTCCGACCGAGCAACAGGAACACATCCGGGTGATGGTAGCGGAATCGTTGCGCGGAGTCATCAGCCACCAGTTGATACCAAAAAAAGACGGAACCGGTCGGTTGCTCGCTTTGGAAATCCTCACCAATACGCCCGCGGTGGCCAATGTGATTCGAGAAGCGAAAACGTACATGTTGCCGGGCATCATTCAGACCGGCAAAAAACAAGGCATGCGTTTGATGGACGACGCGCTGATCGATCTTTATGACCGCGGCCTGATCAGCGCCGAGGAAGCCTACGAGCGCGCCGACCAAAAACTACTGATGCGCCAGCATGTGGGAAAATGACAAAGCACGAATGACGAAGACCGAAACAAATTTCAATGAGGACAACCGAAAGGGGACAGCGGTTGGGAGACAACCATTTGTCATTTATGGATTGTCATTCCTTCGTTATCCGGCATTCGTCATTCGTCATTAGCAATGGCTTACATCGATCAATTTCTTCAGCTCGTCGTCCGGCAGGGTGCGTCCGACTTGCATATCGGAGAGGGGCAACCGCCAAAAATGCGCACGCACGGCGATATCATGCCCACCCGGGACGAGCCGATTTCACGGGAGGAAGCCACCCAAATGCTCAGCGAAGTTTGCGGCCCGCAGAATTGGGAAATTTTCCAGGAACGCGGCGATCTCGACTTTGCTTACCAGATGGATGCGGACTCTCGATTCCGCACCAACTACTTTAAGCAGTCCGACGGTTATGCCGCGGCTTTTCGATTGATTCCTACCAAGATTTTGAGTCTCGAGCAGCTGGGTGTTCCAGTGGTGATCAAGGAATTTGCTTATTTGCGCGGCGGGCTTGTTCTCGTCACCGGTCCAACGGGTTCCGGCAAAACAACGACACAGGCGGCGCTCATCGACTTCATAAACCAAAACTTTTCCAAGCACGTTGTG
This sequence comes from Verrucomicrobiota bacterium, assembly GCA_003218475.1. Taxonomy (GTDB): domain Bacteria; phylum Verrucomicrobiota; class Verrucomicrobiia; order Chthoniobacterales; family UBA10450; genus Udaeobacter. Next base: position 1,877 of record QHNR01000031.1, on the reverse strand, counting down.
ACAATCGAGGAGCCGATCGAGTTCGTGCACGATAGTAAGCGCAGCATTATCACGCAGCGGGAAGTGCCGGGCGACTCGATCTCGTTTGCCGCCGGGCTCAAGGCCTCACTGCGAGAGGACACCGATATCGTGCTCATAGGCGAGATGCGCGACTTGGAAACGATTTCGCTCGCCCTCACCGCAGCCGAGACTGGTCTTCTCGTGATCGGGACGCTGCACACGAACAATGCCCGTAAGACAGTGGATCGTATGATAGACGCTTTCCCGGCCGATCGGCAGGCCCAGGCGCGCGCCATGCTGGCGAACTCACTTCGCGGTGTTGTAGCTCAACTGCTTTTGAAAAGGTCAGACCGGCCAGGTCGCATTGCCGTCAATGAAATTCTGATCGCCAACGCAGCCGTTGCCGCCATCATTCGCGAAGGCGCAACACAAAAACTGCAGGACGTAATCATTTCCGGAAAAGCGCAAGGCATGCAATTCATGGATGACGCGATCTTGGCGCTGCTCGAAAAAGGCATCGTCTCCCCGCATGAAGCGTTCATGAAAGCGATCGATAAAAATAGGTTCAAGCCATTTCTCTCTGCGGAAGAAGAAGCACTCGCCAATGCTGCCGGTGCCGCCCCGGACGACGAAAAACGGATTCCGGGTAATTTTGTGAAACAGGTCACTGGTCGTGCACGGGTTGGAACGCGCTGAAAAACTGACGCTCAGGCGGGCCGGCTCCGTCCAGGTTGGGTTTGAGGTTCCTCGCTCTGCTTGGGATGATCGCTGTTAGGCATTAGAAGAACAGCGGTTCCACTTAGCTCGCCTGCGCGAAATCGGTCTAGTGCCGTATTGGCTTGTTCTAAGGGGAATGTTTCTGTCTTCGTTTGCACCGGAACGCGCGGTGCGAGATCGAAAAATTCCTCGCCGTCGCGCCGGGTTAGGTTTGCCACCGACGTGATGACCCGTTCTTCCCAAAGATCGGCATAGGGAAATGAAGGGATATCGCTCATATGAATCCCGCCGCAAACCACAATGCCGCCTTTCGCGAGAGCGCGCAAAGCGGCGGGCACGAGCGGGCCGACTGAGGCAAAAACAATTGCAGCATCGAGTTTTTCTGGCGGCATCTCGTCGGAGCCGCCGGCCCAGACCGCACCCAGTTTCTTTGCGGCTTGCTGCGTTGCGATGTCGCCTGGCCGTGTAAATACGAAGAGGCCGCGCCCTTCATAAAGCGCAATCTGCGCGATCAGGTGCGCGGCGTTGCCAAAACCATAAACGCCGAGGCGGCGCGCATTGCCTGTTTTGCGATAGGAACGATACCCGATCAGCCCAGCGCAGAGCAGCGGCGCAACTTCGACATCATTGTAGCGCTCTGGCAGAGGAAAACAGAACCGCGCATCGGCGACGGCGAATTCGGCGTAGCCGCCGTTGATCGTGTAGCCAGTAAAACGCGCGTTGTCGCACAGATTCTCCCGGCCCGATCGACAATAAGCGCAGTCGCCATCCGTCCAGCCTAACCACGGAATTCCCACGCGATCTCCCATCTGGAATTTCGAATCTGTTTCTTCGCCGATTTCTTGTACGCGCCCGACAATTTGATGGCCCAGAATTAGGGGCAGCTTTGGATCCGGCAATTCGCCATCGACGACATGAAGATCGGTCCGGCACACTGCGCATGTCGCAACGCGCACGAGCAATTGTCCCCTCCCCGGCTTCGGTTTTGGCACATCGCGCAATTGCAGCGACTTTCTTGGCTTATCCAGAACCATCGCTCGCATGCTCTAAGATAAATTACGGATAAGGAATCGCGAAGCTGGAATGGATAACGAACCTCGGAGGCACATGGCTGTAGCATGCGCTGTCCTCCGCGGATTTTTTTGACCGCGTTGAGTTGA
>QHNR01000172.1 GCA_003218475.1 Verrucomicrobiota bacterium | reverse complement strand
CTGCCGCAGGAAAAACGATCACCATTAGCGTGCTCAGGATCGCGCAAGTCAACGTTCCCGAGGCTATCCATGGATATCGCTTGAGATAGGAAAAAACGCGCCAGACCGTTTTCATTGTTCGCGTCACTCTACCACAGCACTCCCGCTGCATCACATGGCGCGCAAGATGTAACGTGACGGAAATTCGCGTTGTTGCCACCGGCTGGGCTGCTTTAACCTTCCCGGATGCCGAACGAACCAAACCCGCACCTCGATCGGATTCACATCGAGCAACTCGAAATTTCCACACGTATCGGAGTCCCGGAACAAGAGCGCGCCGCTCCACAACGATTAACCGTCAGTATTTCCTTCTGGCCGGATCAGCAGACGCGCGATGTGGCCGACAACATTCACAAAGCCGTGAACTATTCAGCGGTGGCCGAGGAAACGAAGAGTTTCGTGCGCGATCAATCGGTCAGCCTTGTCGAGACCTTAGCCGATCGGCTGGCAGCGCATTTACTGAGAACTTTTGCAATACAGAAAGTAACGGTTGAATTGCGCAAGTTTCCTCTCCAGGACGCAAAATACGTGTCTGCGACGGTAACACGCACTGCCTCCGTCGGTTGAAAGCCGCCCTCAAGCGGCAGCCGAAGCATTAACCACGAATAGACACGAAAGGACACGAATGACGAGAAACTGCTGTCCAGAGAGGAAGTTTTTCAAATCGTTAGTTGTGCAATCGAGGTTCTGAACACCCTTGGTCACGGATTGGTTGAGAAGCCATACGAAAATGCATTGGTCGTAGAACTTGGACTTGCGAAAGATTCCGTTCCGTCAGCAGTCTGCACTCGACGTACTCTACAAGGGACAGAAAGTCGGTCTGTTCATCCCCGATCTCATCGGCCTTCGATCCTATCGTCGTGGACACGAAAGTAATTGACCGGATTACCGATCACGAGCGGGGCTTGATGGTGAATTATCTGCGGATTACCGGCTTGCGGGTCGGACTGATCCTTAATTTTAAACACCGCAAGCTGGGGTGGGAGCGGATTGTCTTATGAATTCGTGTTCATTCGTGTCCATTCGTAGTTAGAAATGATGCGCAAAGGACGATTCAAAAAGCCGGTTTCCGGGATTGCGCAGCGCTACGGCGAATCTGTCTCGTTTGATTGGCGCTTTATCGCTACGATATCGCCGGATCAATAGCGCACGCCGCAGCGCTCGCCCGGGCAGGAATCGTTTCCGCTGATGGCTTTCAAAAAATTCAAACTGATCTGCGCGCGATCGAGAAGGAAATCGAGTCCGGCAAATTCGGGTGGGATCACTCCCTTGAAGACGTCCACATGAATGTTGAAACCGCACTGACGAAACGGATCGGCGACGCAGGCGCGAAGCTTCACACCGCGCGCAGCCGTAACGACCAGGCTGCGCTCGATCTGCGGCTTTACGTGAAAGCGGAAATCGCGGAAATCTCATCGCGTTTGCGAGATTTGCAGAGGGCGCTGCTCCATCTCGCCGAAAAACATCTCGATGTTGTAATGCCCGGTTACACGCATTTACAGCGCGTCCAGCCGATCACTTTTTCACATTACTTGCTTGCGCAGATCCAGGCGTTTGAGTGCGACGCGAATCGCCTTCGGGATTCCCTGACTCGTACGGATGTGCTTCCACTTGGGTCTGGCGCACTGGCGGGGTCAACTATCGTTCTGGATCGCGAGCGCATCGCGCGCGACCTCGGTTTTTCGGGCGCGAGTCAGAATAGCATCGATGCCGTAAGCGATCGCGATTTTGTGTGCGAATTCATTTTTTGTCTCGCGATGAACGGCCTGCATCTCTCGCGTTTGAGCGAAGACTTGATTATCTGGAGTACGAGCGAATTCGGCTTTCTGGAATTCAGCGACGCATTTTCCACCGGTTCCAGTTTGATGCCGCAGAAGAAAACTCCTGACATGGCCGAGCTGACTCGCGGCAAGACCGGCCGGCTTTACGGGAATTTGATGTCGATCTTGACGACGATGAAAGCGCTTCCATCCTCCTACAATCGCGACATGCAGGAAGATAAGGAAACGCTGTTTGATTCCGTCGATGCAGTTAAAAACGCGTTGGAAATCTCCGCGGCAATGCTGCCGGAGTTGAAAATAAATCGCGAACGCATGCAAGCCGCCGCAACCGATCCGAACCTTCTCGCGACCGACCTGGCTGAATATCTTGTGAACAAAGGTACGCCTTTCCGCGAGGCGCACGAAGTTGTCGGCAAAATCGTCGCGCGGTCTGCAGCGAAAGACATTCCGCTCAATCACGTTCCGCTTGCCGAACTCAGAAAATTTTCGCGTTTCTTCGATAGTGACGTAGCGAAAATTTTTGACGTTCGCAATGCGCTGGCAAACAGGGGTGCGATCGGTGCGCCCTCAGCTGAAAACATCGCGGCGCAGATTAAGCGGTGGCGCTCGCAGCTGGGGACTTAAAGATGGATCCCCTTGAGAATACAGTGGCGTTTGGTGCGCCGGGGATCGAGCCACGCTGGACTTCTAGCGCAAAAGAAGGCGTCGGCACGGCCTACCATACAAGTTGCCGTGTCTGGTTTACGCTCAGTCACGGAATCCTCAACGAGATTTACTACCCACATGTCGATCAACCAAACACACGCGACTTTCAGTTTCTCATCAGCGACGGCGAAACGTTTTGCCACGAAGAAAAACGCGATCTCAATCATCTTATCGAATACCCGGCGCGCGATTGCCTCTTCTATCGTCTCACGAATTCGGAGCCACGCGGCCGCTATCGTATGGTAAAACACGTCCTGACGGATCCACACGGGTCGGTGTTGCTTGTGCACACAAAACTGGAGGTATTCGATGAATCGCTACGAGGGAAGTTGCGCCTTTACGCGTTGCTGGCTCCTCACATAGCCGGACGCGGCGCGGGCAACTCCGGGTGGTGTTCTGAAATCGGCGCCGTCAAACTCATCCACGCTCAGCGCGAAAACGTTCACCTGATCATGGCATGCAGCACCGGTTTCTCTCGCCGGTCCGTCGGTTACGTCGGCTTCAGTGATGGTTGGCAGGACTTGATGCACAATTTCAAAATGAAGTGGGAGTTTCAGGCAGCCGAGAACGGCAACATCGCATCTACGGGCGAAGTCAATCTCTCAAATAGCGGCGAGTTCACAATTGCTGTCGCGTTCGGTCGAAGCTATCAGAGTGCAGCCACGAAGTTGTTCCAATCGCTGGCCGAGCCGTTCGAGTCACATCGCCACGGCTATGTCCGGCAATGGCAACGCGCGGTGGTGAATCCCGAATTCGACTTCAGCACTGATACATCTGACGGCGGCGGGATGTATCGGTTGAGCCGTTGCGTGTTACTGGCACATGAAGACAAAGTTTTTCAAGGCGCACTCGTGGCGTCGATGAGCATCCCTTGGGGTGAAATCAAGAGCGATAACGATCTTGGTGGTTACCATCTCGTGTGGACCCGCGATCTCGTGCAGAGTGCGAGTGCGCTCCTTGCCACGGGTCAGACGAGCACGCCGCTGCGCGCTTTAATTTGGCTGGCTGCCATTCAGCGGCCCGACGGCAGTTTTCCGCAAAACAGCTGGATCGACGGCACCGCTTATTGGTCGGGACTGCAGCTCGACCAGGTTGCGCTGCCAATCTTGCTGGCGTGGCGATTGCACAAGCACGATGCGCTCGGTTTGTTTAATCCCCGTGTAATGATAGTGCGTGCTGCGGCGCACCTGATGCTCCAAGGTCCAGTCACAACTCAGGACCGCTGGGAAGAAAACGCCGGTTATTCGCCCTCGACTCTCGCCACTGTGATTGCCGCTCTCGCCTGCGCCGCGGAATGGGCCAAAGAATTCGGCAAAATGGATGTTGCAGATTTCATTTTCGCCTACGCCGACTGGTTGGCAGCGCACGTCGAAGAATGGACGGTCACAACTCAGGGCGAGTTGGTCGAGGGTTTTCCTCGTCATTACGTCCGCATCACTCCGACTGATCCTAACGCGCCTGACCCGCACGCTGATCCCAACGCCGCGATGATTCAGATCGCCAACGGTGGTGGCCTACATCCGGCGCGCAATGTCGTGGGCGGGGACTTTCTTCTCCTGGTGCGATTTGGTATTCGCGACGCGAACGACCCGCTCGTGCGCGACTCGATCGAAGTGATAGATCGCGTGCTGAAATATGATCTGCCGCAAGGCCCCGGCTGGCGTCGCTACAATCACGATGGCTATGGGCAAAAGGACGACGGCAGCGCCTTCGACGGAACGGGCGTCGGCCGTTGCTGGCCGCTTTTGACCGGAGAACGCGGCCATTACGAGCTTGCTGCCGGGCGTGATCCAAAACCCTTCATCAATGCGATGGAAGATTTTGCGAACGAGGGTGGGATGATCACGGAACAAATATGGGACGGGCCTGACTTGCCGGATCGCCATATGAAACGTGGTTGCCCAACCGGAGCGGCGATGCCTCTTTGCTGGTCGCACTCCGAATACGTTTCACTTGTGCGTAGCCGCCATGACGGTGTTTGCTTCGCCCGCGTCGAGCCGGCGTTTCAACGGTACGTAGTAAATCCGGTGCAAAGCGATTACGAGATTTGGAGTCTGCGCCATCCTCTGCGGAGTGTATCGCACGGAAAAATTTTGCGGATCATTCTTGCCGCGGAAGCCACCATTGTCTGGTCGACTGACGACTGGGCGCGGAGGAACGAATCGCACACGACTCACCGGGACGAGCTGAATCTTTGGTTTGCAGATTTTCCGACTGCAGACTTGCCAAGCGGTTCAGTGTTTTCATTTACATTCTTTTGGCAGCGCGACCATCGTTGGGAAGGTCGCAACTGGCAGGTCAAGGTTTTGTGAGGCAAGTGTGCGAAGCGACATGAAGAGGCGCGCGCGAGCGGATCGCAGGCCTGACAGCAAGGATGGCTGTGTTTCTCATGGCCGGTTATTGCTATTTTCGCTGACTTACATTCTTGAAGCCATCTTATCCGTAGCCACTGGTAACAATTGTTGTCTGATCTGGCGGATACGCCTTCGGAGGATAAGGCGATTTGAACACCGCGAATGCGTGAGATACAAAGAACAGCAAGCAGAGCACGAATGCGATAATAGCCGGTTTACTTGTTTTCATACTCAAACCGTATCCACTCCATTTCTTTGCTGCTAGGGCGCGTCCGTTGGATTTTCGTGTGCCACGCAAGAAAGGATTTTCATTCCCCCTTTTGGTCGATCCCGAAGAGGTAGCGGCTCTGATCTTTATCTCGAACGATGGAATACGCGTAACCTCGCGAGAGGTACGCGAGAATCTAGCGAACGCCAGCTAGCATTGCTGTCTTGAGCGCACTTATCCTGAACCATGAAAATAATCGAGTCTTCAAAACCATTCCCGCTGCGCACGTTGATGGTTTGTTTCACAATTTGGCTTATTGCCACCGAGATCCTCTTCTTCGATCAGGTAAGATTTGACGCCAATGCCGAGTTGCTCCGGCAAGCTGCGCGGGCGCTTCGCGGACCAGAGGTTGTCGTCCCAACCCAACGGCCAGCCCACTCCCCGAGCGATGTAAGAATGCAGCAGCTGTGAAAGCAACACGCCGTGGCGGATGACGATTCCCCCCGTGCTGGAGGCTTGAAGACGTCATCAGTTCTGCAAAGAAAGCAGTTGGCAACCAAGCAGTTTGTCACAAGCTCGACCTCGCCGATAAGTAACCAGTCATGGGAAGTGAGATTTTTCCCGTACTTTATACCGCGCGTCACGGCGAGACCGCCTGGAGCGCTACGGGTCAGCATACTGGGCTTACGGATTTGCCGCTGACCGAGCGCGGCGAACGCAACGCCAAAAGGGTGAGAGAGCGGCTGGCCGGATTGCGTTTCGCCAAGGTTTTAACGAGTCCCTTGCAGCGCGCCTTTCGAACCTGTGAGCTAGCGGGCTTCGGGGCGGTAGCTGAAGTCGATCCCGATTTGGTCGAATGGAACTATGGCGATTATGAAGGTCTTCGAACCGCAGAGATTCATGCGGTGCGACCCGGTTGGGAATTATTTCGCGACGGTTCCGCGAATGGGGAATCGCCGCAAGACGTCGGGGCGCGGGCTGATCGTGTTGTCAGTCGCGTGCGCGCGTTCAAAGGCGATGTGTTGATTTTTTCAAGCGGACATTTCCTGCGAGTGTTAGCCGCCCGCTGGCTCGGTCTCGAACCATTCGCCGGGAAGTTTTTCATGTTGGACACAGCAAGTCTTAGCGCGCTCAGCTATGAACATGACCTCACCTCCCCAGCGATCCAGTTTTGGAATGACACTCGCTGCGCAGGCGACTAAGCGGAGAGAAATTTAAAAATCGGGGCTACCTGAGCATTCGCTTTTCTGCGCCACATTCATAATCTTCCCGCGTGAAAGAGGAAAACTGGGAGACCATCTCGAGCGAGCGGCATTTTGCCAACGCGCATCTCGAGGTCGTGACCGATCACGTCCGAACGCCATCGCGAAGCCAGCCCTGCACGTGGACAATTGTGCATCGGAAAGCAGCCGTCATTGTCGCGCCGATGACGCGCGACGGCAGAATTGTTCTCATTCGCCAGGAACGCATCCCGATCCGGCGGGCGATCTGGGAAATGCCGTCTGGTCAAATCGACACTGTAGCCGGGGTGGGCGCGTCCGCCGTAGTCTCGGCAAAGGCGGATGACACCAGCGCCGCGTCGGAAACAATGGAACAAGTTGCGTTGCGTGAACTTCGCGAGGAGGCCGGTTACGAGCTGGCCAAAGACGGCGAGCTGGTTCCGCTCGGCCATTATTTTTCATCGCCAGGATTCACGGATGAGCGAGGCTACTTTTTTCTGGCGCGTCCAGTTCAGCCGTGTAAAGAGGGTCCGGCGCGTGACGAAGGAGAATCGATCCTCGATTGCCGCGAATTTACTGTGGAGGAAATTCGCCAAATGATCGCGGAGAACGAAGTTCGCGACGCAAACACGCTGGGTATTTGCGCCACGCTCGCAGCGCGCGGTGTTCTGGCGCTCGTGCCGCGCTGATTCTTCCATCCAATGGTGCTGCGAGATATTTTCAAATTTCGCGATCTTCCAGAGAGCGAAACCTCCAAGCCGTTTCTCGAACATCTCGAAGACCTGCGGTGGACGATTGTGAAGATTGCAATCACGCTGGCGATCGCGATGATCGTTTGCTTCACATTTCGCTCGACACTTGTGCGGATATTGCAGGCGCCGTTGCGCGACGTCGGATCACAAATCGGAACGCTTAAAGCGCTCGGCATCACCGATTCAATCGTGATTTCGTTTCATCTGGCGTTTTACGCTGGGATCGTTCTCTCCTTTCCGCTGCTGCTTTATTTCCTGGCAGAATTTGTCCTGCCTGCGCTCACCGCCGTAGAAAAGCGATTTTTGTTTCCGGCTATTCTAATCAGCTTCGCTCTATTTCTTCTTGGTGTGTTCGTCTGTTATTTTTGGTTGCTGCCCAAAACGATCCTCTTTTTCTTCCGCGACACCGAGTCGCTTGGCTGGGCGCCGACTTGGACTGTGCAACAGTATTATTCTTTTGTGACGCGATTCACGATCGGCTTCGGGCTGGCTTTCGAGTTACCCGTGGTGGTACTGGCGCTGGTTCGATTTGGATTGATTACTTACAGGTTCATGGCACGCACTCGGCCCTACGCGGTGGTGATGATCTTTATTCTGGCGACGATCATCACGCCCACGCCAGACATCTTGACCCTGGTCGCGATGGCGCTGCCGATGTGTCTGCTTTACGAGAGCTGCATCTGGATTGCGTGGCTCATGGAGCGTCGTCGCCTGAAACGGATTGCCGGCTAACGCGTGCACCAGCCGATTTACAAATTCCTCTTCGGAGCGTTCGCGTTTGTGATTGGCGCTACGGTCGGCTCATTTCTGAACGTCTGCATTTACCGGTGGCCTGTTGATCTCTCGATTAACCGGCCTCGCCGGTCTTTTTGCCCGAACTGCAAGCAACCCATTCCGTGGCATCAGAATTTGCCGTTGATCAGTTGGACTGTGCTTCGCGGCAGCTGCGCAAATTGCGGCGCCAAAATTTCCTTACGCTATTTCGCAGTGGAACTAGTTACCGCGGTACTTTTCCTCGCAATCTGGGAAAGCTTTCCATGGCAGGTGGCGATCGCGTACTGGATCTTTATTTCGTTCCTGATTATAGGAACATTTATCGATTTTGAGCATTTCATTATTCCGGACCGGGTAACAATCGGCGGAATAATTGCGGGCGTCGTTTGCAGTGTCGCGGTCCCCGCTTTGATGCAGACGGATTCCCGGCTTGCGGCAGGCGTTCGTTCTTTGCTCGCGGCTGCCCTCGGTTACGTGATCCTTTTGATCGTTTTGGAAGCGGGCAAAATCGCTTTTGGTAGAAAGCGGATTCGATTCGATGCGCCCACGTCGTTCACGTGGATAAAACGCGGGGATGACGCTGATTTTGTCGTAGGCACCGAAGAAAGTCTGTGGAGCGACTATTTTGCACGGGAAAGAGATCGACTCTTGCTCACGTGTGACGAGGCCAGGATCGACCACCACACGTATGGGAATATAATGCTGGACTTTCGCTATGATCGCGTCATCGCCGAAGGCCACGCGATGATGCTGGATGATGTGGTGCAGATTTCCGGCGTGGCTCGTGAATTGGTGATTCCGCGAGAGGCCATGGGGCGCGGCGACTTAAAATTCCTGGCTGCGATTGGCGCGTTTCTAGGCTGGCGGGCGGTTCTGTTTAGTCTCTTCGCCGGATCGCTTCTCGGCTCGATCGTCGGATTGGTCACGCTAGTCGTGGGAAAGCCTGTTTGGTCCGCCAAACTGCCCTTTGGACCTTATCTGGCGTTTGGCGCGGTTACCTGGATGTTTCTTGGCAACATGTTTCTGCGCTGGTATGGAACGCTGCTCAGCCCGTAGCACTGGCGGCGCCGCCGCCGCCGCGGCGAGCAGGCTTGGCCGCGCCCCTACCATGCTTCGGTTGCAACGGTTGCTGAAGTCCGGTTTGCCGGCATTGCTGCGCGCCCACGTAACATCAATCCCAAATTGATCAGCTCACATTTCCACCAGCGTAGAAGACCACGCCGAATCTGTTTGCGAATTCGGATGTCCGGAACGAATCCATCATAAAGTTCGCGCCAGCAGGCGTTTCTTTTTCCATAGTAGCCAGTCGCCCATCTGCGATTGGCCAGGGCAACAAGACGTCGACCGTAAAACCTCATCGTGTTTCGGGCGAATCTGCCGGGGAAACCTGTGAAGGGCAGGTTTAGAAATCCACATTCCGGATCGCGATAAACACCGCGGACCAAACCGAGGTAGTAACTGCTTACATCGAGAAGAAGCGCGGCCGACATCAGATCCGCGTCGCCCATGTAATAGTATTTGTCCTTGTACAGGCTTTCGAACCAGTAGCGATAGGTGGTGGGGTACTGCTCGTTATAATAACGAAGCTGGTCGGTGACATCTCCACCGCCCACGCTGCGTGCCAGCAAATCGGCCACGTAGTAGGACGTGTAGGAACAGAAATCCAAACCCGAACTGTAAAGTGGATCGATGAAACCGGCGGCGTCGCCGACGGCGGCCCAGCCCTGGCCGCAAACTTTTTCGCTGTGATATGGCAACATTGATAAAGCGTGCACGTCACCTTCGATCACGCGTGCAGCCCCGAAAATCTCGCGACCAACGGGATTGCTGAGAATGTGCGTGTGCAATCGCTGGCCTAAACTCGGTCCTTGAGGGATCTTGAAGATGCGACTGTCATAAACGATGCCGGCGCTGACATCGCCACCCTGCAACGGAATGATCCAGACCCACCAGCCGCGCCCGAAGAGATGGTTCGTGGCCCATTCACGCGCGGTGACGCAATCATTTGCATAGTCCGGAAAACGTTGTCGCCATTCATAGCTGTCCCACTCTTTAACGCCATTGAACCGCGCCCAGACAGCGTTGATGGGGTGCTCCGTGTTCGGGCGAAGATGTCCGAGTTTTCGCGCGAGCATCGTAGCGCGCCCGGTAGCATCGACGACCCAACGCGTGTGAAGGGTGCACTCGCCGAGATCGCGAGCGGCGCTGACTCTTTGATCATTCCCATCCTTTAGCTCGATGTTTAGTACTTTCGCCGGACGCCACAGCTCGCAACCCGCTTGCACTGCGAGATCGAGCATGTGCGAATCAAGCTTTGCCCGGTCCACTTGAAATCCCGGCAGCCGGCTCTGATAACGTGTGCCCACCTCGACACAATCATCAAAACGTTGGTCATGCCGATTCGAAAACCACAGACGCAATCCCTGCTTTGCGAGCTGATGATGGCCGAGGTAATGGGTAAGACCCAGAATCCGGGTCATGTAACAACTGCTCACTTCTGTGGTGGATTCGCCGACCTTGCGATCGAACTCGGTTGTCTTTTCGATGATCAGGACGCGCGCTTTGGGTCGTTTGCGTTTGAGCATAAGCGCCGTCGCCGCGCCGGAAAACGCGCCACCGATGATCACGACGTCGTAGTCTGCATCCATCCTCCCAAGAGGATGGACTTTACTGTGTCCAAACGCAATTGGCTTCCTTTGGCATTGAAGGTTGAGCATTCAAGACTGAGCGTTAGGCGAACATGATTTTTACGAATCCACGTTTGATTTTTCCCAATGAAATTCGCGACGGGCTTGAACTCGTTGCTCGCGAAGGAAAAATCATCGCGATTCGTGAGCAAACCCGCCTTCGGTCGCCGCGGCGACCTACGGCGCGGCAAGCGCAGGCGCCCCGGGAGGAGATTGTTGATCTTGCCCGAAATTATCTCGCGCCCGGTTTCATCGATCTTCATGTGCATGGTGCGCTCGGCCGCGACACCATGGAAAGCTCTGCCGAATCATTTCGCGCAATTTGCGATTTCCATGCCAACGGCGGTACCACGTCGCTCCTCCTTACCACAGCCAGCGCACCGCTGGAGAAGATTGTCGATGTCTTGAATGCCGTGCGTGATTTTACTCAGCGGCGCGCCCGGCGGTCGCGCCCTACCAGCGCGATTGCAGGCGTTCATGTGGAAGGCCCCTTCATCTCGAAAGCAAAATGCGGCGCGCAACGTGAGGAATTCATTCAGAAGCCGTCACTGGCTCGTGTGGAGCAGTTGCTCGACCACGCTGATGTGATCAAGCGCATCACGATCGCCCCCGAATTGCCGGGGGCACTCGAGGCGATCGAAAATTTCCACGCGCACGGAATCAGCGTAAGTGGAGGACATAGCGACGCGTTTGACGAAGACACACGCGCCGCATTCGAACGCGGCATGCGCAGTGTCACGCACACGTTCAACTGCATGTCGAGCGCGCGCCGTCGTGGGGTCTATCGTGTCGGCGGCTTGCTTGAGTTTGCGTTAAGTGAGCCGCAGATCAGTTGCGAACTCATCGCCGACGGGCATCACGTTTCGCCGACATTAACGAAGATGTTGTATCGCGCTAAAGGCTGCGGCGGAATCTGTCTTGTAACCGATGCAACCGCCGGCGCCGGACTGCCGGATGGCTCGCAGTTTTCACTTTTCGGCAATGACTGCGTTGTGGAAGCGGGCGTCTGCGTGCTGGCTGACCGCTCCGCGCTTGCGGGCAGTGCTGCGCAGATGATCCACCTCGTGCGGACGATGGTGAGTAAGGTCAACGTTCCGTTGCATGAAGCCGTCGCAATGGCGACACAAAATCCCGCACGCGCAATCGGCCTCGATACAAAAGGCCGGTTGGCCGTGGGAGCCGATGCAGATTTGGTTGTTCTGTCGCCAGAATTGGACGTGCTGCAAACCTTTAGTGGTGGCGAGGAAATTCTTTCCGGGCAAACGCTGCTTAGTCACTAGGTCGAAACGTGCTCATAATCTGCTCGGTTATCTTAATCTGAGCGTTGCGATCGTACTCGATCGGACGGTTGGGTGGATCAAAGTCATTCACGTTCACCGAGCGATGTTCGAAATCGAAATGAAGGATTAGACAGGCTCTTAGATAGATAGCAAAAACTCGGCGATATCGAGCGCAGCGCGTGGTCGACTTAGCTTTGTAATGTTCGTCCCCCATTCGCGCCACTGTTTTGCATCGTCGGCGAACGCGCGTTGACATTGCGTGACAACTTCCGCTGGTGAAAGCGCGATCACGCCTGAGTTGGTTTCGATAATTAGCCGGGCATTACCTTCCTCCTGACCGGCCACGACGTGGTTGATGATCATTGGACAACCAGCGGCGATCGTTTCCTGCACCGTCGCGCCGCCGGCTTTCCCGATAAGCAGATGACTCTCGTGCAGCATGCGCGGAAGTTCATCAGTCCAGCCAACGATCTTTGTGTTGCTACCTCCCGCTGCCTTTTCGATAGCCGGCCTGAGGTTATCGGCGCGGCCAATCGTCACTGTCAGATCGACGCCAAGCTCCACCAGTCGCCGCACGAGATCCGGCGCGCCGTGGGTGGCGGCATGGATCATGTACAAAACACGGCGCTCGGAGTCATTGGAAGGCAACACTCGATTTGAACCTCTGAAGTCGGCAAACTTTGGGCTTACGGGAAATCCAAATACCTTGATTTTTTCCGGCGCGACTCCGACTGCTCGCAAGACAGAGGCACTCTGTTCGTTCGCAACGAGGAAATAATCAGCGGGGCTCCGGTACCACGTCGCGTTAATGGTGATCGAATCCGTGACGACCACTACACATTTGCAGGATCTCTTGGATCCCAAAATCTCCTGAAGCACATTTGCGTATGCTGGGAAAGAGCAAACGACGATGCTCGGGTGAAAACGCTCGAGCAGCGGAGCGAGATGACTCTTAAGTCGAGCGAATCGCCGAAATTCTGTGTCGTAATCTCTCTTGCGATCCAGCCAGCGATAAACGATTCCCCAGGTGCGCGGCGCAGAATTCACCAGCGCTAGGTAACTTCGGCGCACGAACTCATTGATCGGTCCATAGGCTTCAGCAAACAGATCCCGCAACTCCACGTCGGCCTGGTTCGGGGCGAGGCGAGCGAGACCGTCGCGCACTCCTCTGGCGGCGCTGTTGTGGCCCTCTCCGAACCCGGCCGTTAGAATCAATATTCGCTTATTCATGAATCGTCAGGCGCGGCAAACGATGATGGAGCTTAGAAGCACACGGAAGTTTACTCGCGAAGGTCCCGCGATTGCGGGAGACTTTAATGGATATTTACGTGCGGCAAAGTAAACTCTGCCGGCGATGAAATATCTCGGATTCATCTGGCGCGTTTTGCGCCGGCTGGTTTGGGAAACGGCGATGGATAATACAACCGGGCTGGCTGCGCAGATGGCATATCTGCTTCTTTTTGCGCTGGCTCCCGGATCGCTGTTTCTTTGGCATCTGCTGGGTCTTTTCGGCACCGATCCGACCAAGTTGCATCGGATGTTCGTTCTCTTGAAAAGCTTCATGCCACCAGATCCCAAGGTTCAGGACATACTGGATGCGGCGATGGCTAACGTGGTCGTGACGGGCTCGAGCGGTCTGCTTGCGAACGCGGGAATCATTCTCGGCATCTATTTCGGGACGGTCTTTATCGCGACGATCTCAAGGGCCCTTAGCCATACGTACGGGATGCGCGAAGACCCGTATTGGTGGTCGAAATATATCATCTCATTTTTTATGCTCTTTTGGTTTGGGATCGTCATCGTGTTTTGCTTCAACGCGATTGTCTTTGGTGAAAAGCTCGCTGGTATCGCAGAAGTGAATTTTCAACTCGCGTTCCCACTGCAAGCATGGATTGCAGCGTTGAGTCTGCCTTTCACCGCACTTGTTCTAATCATCTTTGCACTCGCGCTGTATCTTCTGACACCGGAGAATTATTTGACTATCCGTCAGGCATTACCGGGCGCGATTTTCTTTTCTGTCGGCTGGATCATCGCGACAAAACTTTTTCAGTTCTATGTCGGAAGATATGATCGCTATAACCCTACGTATCTTGCGCTGGCGTCTATCGTCGTGCTGCTTACCTGGATGTATCTGACTTGCCTGCTGCTGTTGCTGGGAGGTAAATTGAACGCCATTCTTCGTCGGGAAGCCGAAAGAATGCGCAGGGCTGCGCGTGTCATACCCGAGCCTTCCGCGGCCGCGGCGTGAAATCGAAGTTAAACTGTTACGAAGTCAAAAATGAAGAGCTCATCGCGCCTTTGTAACTTTTTTAACAAATCACTACTGTAGGCGTTGATCGCGCCGCGCGCTCTGTTACGCTCCGTCGCAGTGGTGCGCTTTCGCATTTGGCTCGCAACTGCGCTCGCCGTCGGCGCAATCATCACAGGTCTCCTTCGCGCGCAAGTTACTGAAGAACAACAAAACCGGGGCGATCAATCCGACAAAAGCGAGTCGCGCGCCGCATCCTCTCCAAAACCAAAGAAAACTCCGAGCCCCGCTGCAAAACGAGCGACCGGCAAGTCGGCGAAGAAAGGGAAAAAATCTGACGAAACAGAAGAGACAACGCCATCGGCCATGCCGCGGGAGACGCCTGAGCCCACTGCTTCACCCAAATCAAAGCGGCGGCACACACCGACACCCAAACCGAAAGTGGCGAAGAAGAAATCGCATGAGAAAGAAACCGCAAGAAAAGCCAAAAAAACTGACAAATCCGAATCGGCAAGAAAAGAAGAGGAAACACCGAAGCCGGGAAAAACGCCTGCGGCTCGCGCGGAAACAGAGCGCGCTGCGGCATTAGAAGCCTCACCTCCACCGCCACGCGCAGTTGCGGCTGCGACGCCAACTCCGACGCCTCAAATAAAACCTCCCCGTGCTGTTTCAGCCGGCGAGCGAGCCCAGGTTGTAATCGAAAAGTCGGGTGTGGAGGAAGACCAGGGCTTTGAGCCTCCACCATCGCCACCGCCTCGCAGATTCGGTTTCTGGCCATGGTCTCGTAGTTCGGCCAATTATCGTTACCTTACGAGATCAGTTATCGACGCGATCCGGCGCGCGCCGGTGAAACGGCGTCGCTGGCAATTCATTGTCGTGCATAATAGCGGCACGCGACAGGGCAACGCGCGCGTTTTCGATTATTACCATCGGCATGTCCGGCGCATGCAGAATGGCCTTGCTTATCACTTCGTCATCGGTAACGGAACATCGACTGGTAATGGTCAGATCGAAGTGGGCGATCGTTGGCGACGCCAGATCAACGGCGGCCACGTGCACAGTGACTATCTAAACAACATTTCACTCGGCATTTGTTTGGTAGGCGATTTTAATCGCGACCAGCCAACGCGCGCGCAACTCGAATCGTGTGAAGAACTCATCCGCTATCTGCGAGAACGCTGCGGGAAGATCGACAGGGGCGAGATCCCTGTCCGGCCGCATCGTGAAATGAATCCACCGCGCTGGGCCACCGATTGCCCTGGAGACGCCTTTCCCTATTCATGGTTCCGCAGATTTCAGTAGCCGCGCCTCGCGTTTCTGTCATGTCGAGCGCAGTGAATGACAAATGCATGGTCACTTGCGTTCCGCGACCATCAAGTTTGCTTCCTTGTAATTCCACCTATAACCGAATCCGAAATCAAGTGGCGGCGGATTGCTTTGCTGGAAGAGTTCCTGCAACCGGGGCTGGTAATGTTGCTTGAAGAGCTCAATCGGGCCGAGGTAAACACCGAATAGCCGCAGGTTCCATTTGTTTGGGTCGAAGTACGCCACGGGAATTCCGGAATCGTCCTGCACAATTCGATTGCTATGTTCGAGGATGAAATTGCGAATCGTAGCGAAACCATTCTCAAACATCAGATATGACGATGATTTGAGAAAGCTCGAGCCGACCCCCAATCGCTGGCAAAACTTTAAAAAGCCGGGAGTCGCCTTGATGCCGCCGTCAGAAATGTCGGTGGTGAAATAATACATCGTTTGGGAATCGCCCGATGGATTGTCGGTGTACTTGATCCGCACCCCGGTAACACTGCCGCCTTTCTTTCCCGGGCCGGCTTCTTCAAATGCGCCGCCGCCGCTGAGTGAGCCGAACGTCACATTCGTGATCGATTTGTCTGCGCGCGCGATGAACGCGTAAAGAATCGGCAACACGCCATTGAGGTTCTGTTCGTGCAGATCAATCTTCATGTCTTTGGTAATGAAGTACGTCGTGCTCAGCGAGGACTTCATTGCGTTCTCCAAATTTCCCAGTGCGCCGGAGAGATTCGCGATGCGCAACGGATCCGGTGGGGGGCCGAGACCTTCCTTCCCGCAAAGCACGTATACTGCGGCCCTGGGAAAAAATTGATCGACGTAAAGGAAGTCGGGTCCGCTGAACATGTAAAACGCGACCGGGATCGGTTGCAGCGATTCTGGAAGACCGGTCTCTTGCCACGCGTGCAGTTTTTGAAGTTGACGCAGATTAAGTTTGGCGAACTCTCTTTCAAAAAATGCTGCGTGTTCCTGCCATGCCGGATCGCGCATGAGCGGTGCAAGCGGGGAATTGTCCGGTACCGGCATTCCGGCCAGAAAACGCGCCACATCGTTGGGACCGGCATTTGCAGGCACCGCGCGAGGTGCAACCTCTGGATTTTCTTGCGCAGAAACGCTGAGCATGGCTGCGACCAGCGCCAGGACCGCAGGTAATGTAAGGTTCCTTTTCATGTTGAGCGATGTGGGCGTTTTAGTGCGCAAAAGTAGAGCAGCAATCCAACGAGCGCAGTTGCGAGTCCAGCCAGAGATTCAGTGGTCTTCCAACGCAGAAGATAAAACATCATCCAAATTGTTATTGTCGCGAAGATAATCGGTGGGAACGGATAGGCCCACACTCGATAAGGCCGCGCGAGCTCCGGACGTGTGATGCGCAGCACAATCACGCCCAGCACGGTGAACAGCGAGCAGAGCAACAAACTGAATTGAGTATATTGCACGATGCTTTCAAAGCTGCGCGTAAGCAGAAGCAAATTGACAATCAGCAACTGCAGCACAATGGCGTTCGTGGGAATGCCGTTAAAATTCTTGCGGCCCATCAGTCGCAGCAACCAATGGTCTTCGCCCATCGACATGGTAACGCGCGGCCCGATCCACGTCATCGAGCTGATTGCAGAAATCAAGCCGAGACAAATCACTGCGCCGGCAACTCGCCCTCCGTTTGCGCCAAAAATGTGCTTGCCTGCGATCAAGGCTACTTCGAGTTGACCCTTCAAATCCTGGGCAGGCGTGGTGGCGAGAAAGGTCGCATTAAGCAGCACATAAAGCACGATCACCATGCCTGTGCCGACAAGTAATGAGCGCGGCACATTTTTTTCCGGCTGCTTAATCTCGCCGGTGATATAGACCGCTGCGTTCCAGCCGGAATAAGAATACATCACGTAAACCAGCGCCACCGCAAAGGGCGCGCCGAAGATCAATGTCGTGTCTCCGGGCGCCGGGAAAAAATCGATCGGCTGCTTCGGGGAAAAAAAAAAGCCTGCAACGATTAATGCAGCGATCAGAAGCAATTTTATGAGTGTGGAAAGATTTTGAAACGCGCTGCCAAGTCGCAAGTTTTTAAGATGAAAGAGCGCGACCAACCAGACTACCGCAAACGAGAAGAAGACTGGTGAGCCAAAATCCAGCGCGCCCTGCAGGTATTTGCCGAACGCCATCGCGGCCAGTGCAATCGGCGCAGAAAATCCTACTGCCGCAGAAACAAATCCGGCCATGAACCCGAGCGCTGGGTGATAAATCTTCGACAGAAAATGATACTCGCCTCCCGAGCGGGGCAGTGCGGCGCTGAGTTCGCCATAACAAAGCGCGCCGCAAAGCGCCGCGACGCCGCCGACAACCCAGAGCATCAGCAGAGCAAACCCTGACTGAATATTGGCCAATTGAAAACCAAGGCTCGTGAAAATGCCGGTGCCGATGATGTTGGCAATCACAATGGAGCATGCGGTGAGAAAGCCGACGCTGCGCAGGGACGTTCCCCATTCGGCACTAGAATGCTCAGCAACAGTGTCCATCGCAGTATCGACAATCGCGAGATTAGCGGGACCCGCGAATGGTTTAGAAGTTACGCTTGAATTCATGTTGGCGGCGGGCCGGCGCTGCACAGTTCACATCTCCAATTTACCGAGTTGTCAGAAGTCATTCCCGGCATCAGTTTGCAAGTCGCATGAACATATCTCCCAAGCTAGCCGTTGAAACGGCCACCCAACTCGCGGTCTTTCTTGCGAATCGTCCCGGTGCCCTTGCGCGCGTGTGTGAAGCGCTGGCCAAGGCCGAAATTAACATTCACGCGCTCGCTACGTCCGACACAGTTGATCACACGGTTGTGCGCATGGTGGTCAGCGATCCCACCAAGGCGCTCATGCTCCTGGGCGAAGCGGGCGTTCTAGCGCTCGAGACCGAAGTGCTCACGATCGAGACGACTAGCCAACCAGGCGTTCTGGCCAAAATCGCCGAACGTCTCGCCGAGGCGGAAGTCAACATCGAGTACGCTTATCTTGCCGGCGGTCGCGGAGCTGAAAAAGGGCTGATCATTCTTCGGCCCTCAGACGTGGAGAAAGCGCGGCGCGTATTGCAGGATTTGTAGTGGACGCAGGCGTACGTATCAGTCACCCTTATATCCATAGTCCGAGGACGAACTTGGTGGGACGCGAGTGCCGGGCGGCGCCGATAAGGACGTTGAGCCCTTACGGGCGAATCTCGATTGTCGTACCATCGGGCGTAACGTGCCAGAGTTCCTCGATCTCTTCGTCGGTGAGTGCGACGCAACCCGCAGTCCAATCCTTCCAACAGTGAAACGCGCCAATCCAACCGCGTCCGTTTTGAATTCCGTGTATCATGATGTCAGAACCCGCAGAGGCCGCGCGCGCTGCCGCACGCTTATTGTCCTCATCCGAGGGATAAGAGATGTGTAGCGCGAGGTGAAAACTGCTTTGCGCATTTCGCGTGTCGATTTTGTAAGTGCCCTCGGGCGTTTTCATATCGCCCTCTTGCTGCTTTGGCCCGACCGGGTTGCGGCCTAGCGCAACTCGATAAGTCTTGATGTGCCTGCCATCGCGAAAAATCGACAATCTCCTCGCTGATTTTTCCACGACAATTCGGTCGATTGTTGTTGCGGACAACAGCGGGTGCCAATTGTGATGTGCGTAGAAGTAAACTGCTAAAGCGCAAATTGGGATAAATGCGAGGACGATCTTGAGCTTCACATTGTGAGGTTTCGACTGCCCCATCCAAAACGCAACAGGCATCCTTTGGATCGCGTTTGTCTGCATCGTTCGTGATTGCCAATGCGGACTCGATGCTGGATAAATGCGCGGCGCGTTTATGACTCCGGTAAGAACCTGGCTCGGTTACCCATATCCTCTAGGCGCAACGTGGATGGGGAACGGTGTCAATTTCGCCATTTTTTCCGAGCACGCTACCGGTGTTGAGCTTTGCTTATTCGACAATATTGAGGCGACCGAAGAAAATTTTCGCATCCCGGTCACCGAGCGCACCGATCAGATCTGGCACGTGTTTTTGCCCGATGTCGGCCCCGGGCAGTTGTACGGTTTCCGCGTCGCCGGTCCGTACGATCCGGAAAACGGACTTCGTTTCAACAGCTCGAAACTTCTCCTCGACCCTTACGCGAAAGCTATCGCCGGAGAAGTGATTTGGGCAGATGAAATGTTCGGTTACGTGGTCGGCGACAAGAAAGAGGATTTGACGCAGGACTTCCGTGACGATGCGTGGGGTGTGCCGAAGTCGGTGGTCATCGACACCGGATTCGATTGGCAGGGGGACCCGAGACCCGGGGTCCCATTGCACAATTCCGTGATTTACGAAGTGCATGTGAAAGGCTTTAGCAAACTCTGGCAGGAAGTTCCGGAGCGGTTGCGTGGTACGTACGCGGCGCTCGGTAGCCCGCCAGCCATTCATTATTTGAAAAAACTTGGAGTGACCGCAGTCGACCTGCTGCCAGTGCATGCGCACATCGACGACAAAATCTTAGTCGATCGCGGGCTGACGAATTACTGGGGCTACAACACGATCGGATTTTTCGCGCCGCATGCGCAATACTCCAGCAGCGGGCAAACGGGTGCGCAGGTCTCCGAGTTCAAGTTGATGGTGCGCAACCTGCACGCGGCAGGGATCGAAGTGATTCTCGATGTGGTTTACAACCATACTGCCGAAGGAAATCATCTCGGCCCGACGCTTTGCTTCCGCGGGATCGACAACCTCGCCTACTACCGTGTGCATCCCGAGAATCCGCGTTTGTATGTGGATTTCACCGGCACCGGCAACACTTTCAATCTGTTGCATCCCTGTACGCTTCAGCTCGTGATGGACAGTCTGCGTTATTGGGTTCTGGATATGCGCGTGGACGGATTCCGTTTTGATCTGGCCGTCAGTCTGGCCCGTAATCATGGGGGTTTTAACAAACTGCATCCTTTCTTTGAAATTATTCAACAGGACCCCGTTCTCTCGCGGGTAAAACTAATCGCGGAACCATGGGACGTGGGCGAAGGCGGCTACCAGGTCGGAAATTTTCCGGCGCCGTGGTCGGAATGGAACGGAAAATATCGCGACGCTGCTCGCGGTTTTTGGAAAGGCGATGAGGGGCGCATTGGCGAGATGGGCTACCGGCTCACGGGAAGCCCCGATCTATATCACCACAATGGGCGGCGCCCATCTGCCAGCATCAATTTTGTCACGTCGCATGATGGTTTCACGCTGAACGATCTGGTCAGCTACAACGAGAAGCACAATGAACTGAACCGCGACGGGAACAATGACGGCGACAACAACAATCTCTCCTGGAATTGCGGCGTAGAAGGTCCAACTGACGACCCGCAGATCAACGCGCTGCGCGAACGGCAGCGGCGGAATCTCCTAACCACACTTTTTCTTTCTCAAGGCGTTCCGATGCTTTTGGGTGGCGACGAGTGGGGACGAACGCAGAAGGGCAATAACAACGCTTATTGTCAGGACAACGAGATCAGCTGGTTCGATTGGAGGCACGACGAAAAGCAGAAGCAATTTCTGGAGTTCACGCGAAAGCTGATCTGGTTTCGCGAAGCGCATCCGGTATTTCGCCGGCCAAAATTTTTTCAAGGCCGCCGGATACGTGGCTCGGAAATTCGGGATGTGATGTGGTTCAATCCCGGCGGGAGCGAGATGAGCGACGAAGAATGGGCGTCGCCGTTCGTTCGCTGCGTCGGAATGCTGCTCAGTGGCGACACGATCGATGTTGTTAATTTTGAAGGCGAACCGATTCGCGACGACACGTTTCTGCTGCTGATGAATGCCCATTATGAAGCGATTCCTTTTGTGCTTCCCGGCCAGGAGAATCTCGAGTGGCAACTGATTCTCGACACGATGGATGCGAACGGTTTTTTGGCGGAGCCGAAAAAATTCGCATCCGGCGATGACGTCGACCTTCGCGGGCGCGCCTGTTGTTTGCTGCAACTGGTGCGAGGCGCACAAGCTCAGGCACGTGCGGAATCCTGGAAAAAACGGTCTGTGGAATTCCCGCCGCTTAGTGCAGAGGAAGAACGCGCTCGCCGCAAATAGCGCGCTTGCCGACGAGGCAAAATTCAGGCAACGCAATCTTGTGGCGAAAGACGAATTAGTTTATAGAGATATGAAGCGCGTGGTATCACGCGCGA
>QHNR01000030.1 GCA_003218475.1 Verrucomicrobiota bacterium | reverse complement strand
ATTTGGCTGTACCCATTCGGGATGTTGGATCCGAAGGTCGTCGTGAATCTGTTGCCGAAGCTCGGCGTAGGTGTGGATTTCGTGGGGCGTGGCCATTAGTTTGCTGAAAGATTCAACCACGGCGCGCGGCGGCTTATCTAGTTTAGCTCGCCGGTGAGCGCGCTTCCTTCTGAGACTAACGAATTTCATAAACGTCCTTTCATTAGGAATCCACTGCTCCAAATCCGCGCGGAACGAGGAACCATCCTCAGGAGGTACTACGAACAGCAGCCTCACTTCAGATGTATCCAAGGCTCGAGGTAAATCTGGAGATCGCGCAAGCGGTGTCTCAGCGAAGGTTAAGCCTTTCAACCGGTTTTTCAGGCCGGTCGTAAGTGGGTTGGGACGTCGGATGACGTAATCAACGGTGATCTTACCAGTATTGCCGACAGCCGCAAATAGGACTTTAGTCCAATAAGTTTAGGAGCCACTAGTGAAAACGCTAAACGTTCGATCTGGCGTTTGCCTTGCGTGCGCGCATTGGCGTAGTCAGTTCCGAACTAGGCTTGGAGGATTGATGTGTGAGCGAAGAAACGAATAAGAATTGGGCAGCGTTGGTCGCGACCATGGTAGCCCGTATTGAGAGCGAGGGCGTGGGTTCGCCTACCCATGAGAAGGCAATCACGGGCGCGTTGAACGCCATCGACGGAGTCGAAGAAGTGAGCATCGAGAACGGAGCTATCCACGTCACGTACGATCCTCTGCAAACCACCGAGAAAAAAATCGAAGAGTCGATCCGTGCGAGTGGAAATAGCGTGACCTCAGCGGAGACGGACAGCGAGGCGCCTCGCTTGGTCACCGCCCCTGGGCTCGCGGCCACGGGCGAGCCAGCCGCGCGCGACTAAGTCGGCACCGATGTAGAGCTTTCGTAGTGGTTTTCGCCTGCTTCCGTCTCTTATCGATGTACGGCGAGAATAATGACTGGTCTATTTCGGAAAGCAGGAAGCAAGGGAAAACGGCTGTAGAGTCCGCCGTCCTCAGCGGAGCAAATCCAAAATTCATTTCATTCTGCGCTGAGACAGCGCACGCTACATTCCGGCGCGATTTCAAATTTTAGTTGGGAAATGCTGAGCATCCGTCGCGGCGTTTCAAGAAGGTCGGCCGGTACTGATCGGCGTGTGCACGGTTTCTACAGCTCTTTGCCGGCTGATCTGCCCCAGATGCAATTAATGTAAGGCCGCCTTCATCGCTAGCGGCAATAGCTCTTTGGTTAGCGCCAGTGATGGTGAGATCGCCAATAAGCGTGGCGCCCGTAGAATCGGTGGGCACGATACCCGCCGAACCGCGGTCCGTAGTAGCCATAGCCCGGGCCAACAACCACGCCAACTATTGGAGGTGGAGCATAGAAGACCGGTCGCGGCGGTGGTGGCGGCGGCGCGTAATTGTACCTTGGCGCGGGAGCGCTGTAAGGCTCAATCATCTCGGTGCCAGCATTCGAGCGCGCAGCAGATGTAAAGCCCAATACGAGCACGGCGGATGCTATCACAGTTAGTTTTTTTCCCATGATTCGATATCCCTCCTGTTGTTTGGCCGATTGAACCCAACAATCATCGCGTGGTTGCCCAAAAAAGAGGCGCCCCTGAAATAATTCATTGTCGGGAAAATGGAGACATTTTCGCCCCGTTGTCTGAGTTGGGTGTCAGATCTCGGAAACTAAAACGCCGGCTCGGGTTTTCTTGTGCTAACCGTTAGATTATAGGGCCGCAGTCATCGCCAGCGGCTACAACGCAAGTTCGGGCGCTACTTTTTGTCCAAAAGCGAGAGGTACGCTTCGTAACCTCGGTCTTTCATTTCTTCTTTCGGAATGAAATGCAAGGCGGCCGAGTTAACCGCGTAACTTTGTCCACTGGGCGATTTCGGGTCGGTAAAGAGATGGCCCAGGTGGGCGTTACTGCGTTTGGAGCGAATCTCAATGCGCTTCATATCGTTCGATGTGTCCAATCTCTCGACCAAGAGATCTTTCGAGATCGGTTTACTAAATGTGGGCATGCCGATCTGACCGTCGAATTTGTCGAGCGAAGTAAAGAGTGGCTCGCCAGTAATGACATCCACGTAGATGCCTGTGCGGTCGTAGTTCCAGAAATCATTCTGGAAAGGCGTTTGGGTGCCACCTTCCCGCACCACGAAATATTCCTCGGCCTTTAACCGGCGTTTCAAAACGGCGTCGCTCGGGACCGGCCGGTTCGGATCGAAACCTGTGGTCTCCTTTTTCTCTTTCTGCGCGAGAAAGAAGACGTAGACGCCGCCGGCGATGAGCACGATCGCGATGCCGACACCGACGTACGTGCTAATCGCCGATCTTTCCTCGCTTGTGATTCGGCCCCCGTACATCAGATCGCGACTAACATTATTGAATCAGAGATTGTCTGCATCCGTCAAGACGGAATGGGCTCGAACAGCGTTTGAGCTCGATCACAGGGGAATTGGTGATGGGAAGGAAAGAGCCGGATCAATTTTGCGAATCATTTCTGATATAGTTGCGAGATGACATTGTCGCAGAAGTTCGAACGGGCACTGGTTTACGCGAGCGTTGTGCACGCCGGCCAGATCCGAAAGGCAACCGGAATTCCATACATTGCGCATCTTCTCGGTGTGGCGAGCATCGCGTTCGAATACGGCGCGGACGAAGACGAAGGCATCGGCGCGTTACTCCATGACGCGGCTGAAGATGCTGGCGGCGCTGCCCGGATCGACGATATCCGGGTCCGGTTCGGCGAAAAAGTTGCCACGATAGTGGAAGGTTGCACCGACACTCTGGAGACGCCCAAGCCGCCCTGGCGCGAGCGCAAAGAAAAATATCTCGCGCATCTCAAAGAGACCGATGCATCCACACGGCTCGTGTCCGCAGCCGACAAATTGTTTAACGTGCGCGGCATTCTGCGGGAGCTCCGGCAATGTGGCGACGCTGTCTGGGCGCGATTCAGCGGCGGCAAGAAGGACAGGCTCTGGTATTATCGGGCTCTTGTGACGGCGTTTCGGCAGCACGGCGATCATAGCGATCTCATCGATGAGCTCGATCGCGTCGTGAACGAGATCGAAAAGTTTGCTTGCGCTTAACAACACGAGACGAACGGGCTAGAAATCTGGCGTCGCTCCAACTGCGAACCTGCGAGGTTTTCGCGAGGCGGAGAGTCACTTCCACGACGAGGCATTCATGCCATCATCTCGATTTTCGGACTGGCCGCCGAAGTCGGGCTTCAGCCAGGTCAATGTCGCGTTGGATCCGCCGCAACGCCTGGTCGTTAATGGCTTCTTCATTGCGCAGTTGAATCACGGCGTCGCGTTCCGTTTGTAATACTTCGCGCGCTAAATCTTCAAAATCTTCCGAGAACAATCTCCTGACGCTTTCTTCATCCGGGACTTCACTGCGCAGTTGGCGGATGCGGTCTTCATATTCCGAGCGCAAACGTTCAACGGTCTTAGGCCTGGCTCGCTTCGACGACGCGATTTCCTCAAGACGAGCAAGGGCTGCTTCGTTGGCCTTCAGGCGCGCCAGTCGCTCTTCTTTTTCCGTGACGCGGTCGTCCTTGATTTTCAGTAAACGGACCAGCGGCGCAAGAGTGAGTCCTTGCAGAACGAGCGTTGCGAAAATGACACAGAACGTCAGCAAGAGGATGAGGTCACGTCCGGGGAATGGCTGGCCGTTTGCGAGCACAAGCGGGATGGCCAGTGCGCCGGCAAGCGAATCCGCCCCGCGCAACCCGGTCCATGCGATCAACGCAGTCTGTTGCCACGGAGCGGGATTTTTACGGCGGAACGTTGGGCTCAGCAGACGCGGCAGGTAGGTGGCTCCGAATACCCAGACGAAACGAACCAGCACGATCACCGCAACAAACACGATCGCCAGCCAGGCTGCGCGAGTCACTGTGCCCGGAGCGAGTGCGTGGATAACCTGCGGCAGTTGAAGCCCGATGAGCATGAAAAGTATCCCGTTCAGAATGAAGGTGACCATTTCCCAAACAGGGAACGCTTGCAGGCGCATGCGCCCGCTCAAGATTCGCGGGGCACGCCATCCGATATAGATACCCGCAATTACGACCGCCAGGATTCCAGAAACATGGAGATTTTCACCGCTGAAATAGGCAACATACGGCGTAAGCAAAGAAAACAATGTTTGGACCGGGGGATTGTCCAAGCGCTTTTGCAGTTGGACTACCAGCCAACCCACTGCGAGGCCAACACAGATGCCGCCCGCGGCGACAAAAAGAAACCGCAAGCTCGCCTGTGCGAGCGAAAAAGTGCCGATCATCACGGCGGCCACTGCGAAACGGAACGAGATAAAAGAAGTAGCGTCGTTTATCAGGCTTTCTCCTTCGAGGATCACAATGATCTTGCGAGGCACCCGCAAATTTTGAGTGACCGCCAGCGCTGCCACGGCGTCGGGCGGCGAGACGATGGCACCGAAAACAAAACCTACCGCCAAGGGTAACCCGACCAGACCGTGGAACAGATAAGCAGTCACGGTCATCGTCAAAAGGACGAGAACGATTGCCATTGGGAGAATTGAGCGAAGGTTTAGTCGGAAATCTCTCCACGAGGTGAAAATGGCCGCGGGATAAAGCAGCGGCGGAAGAAAAAGATTAAACACCAGTTTCGGTTCGAGGTGAATCGCAGGAAGACCCGGGATTAGAGCGAGGACTACACCGCCGATCGTGAGAAGAATTGGATATGGGACTCCGATTTTGCGGGCAACGATCGCCAGCAGTGCGACCGCAACCAGACAAATCAAAATTAATTCGGTTTCATCCACGATGGTTCCGATTGCGTCAGGGTTTTCTCCGGGATTAGATGAGGCGTCCAGCTATGGCCAGACAATTCAAGCCGGTGCGGTTTTTTGTGATGATGGCAGTGACGCCGTTCCTCATGTGCGGCGTCACGGCGTTCTACACTCAGCGCACAGCTCACGGCCGAACTGCGGAAGAACGTGCAGCTTATGCCATCGGCGAGAAAGCCGGAGAGCGAGCGCCTCGCGACGCAAAGTTACCAACGGCTGCGGAGTTGAACATGATGGCTCAGAAGTATTTCAAACAGCAAGGAACCGGCAACGAGCAGAACTGGGACCTGGCTTTCGAAAACGGATACGAGGCCGGCTTCAAGAAAACACATCCGCAGTGAAGGTCCAAATAAATCATGGAGAACGCAGAGACCTATCCACAGATTGGCACAGATTGACCCAGATTAATTCGACTAAACGCCTGCCAAGAATCCCTGCGTAAATCTGTGGAGCCTTTCCCAAACGCGCAGCAAGTTGGCCGTCACCGACCGCGAAAGATTCAGTGGGAGTCACGCGCGACGCAGGGACACATTTGTCGCTTTCACCAACGCGAACACTTTGTCGCCAGGCTTTAGATTCATCTCTTGGACGGAACGCGTGGTGATAATCGATGCAATCTCGCCGATACTAGTCTCTACGATCACTTCACTGAGAACCTTGTCGGAGGTAATGCTTTTAATTGTGCCGGGCAATTGGTTTGGGATGCTTTGTTCCATGATTTCTCACAATAACGCGACTCAATGAGATGTCAGCGATGAGAGATCAGTAGCTTCCCATTTGAAACTCGCTCGTTGCTTCCCTCGCAGCTTTACCTTCCATGTCGCTCAACCCATTCGCTCCATTCACTGCACACGGACGATTTTGAACGATGAGTTCTGCGGCAATGTCTAGGTTCCCAATATGACCAAACTCATTGCGTTAGTAACGGCGGGACTGTTTGCGGCAGCTACGATGTTCGCAGGCGAACATGGCAACTGCACAAAGCAAGTCGGGAACGAAGCAAAGGCGGCGTGTCAGGCTTCACTGGCCAGCCTCAACCTCACACCTGAGCAAAAGACGAAGATGGACGCTGCCCTGGAGGAGCATCATAAGGCCGGCTGCACCGAAGCCAGTGAGGCCAAATTCATGGAAGCGGCAAAATCAACCTTGACTTCGGAGCAGTACGCGAAATTCAAAGCCGAATGCAAGAAAGGCGAGAAAGATAAGACGCAGACCTGATCGCCGATTTGCAATTAGATTTAGGCTCGCGCCGAGAGCAATCTCGGCGCGTTCCACGTACATCGGCAATCTTCACGTCCCACATTTCGCCGTTCTTGCGAAATCTCGGGCAGCACAGGCCAAAAATCGGAGATAAGATGGCAGTGGTCAGATTTTAATTACCTATATTTACGGCGAGAAAGTCGGCGACAAAATGAGTGCCTGGCTAAATGATAACGCTCCGAAGATCGAACGGACGCTGATGGAATGGAACAACATCCCGTCGCCAGCTTCACACCGTGAGTTGGACGGGAACGCCCCATTCCTGATCGTGATAAGTGATGTTCGGCTCGCCACGCAAAAAAGGTCCGCCTGGCAACACGAAAGCTTCGCCTTCGAAGTCCTAACAGAGTCGGCAGGAAAATGGACCGTCGACCGCCATGCGCGCCACAGCGGGCGCGCGAATGTTCGACCGTTGCTTGGACAACGGCGGCGCAAGTAGAATTTGCGGCTGCTCTGCTTTGACTAGCAACTGCAGCTCTTGCCGCAATTGCACGCCTTACCGTCATTCATAGGGCAATTCTTGCCGCTCTTCTGGCACGCGGGCTGATCTGCGGCCAGCGCAGTTGCGCAAATCATCGCCGTGAGCGTCGAGAAGAGAATTTTGGCGTAGTGTTTCATGCACATTCAATCTTCCGCAGCAATGAAAGTTGCGCGAGCAGAAAATGAGAAAACATCATCTTGCGCCGTTTACGATGCCCGCTCGGAACCATCGTAGTCCGAGCTTTGAGCAACTGAAACGTTGAGCGAAGCTTCGAGCCAATGAAAGACCTTACCCAAGGGTCGGTCACCTGCCTTCGCCAAGGCTACGGCATGGCGGGGCCAACAGTTTTGAACACGCGGGGGCACATCGTAGACGCTAACTAGTTTATGAAGGATCTGACGACGGGCTCGGTCACCAGATTTAGTGCATATGTCTGCGTTTCTGGCCATGAGCATGGCGGTGCAGACCCTTTATTTGCTGGCTGATCTCTACTGGGTGGGACATCTAGGGAAGGAGGCAATCGCAGCGGTTGGTGTGGCGGGCAACATCACGATGATTGTGCTGGCGCTTACCCAAATGCTCGGTGTCGGCACAACTACATTGATCGCGCAGGCGGCTGGAAGAAAAGATCAGGTGCGCGCCGAGTTGGTGTTCAATCAGTCTTTCGTCATGTCGATCGTGATTGCGTTCGCCCTCGGTATTGTCGGATTCCTTCTGCGCCCGGCTTATTGTGACTGGCTGAGCGCAGATGCGGCGACGGCGACGCTGGCAAAGGCTTACCTGCTCTGGTTTCTTCCCGGGCTGTTACTGCAGTTTCCCCTCGTCGCTCTGGGCTCGGCCCTGCGCGCCACCGGGATCATCAAGCCGGCTGTCGGATTCCAGGTGCTGAGCGTGCTGCTCAACATCGTGCTTGCTCCATTGCTGATTTTTGGAATTGGCCCGTGGCCCAAACTCGGAGTCACTGGCGCGGCGCTCGCAACGTTCATTTCCATTCTCGTCGCCGACGTGCTGGTGGTTATCTATTTCGAAAAGAAATATCACTATCTGCGTTTTCGATTCCCGCTTTTTAGACCGCGGACAAAAATTTGGTCGGGGATGCTGCGCATCGGTGTGCCGGCCGGCGCTGAGTTTATGCTGCTCTTCGTTTATATCCTGCTTGTTTACGCAATCATCCGCGGCTTTGGACCAGCAGCTCAGGCAGGCTTCGGCATCGGCGCGCGCGTAATGCAGGCGCTTTTTTTACCGGTCGTGGCGCTCAGCTTTGCTGCGTCGCCTGTGGTGGGTCAGAACTTTGGCGGCCGTCGCGCCGGCCGAGTTCGCCAATCTGTCTATTCGGCGATGGGCATAGCATCACTGATGATGCTGGTGCTTACGTTGATCGCGTTTTTCGCACCGGGGACTCTGATTCGCACCTTCTCGCGCGACCCGCGAGTGATCGCCTTCGGCAGCGAATATCTTCGGATCGTGTCAGTGAATTTCGTGTCGGCAGGAATTGTCTTTGTAACTTCCAGCGTTTTTCAGGGAATCGGCAACACGCTACCACCGCTGTTTAGCTCGATGACACGGCTGGTCCTGTTCGCTCTCCCGGCGATTTACATCTCGCGGACGCCCGGATTCGAAATCAAACATGTCTGGTATCTGTCGGTTGGGTCCATCATTCTTCAGATGTGCGTTAATCTTTTCTTGCTGCGGCACGAACTGCGAAAGCGGCTTCGATTCGACGAACCGGACACTTTCATTCCTGCGAGCGCGACGGCGTCGTAGTCGTGCGCGGCAGGCTCTCTTCAATTTGGTCAATCAGCTGAGGGATATTGATTGGCTTGGCGAGAGATCGATGTCCTTCGATCCGTAGACCAGCCTTTGTCTCAGGCTCTGTGACTAATGCGGTGAGAAAGATAATCGGCGTGCTTCGCAATTCTGGATCGGCTTCAATTTGTGCCGCGACTTCGCCCCCATCTGTCTTCGGCATCATGATGTCGAGTAAGATCGCATCCGGTCTAAAGTTTCGGGCGCTTTGATGAGCCTCCTCGGCATCGTTCTCTTCGAGCACGATATAGTTGCCGGTTTTTTCGAGAAGGATTTTCACCAGGTGCGTGCTTTCCGGGTCGTCGTCAACAATCAGGATGCGTCGTTTTTCTTTGATGAGCGACCTTGCGATCCCATCAATCTCAGATTGATCGAACCAATAAACGTGAGACTGCGGTGGATTCTGACTGACCACGTACGAAGCGTTGACGTTAAAGCCGTCAGCATCTTCGATGACTTCGAGCACACCGGATACTTCGGAATCTATTCCGTCTTTAACCGGCCTGAACGTCACAGTCTGTCCGTCGATCTCGTCGGGAGACAGTGGCAGCTTAACCGTTGGGGGTCGGTGTCTCATACCGGATGCGTTAACCTTAATATTTCGAAGATTCGCCAGGTTTTGGTGGTGCGCCAGGTTTTGCGGCTTCGCCGGGCTTCGGTGGTGCGCCGCCCGCGGGTGCGCCGCCACCGCCGGGCAGATCCTCGTCAGGCGCCGCGAGAATGTCATGCTCGGTGAACGATTCTGGATGGCTCGCAAGTTCTTTGCGTAACGCTGCGATTTGTTCAGGTGTGACTGCGCTGGCGCTGTTGCCCCAGTCGCTCCGCTCATAGGTCATCACGTCGGCAATTTGTTTGTCGGTCAACGTTTTGTCCCATGGCTGCATCACCGCTGAGCCAAACTGTTGTCCTTTCACTTTGACCGGACCTTGTAAGCCTTTGAGTACGATCATGCCCATGCGTCGCGAGCCGCCATTCGTGAATTCAGAACCCGCAAGCGGGGGATATTGGCCCGGCACACCGAGACCATTCGCTTGATGACACGTCTGACAATTTGCTGAGAAAACTTTTTTGCCGCGATCGTGCGGCGATAATTCGGCAGCTTGCTCGCCTCCAGCAGGGCCTCCTGCTGCTTTCTTTGCGGGAGGAGGCGCGCCCATCGGATCGAGCCCGCCACTACTGAAGTTGCCTGAGTAACGGCCGAGATACGCGCCACCAAAAAATATCGCCAGCCCGTAAATCGCTATCAGCCAAATCGAGAGCGGCTCGGCGCCGACGCGCGGTTCGCGTTTTTCGCGTTGAACAGCGGCGTGCACCTGTTGGACGTCGGACTGTTCGCCGTAATCCATTCCCTGCCCTATACGCGCTGGCGGTTTCGGTTCTTCGTTCATTGCATTGTCATTTTGCAGGAGCCGGCGAGGGCGGTGGCGATCCGGCGGCGGTCGCGGGCGACGGTGCTGCAGATGCCGCAGGTGCGCCTCCGGTCGATCTGACATCGTTCAGGGGATGCGATTGATTCAGCGCCATCAAGTAAGCGACGAGACATTTCGCGTCGAAACTGGGAATGACCTCCCAACCTTCTGGCGGTGCATCGGAACCAGTGAGCTGCAGAGCGTCCACTGAACGTTGGTCACGGATGCGCCGCTTTTCATAGAGGAAACGATACGCAGGCATATTTGAATCTAAGTTGATGCTGCGCGGTGAATAAAGATGCACATGATGCCAGGCCGCGGAGTACATCGGAGGCTCACCAATTGTTTGCTCTGGCCATGGCGGGCCTGCTATCTGCGGCGCGGATGATGGAGCAGTCGTTGCTCCAGGGCTTGCATTTGCCATTGCTCCTGGCGACGGCGACGCAACACCCGTTGGCGGAGCGGGTGCCGCTGGCTTTGGCGAGGGCGAACTTGGAGATTGCGATGCCGATGCTGGTTTTGACGGCGGACTAGAGACCGCCGCTCCTTGTGTAGCCGGAGAAGCTGCTTGCGCGGGCGAACTGGCAGGCAAAGGCGAACCTGCAGCCGCTGGAGAAGCACCTGGTGGAGGCGAGCCAACTTGCTGCGCAGGCGAACCTGCCGGAGCTGCAGCGCCAGCCGGAGGAGGACTCTGCTGTTCTGCAGGCGCGCGCGCGCCGATGTTTGCGATGTCCTGCCCCATACGCATTTTCGCCAGAAACACCGGGCGCTCGAAAATGTAATCGCGAGGCGCGCTGCGACGATTACCCCATCCTCGCTCAATATCGGCTCCTGCGTATTCAGGGCGTACTTGCTGGCTGTGACAGTAAACGCAGCCGTTCGCAGCATAAACGCGCGCGCCGCGCTCGAACATTCCCGATTGCGGCTGCGGATAGGTATCTGTGCCTTCCTCGTCGGACTGCGGATTAAGATGTCCGATCTGCCAATTCGGAAGCACGGTCAATCCCACCCAGGAGAAAGCGAACGTGCCGAAGATACCGAGAAAGAGAGGGGCGAGGCCTTTCATTAATGCCCTCCGGAAGTCTCCGCTTCAACCGGGTTGAGGAATGTGGGAACAGTCGAGGTGCGTCCCAATCCCAAAAGCATCAATCCGAAGTGATACGCGAAAATGAAATGGGCAGCTGTAAGCAAAATTCCGGCGAGACTGCGTCCTCGCAGATACGGCAAGACCGTTTCCACAGTCTCACTGAACGGGAGCGAGGGATTCTCCATGTCTGCGCCTTGGAGAAAGCCGCCGGCGAGCAGCATGAGCGTCATCAAACCGATCCCGTAAGCCGATGCCCAGAAATGTAGTTTGATCAACGACGCGTACCGCCATTCGCGGCCGACCAAACGCGGCACGATGTAGTACATCGAACCAAAAATTACCATGGTAAAGAATGCGTAAAGCCCTAGATGCGAGTAAGCGATGCTGGTCTGCGAGAAGTTGACGTAGCCGGCGACCGAGCGAAGCGAAATCAACAGACCAATGACGCTAAACACGGTGTAAGACATTGCGCCGAAGACAGTGAACCGCAGCGTCGGGCTGTAGCGCATGAGCGGAAAGTAGCCTTGCATGGTCATGTGATGATTCAGCCCTACAGTCGCGACAGGGATCATGCTCAAAATCATCGCGGCGATGCTGGCCGTGATCATCCACGCCGGAAACGGCCCATCGACGAGCCGCTGCATTCCAGTCCAGCTTGAGAAGAGCGCGTACGTCCAAAAACCAATCGTCGCCAGATGATAACTGTACACCGGGCGACCGATCACTTTGGGAATCATGTAGTACGCCGTGCCCAAGGCGATGGCCCCGAACCACAGAAAGAGCAGATTATTCGCGTACCACCAGCCGACAGCCGATTGCAAAACTCCCTGCACCGGCACGACGAAAAGCATCAGTTGTCCCGCCGCGTATAGCCAGGGAAACCAAAGAAACGCGCCAAGCAAATACCATTGCGTAATGTAAATTTGTTCACCGCGTCGATAACGAAACATGAGCACCGCCCAGGACGCAATGAGTGTGTAAGCAACAAAAAGAATGATCGCTGCGTAGCCCGGAAACTCCAGCCATTGATAGCCGGTGCTGTCGCCCAGAAGAATTCCGCCAACGCCCAACAGGACGCCCAAGTTCCAAAAACCAGCGGCGGCCACGAGCAACAGCGGATAACGCAACACCGTCCGGCACAACCGTGCCATTAGCCAGATCGCCGTGCCCATTCCGGCCATCGACGCCCAGCCGTAAACCATCACGTTCATGTGCGCGGGCCGCACGCGTCCCCATGTGAGAAAACTGATGTTCGAGAGCAGGTCAGGCTCGTGGAGTTTGAATGAAACGAAGCCGGCCAGCAGTGTTCCGAGGATCAGCCACGCCATTGCCGAGGTGTAGAACATCAGCACTGGCACACGTGTTGACGCGTCGATGTACGCGCGCTCCAACTGTTCTGTGGCTCCAGCGGCAGCTGAAACAGACGGTTCTTTCAGTGGAATTCCAGTGGCGTTCATGGAGTCGTGGCCGGGGCAGGAGAAGCGGGCACAGATGGTGCAGACTGCGCCGCTGGCGGAGGCGACGCGGGAGCTTGTGTTTGAGGCGACGCAGCCGTTTGAGTTGCCGGCGAAGCAGACCCAGCGGGAGCGGGCGTTGATGGCGAGCCGGTTGGCTGAGCCGCGCCAGGTTTCGGCGAAGCGCCCGGAGCAGGCGAAGTTGGCGGGGCTGGAGACTGCGCCTGCGGTGTGGCAATTGGTCCCGCCGGTGCTGGCTTTTGCTTCGCAAGCTCAGCGGTCGTCAGCTCCATCGCGCGACTGATCGGGATGCGGACGACACCTTTGTTCTTGTCGACCCACGCGTAGGTGTTCAGCGCTGTCTCCGCGTCTTCGCGCACCGTTTTTAGTTTTTCCATGCGCTTTTTCGCCCGCGTCTCTTCGTAATCACCTCCACGCGGCATGGGCCCAATTATCGCGAGCACGATTACGCCAAACAATGCGAAGAGGAGCAGGACTCCCAGCCACGTGGACAAGGGAGCGCGCGAGTGTGCAATCTGGCGGAGAGATTCGGTGTCGGCCATTTCAGTTGACTGTTTGCAGAGATTCGATCAGCCGCGGATCGCGGACGGGAAAAAGCGAAGTCCTGGGCACCAGTCGCAAATAAGCGAAACCGAGCGTCGCGCCGATGGCGATGAGCGAAAGCAAATCCCAAATACTGGGATGAAAGCCGGTGCCGTGTAACGAAGGCAGCACGATCAGATACATGTCGAGCATCTGCATGCAGAGAATCCATGCCGCTACGATGCAAAGCTGGTGCGGATGTTTCTTGATCGAGCGCATTAGCAGGATTGGAAAGGCAATGAAGAAGCGCCCGATCACCAAGAGCATGCTCAACGCCCACCAGGATTGCGTGTTTCGAGTTATGAAATACTGCGTCTCTTCGGGGATGTTTGCGTACCAGATGAGCATGTACTGGCCGAAACCGATGTAGGCCCAGAAAACGCAGAAGGCCAACATCCATTTTCCCATGATGTGATAATGCTCCACGGTCACGATGTCCTTGAGGTAACCCGCTTGACGCAATGCCGTGATCACCAGAACAAGGAGCGACATCGAAGCGCCGGCTGCGCCCGCGAAGATGTAAACACCAAACATGGTTGAGAACCAGCGGTAGTTCAGGCT
The DNA here is from genome assembly GCA_003218475.1 of Verrucomicrobiota bacterium. Classification (GTDB taxonomy): domain Bacteria; phylum Verrucomicrobiota; class Verrucomicrobiia; order Chthoniobacterales; family UBA10450; genus Udaeobacter. Next base: position 2,186 of record QHNR01000030.1, on the reverse strand, counting down.
CATCAGCCAATCGAACGCGCCGAATGTGAGACAAAGCGCAAACATTGGCAGACTGATGAATGAGACCTTACGCATTCCGATGGTGAAGCGCGGACTGCCGTCTTTGTCCTGTTCTACCGAAAGTCTGCGCAATGCGAGCGCCGCCACAAGAAAGAACCCGAGGAACACTACGGCGCGCACGAAAAAGAAAGTCCAGTTCAGATACGCCCGCTTGGTGTCGAGCGAAGGTTCGACTCCGCGCGGAATATCCATCCACGAATAAAGATGGTGACGGAGCAGAAGAATCGGCACAAAAAGAAGCGCAAGGACCGTCAGCAACGCAGCAATATTTTCCAATTGTCGGCGCACGACCACGCTCCATTCGGCGTCGGTCGCATGATGGACAATTGTCCAGAAAAAGCAGCCGGCGCAGAGCGTAAAGAAAAACGCAAATGCAAACAACCAGGAATAACTAAACTGATGCGGATTCACGATTGCGCCCACGGCGCAGAGTACTAGCGCGACTACTGCAATCAGCCCGAGCAGGAAGGAAAGCCCAGCGAATCGGCTGCCCTCGAAATATTCGCCTTCCGGCGTCGGCATGGTTTGTAAACGTTCGCTCATTTCTTCGATGCCTCCTGCTTTGATGCGGGTTTGGCCTGCGGCGGTTTGTTCTCGGCCGGCTTGTCCAAGTCGGCGCGATGTTCCGGCGGCACATCGGCACTCACGGCGTTTTGACTGCGCTGCAAAGAGCGCAGGTAAGCAATGATCGCCCAGCGATCCGGCACGATAATAGTTGGCCCGTAAGGCATCATCGTGTTTTTACCATTAGTGATGGTGCTAAAAATTTCGCCGTCCGACATTTTGCGAATCCGCTCGTCCTGGAGCGAAACCACGGTGGCGAGACCATGTTGCTTCACGATGCCATTCCCCATGGCCGCTGCGCCGTGGCACATCGCGCAGGTGATGTTGAAACGCTGTTGACCGCGTTCCATTAATTCGCTCGTCACTTCCAGTGGAATACCTGTTCCCCACTGATCGCGCATTTTGCCGGTGTTGTAGTAATCCGTGCCGACGCTGAAACTTGCGTTCGGATGCGACCAACGATCGACCGCTGTCGCCTGCGTTTCAGACGTGTCCGGCTTCGGCATTTCGTAACCAACCGGAACCGTGCCGGCGACGGGCAAACGCGGGCCACGCCCGTCCGCAAAGAAATTCAGGGGCGCTTGTGCGCGTACTTTCATCTGACGTACCATGTCTGGAAAAAGCTCCAGCGGTGGCGCGGTGCTTACTTGCCCACGAAACCCGAACACCGCGAGTATTGCGATGGTGCACAGAAGAAAAATCACGAAAAATTCGCGCAACATATTTAGTCCTCGTGGACGATGGTGATGTGTTCTCCGCCGGTTTGTTCCAGCAATTGGCGCACGCCGGTCTCGGTAAATCGCGGATCGCGCGCTTCAATCGCCAGGAAAAATCCGTCGTTCGTCACGCGGCTGAAGCGTTCCCAGTTGAACATCGGGTGATACCAGCGCGGTAACCCATTCATGCCTTGCCAGGCAAAGAAGGCAGCGAACGCGCCGAAGAGCACGGTCAACTCGAACATGATCGGGAAGAACGCGGGCACGGTCCAAAAATTCCAGGGCTTACCGTGCACATCGAGCCGATAGAGACCCCAGGAGGGCCCAAATTCAACCAGAGCCGCGGTCAGCAAACCTGAAACTCCGCCGAACAAAACCCAACCGCTCAGCCAAGATTTTCCGAGGCCCATCGCATCATCCATTCCGTGAATCGGGAATGGCGAGTAAACATCCCAACGCCTGAAGCCCGCGTCCCGGACGCGCTTGGCCGCTTCGTAAAGCGCGGCGGCGCTCGGATACTCCGCAGCCATGGCGTAAACTCTGTGACCGGCAGGTGTCCGCATCATGGTGTGCGTTCCTTTCCGCGAATTGCTGTAGCCGCCTCGGTGTGTGACGCGCATCGCTGAGACATTTGGAACGCACGCGGAGCGCGTCTCACAGCGACGCGGCTACAGAAACGCCGGAGCGTTCTCATGTTGTGCGCTCCTTTCCACCGGGAGATACCGATTGAATTCCCGGGGGCTCACCGTAATGCGGATCCGCCTCAGGCACGGCGGTCTTCACTTCCGACATCGCGATCATCGGCAGGAATCGGATGAAAAGCAGGAACAGCGAAGTGAAAATTCC
>QHNR01000032.1 GCA_003218475.1 Verrucomicrobiota bacterium | reverse complement strand
GAAATCCACCGGTAAACAATAGCGGCGAAAAGGGCGCCGAATATGACTAGCACAAGCCGCCGCCACGTCCGAAGGCGAATTCTTCCCACGCGATTACTTTTTTACCCAGGCGACGATGACCGCAATGATTCCAATCGCGCTTAGGATCGACATCATCCCCGCGGGCATGACTCTTCCGGTCCGCAGAAATTTCGGAACAAATTGCGCAGCGAGCAAAAGCGAGACAATAAGCGCAGTTGCCAACCCAATCGTGCGATGTTCGGGCAACAGAAACGCGGCTACGAGCAATAACACCCCGGTAATTGAGCCGGCAATGATCGACGCCACGCTACCTGCCTTTAGGTAGCCGACAATCCCGCCAACGATTGTCAAAGCGCCGAAAACAATAAAATAAATTTTTGCTGCTTCCATTGATTGCGGCTGGCGCACTCGTAAGCCAACAGCTCGTCTGTGTCCAGTTGCTCCTGTAGCCGGGATCGGTGATCCGGTTGGCGACCCACATGCGAGCATCCAATGGCCGGGATCAACGATCCCGGCTACATTGCGCGCATACTCGCGTCATTATAGAATTCGATTTGCCGCCCCCCGAGGCGACGTATTACGCGCCACCCGTGACTCTTTGCAAATTCGCTGACCTCTGCGTCGGACATTTCTCGAAGAACTCGCAGCTCCGCGGGTTGCGTGACAACGTACTCAGCTACGCGTGACAATACTTTCGCGATTTTTTCGGCAAGAGCTGGGAGATCTTGATGCATGACGTTTCCGAGGTCAACGATTCATCGCGCGCTTTGCTTTTCGGAGTTCTTCTTCGCTGGCAAGGGCGGCGGACGCTTGGTTTTTCGATTTAACCTCGGTCCCAGGGTGTGATGGGCTTTGCGGCTTGGCGAAGGTCCACGTACGCTCGGTTTCTCCATATTACTTAAGTCGTTGTAGAGGCGTTTGTGTCAAACGCCTAACAGATTCGGCGTGTGGCACAAGCGCCCCCACAACAATCTTGCCGTTACTGGCGCGTCCGCTCCGGACGGTTAAATTCTGCAAATGTCTTCAGAAACGATCGAGCTGCGCGGGCATATCATCGACTCTCTGATTTTGCCGAAGGTGCTGGATCAAATTCTGACGAGCGGCGGGAACTTCAAAATTACTGAGATCAACATCGGCAGAAAGCGAGCGGACCAAAGTTTTGCCCGAATCGAGGTGTCTGCCGAAACAGGCGAGGCGCTGGACGGGTTGATCCTGCGTCTCCGTCAACAGGGCGCCGAGGTAGTGGAGCGCGCAAATGCTCAAGTCGCCAGCGCCCCTGCCGACGGAGTTTTTCCGTCCGATTTCTATGTGACGACGAATCAGCAAACCTTCGTGCGCTTAGACGGCAAGGAAATCGAAGTGAGCCCCGCAATGATCAACAGCGCGATCGCGCTTGATCGAAAAAAAGGCACTGCGCGAGCGGTTAAGTTCTTCGATGTGAACAAGGGCGACGAAATTGTTATTGGACACCAGGGGGTTCGGGTTGTGCCGGTCCAGCGTGCAACAACACATACGGACCTTTTCCAGTTTATTAACACCACGGTTGATGCAGACGAACCAAAGTCCGCCATCATTCGCGGAATCGGCGATGAGTTGCGCCGCGCCCGCGAAGCGAACGGCAAAATCGCAATCGTCGCTGGACCGGCCATCGTACGGACCGGCGCAGGCCAGCATTTGATTAGGCTGATTGAAGCAGGGTATGTCGATCGTCTTTTTGCTGGAAATTTATTTGCTGCCTACGATGTGGAGCGCGCCTTGTTCGGGACCTCGTTGGGCGCGAATCCAGAGCTCGCCGTCGCACGAGGTGGACACGAGAACCATCTGCGTGCCATTAACATGATTCGGGAAGCGGGCGGGATCTCCTCGGCCGTGCATCAAAAGATCCTGACCGGAGGCATTCTCCACGCCTGCGTTCGTCATGAAGTCGATATCGTGCTCACCGGTGGAATTCGCGACGAAGGACCGATTCCCGGCGTAACAACAGACGTAATCGAAGCTCAAAAAGTCATGCGAACAAAGCTCGCTGGCGTGACCCATATAATATTGCTCGCGACGCTCCAGCATTCGCTCGCCATCGCCAGCATGTTGGCACCTGATGTGAAAACGGTTTGCGTGGACATTGATCCTCCGGCCGTGGAAAGAGCGATTGAACACCAACCGTTGCAGTCAATCGGCCTCGTCACAGATGTAGAGCCATTTCTTCGGGAACTGGTCGATTGTCTCACCGATTCGCGCGTTCGCGACTAGATGAGCGATGGTATGCGCGAGCTGCTTCTTTGTCCGCCGGATTACTACGGCATCGAGTATGAGATCAATCCCTGGATGAGCGTGGCCCGCGGGGCCCAGGCAGCTGTTGCCCAACGGCAATGGAAACAATTACACGCGACGCTTTCGGAATTGCATTGCGAGGTTCATCTGATTCCGCCACAGCCCAGGCTTCCTGATATGGTTTTTACTGCGAACGCCGGGCTGACCGTGGGTCGCAAATTCATCCCCAGTAATTTCCGCCACAAAGAACGCGCTGGTGAACAGCTGTTTTTTTCCAACTGGATGGAAGAACGTGGCTACGAAGTGCATTGGCTGCCGGACAATCTTTACTTCGAGGGCGAAGGCGACGCGCTCTTTGGCGGCGACGCGCTTTTTTGCGGTTACAAATTTCGCTCCGATATTCAATCGCATCGTGCCTTGGCAGACATGCTTGGCTGTCTAGCCATCTCGGTAGAACTCGTTGATCCGCGTTTTTACCATCTCGACACTTGCTTTTGTCCGCTGCCCGATGGCGGGGCGTTTTGGTTTCCATCGGCCTTCGACGAGTACGGCCAACGCGCGATCCGAGAGCATGTGACTGATTTGATCGACGTCTTACCGGAAGAGTCGATGCACTTCTCCTGCAATGCCGTCATTATCGAGCGCGATATTGTTTTGCCCGAAGGCGCGCCGAAGCTCGTGACCCAGCTACAAGATCGCGGTTACCGCTGCCACGAGTTGCCGATGAGCGAATTCATCAAAGCCGGTGGCGCGTGCAAATGTCTTACCATGTTCATGCCGCAAAGAGAGAAGTGTTAGCTGCACAATTTAAGTTGTAAGGCGACCCTCACCACCTGCCGCCGCGTCCAGTTCGGACTTTTCCGCGTAAGGTTCCCGCTTCGCTCGTAACGCGACTTCAATCTTTCCCAGCGGCAAGCAATTCATCACATCATCTTTGGCGAGCCAGCCTTTGCGCGCGATCCCAATTCCAAACGACAAATCCTGCAAACGCTCGGTGCGATGAGCATCGGGATTGATGACACACTTCACTCCCTTTTGTTTGGCTAATGGCCACCAGCGCCAATCCAGATCCAGTCGCTTCGGCGCCGCGTTGAGCTCAATCCATGTGCCAGTGCGTGCGGCCGCGTCCAGGATGGCAGGGATATCGATCTGGTACGGTTCGCGTTTCAGCAGCAGGCGGCCGGTCGGATGCGCCAGCATTGTAACCAATGGATTCTCGATCGCGCGGATCACGCGCTGCGTCATTTCCGTTTCGCTCAAATTGAAAACGGAATGGACGGACACAATCACGTAGTCAAGCTGTGTTAAGACATCATCCGGGAAATCGAGCGATCCATCGCGCAAAATGTCGCATTCAATTCCTGCAAACAGGCGAAAGCCATGCAGCTTCTCGTTCAATTTCCGGATGGTGGCGATTTGGAAGCGCAGTTTTGGTTCGTCGATTCCATTTGCCTGGATTGAGCTGCGACTATGATCGGCGATGCCCAGATACTCGAGCCCCAGCGCCTGCGCAGCTTCGGCCATCTCTTCGATGGAATTGTGTCCGTCGCTCGCAGTGGTGTGACAATGAAATGTTCCGCGCAAGTTCTCCTTCTCGAGCAACTTCGGGAAAGAATGTTTCTCGGCAGCTTCGAACTCTCCCCAATTTTCCCGTAGTTCCGGCGGGATAAAATCGAGATCGACAGCCCGATAAAGTCCGGCTTCATCGTTAATCTTTGGAATCTTCTCCACTGGCTTTTTCTTTTTCGCTTTGGAATCGATTGGAACCGGCGCGAGCCGATACTCATTGAGCGTCCAACCTCGCTGAAGCGCGCGACTGCGTAGCTCGATATTGTGTTCCTTGTTTCCGGTGAAATAGGCGAGCGCAAACGGATATTCTGCGGTGCTCACCACTCGCAGATCGCACTGCACTCCAGAACGAAGTCGCACACTCGATTTCGTCGGTCCTTGCGCAATGATTGATTCGACGAGCGGATGCGAAACAAAGAACGCCATGATCGCTTCGGGCTTTTTTGTCGCCACCAAGAAATCCAAATCGTGCACGATTTCCTTTCGGCGCCGATAGCTCCCGGCGATATCGACCTGTAAAGCTGCATCGTGCGCTGTCAGATCAGAGCGCAACCTCTCTGCTTCAGCCGCGACTTGTCCGAACTGGAACGAGCCGGCGTGCGCGGCGCGTTTCGCGATAGATTCGCAGAGCTTTTGCTGCGTTGTCTGCCCAAAACCCGGCAGTTCAGCGACGCGCCCGTCCTCGCACGCTTTCTGCAACTGCTCGATTGAGTCGATGCCGAGGCGATCATAAAGAGCTTTTATCTTTTTGGCGCCAAGACCGGGTAACGAGAACAATTCCATAATTCCGACCGGGAATTCCGCGCTTAATTCTTCGAAGTATTTGAGTGACCCGGTCGCAGCCAGTTCCTTGATCTTTAGCGCTATGCTTTTTCCGATTCCCGGAACCTTTGCCACTGCGTCTTCATCCTGAAAATTCGGAACGTTGCCGCCAAAGGTTTCGATCGCGCGCGCTGCGTTCGTGTAGGCTCGGACCTTGAACGGATTCTCGTCCTTCAGTTCCAGCAGCGTCGCGATTTTCTCTAGAACACCGGCGATTTCCTCTTTGGTCATAACCAAAAACCGTTAACCGGAATTGCGCCGTCGTCGACGGGGAAGCGCTGCGCGCGGCTCCCTGCACAATTGTTCGTCACATCCGACCACGCCGTTGATAGAATTTGTAGCGGTCGATGATTGACTCGACGTACTTCCGCGTTCCGGGGAAATCGACGTTCTTGAGAAACGTCCGCGCCGATGTGTCGCTAACATCGTTCTTGCTCCACCGCTGGGCGCGACTAGCGCCGGCGTTGTACTCTGCCAAGCCAAAAGGAACCGGATCGGATTGAAGCTTCCAGTGTTCGACCGCGCGATGCAAATACCACGTGCCTGCCTCCAAGTTTATCTTCGGATCGAAGAGCTGGTCGGAATGGAAATCGGCGATCTTATTTTCGCGAGCCCATTCGTTGGCCGCTTTTTCGGTTACTTGCATGAGCCCGCGCTCCCCGCGACTGCCATGCTTTTCCGGATCGAACCGGCTCTCACGCCAAACGACAGCTTTCACGAGCATGGGATCGAGCTGATGTTCGACCGCGACGACGCGAATGAGGCGGTCGTATCGTTGAAATCGCGCCGGGCTCATCCATTCGTAAACCGTGTAAACCGGGTCGCCCGATAGGACTGCGAGGTAAACAAAGCCTGCAGCCAGCGCAAGCATCACGCAGAGGACGAGTTTGAACAAAAACCGGATCATTCAGTTCGTGCTGGTGCTCCTAATCGTGATCGTGCTCGCCCGACGAACCATATGCTGTTTCATCTTCCCAGGCTTTTTACCATGATTACAGTAATCGACTACGATTACGAGCACGAGCACGACTACGATTTGTGAGCACCGCATGGCAAAGGCCAATTACGTTCGCGTCATCATTGATCGGGCGATTCATCGCGAGCTCGACTACGCTGTTCCTGAAAGTCTGAGGGGCCGAATCGGAGTCGGCTCGCGCGTGCGCGTGCCGTTTCGCGACAAATCCGCGCTCGCAACAGTCGTCGCACTCCCAGAACAAACTGACGCGAGAGGTATCCGGCCAATCGAAGCAATAATCGGCGAAGCACCGGTTTTAACCGAGCAGCTGCTCGAATTGGGGCGCTGGATCGCCACGTATTATTGCTGCCCCATTGAAACGGTAATGCGCAGCATGTTGCCCCAAGTGATTCGACGCGCAGAAGTCGGGTGGAAGAAACAGTTGTTTGTGCAGCCTGGGCGTAAGATCGACAATGATGAGCTTGAGAAGCTGCGGAAACGTGCGCCGCGGCAGGCAGAACTTGTCGAAGCAATTTCGAGGCTGGAAATGCCCATGCGCGCGGCAGAGCTCCTGCGCCAGACATCTCTCGATAACCAGACGTTACGTGCGTTGGTAAAACGGGGTCTCGCAAAGTTGCGCGAAGAAGCCGTAGTGCGTGATCCCCATGCGGATGAACATTTCATCGCCACGTCCAATCTTGTTTTGAACGAGGAGCAAACACGCGCCCTGAACGAAATTACGCAAGCGCTCGAGGCACCTGAAAATGCCCGGCCAATTTTGCTCCATGGTGTGACCGGATCCGGTAAGACAGAAATTTATTTGCAGGCGATCCGGGCAACGCTTGATCGCGGGTGCACCGCGATCGTTCTCGTGCCGGAAATTTCGCTGACACCGCAGACAGTCGAACGTTTTAAAGGCCGTTTTGCCTATGTGCCGGATGCAGTCGCGGTGCTGCACAGCCATTTGTCGGAGGGCGAACGTCACGACGAGTGGCACAAAATTCATGCCGGACGCGCCCGTATCGTGATCGGTGCACGCAGCGCAGTCTTCGCGCCGCTGAAGAATCTTGGGCTCATCGTCATCGATGAGGAACACGAGACGACCTACAAACAGGAGGAGGCCCCACGGTATCATGCGCGCGATCTCGCAGTGGTACGTGGGAAGATTGAGAAATGTGTTGTGGTGTTGGGCAGCGCCACGCCGTCGCTCGAGAGTTATCACAACGCCGGCACCGGCAAATACCGGCTGTTAGCGCTCACCCAGCGCGTGGATGAAAAGCAGATGCCGCTGATGCGCATCGTCGATCTTCGCCAGGAACGACGGAAAGAAAAGAAAGCTGCAATACTCTCGGAAAAATTGTCGCAGGCAATTGCCGATCGTTTAGAAAAACGCGAACAGACGATTCTGTTTTTGAATCGGCGCGGATTTTCGACGTCACTGCTTTGCAGCGAGTGCGGTGAAGCACGCAACTGCCCGAATTGCAGCGTCGCGCTCACGTTTCATCGGCATCCTGCGGTCTCCGGGCGATTGAGCTGTCATTTGTGCGGCCATACCGCCGCCGTGCCGAAGAAATGTCCGGACTGCGGAAAGGATGCGCTGATTTATTACGGCTTCGGCACCGAGAAAGTCGAATCAACAGTCGCGCAGATTTTCCCGAAAGCTGTGGTGCGTCGCATGGACGCTGATTCGATGACACGCAAGGAAGCTTATCGCGAGACTTTAAGAGATTTTCGCACCGGCAAGATCGACATCCTCGTGGGCACGCAAATGATCGCCAAAGGTCTGCATTTTCCAAATGTGACACTGGTCGGGATTATTAACGCCGATCTTGCATTGCATCTGCCCGATTTCCGTGCGGGCGAACGCACGTTCCAACTTCTGACCCAAGTCGCCGGACGCGCTGGACGCGGCGAAACGCCGGGCGAAGTCTTCGTGCAGACGTACACGCCGTTTAGTCCATCGATTCAGTTCGCGCGGCACCACGATTTCGCCGGCTACTTTCAACAGGAGCTGGAGTTCCGCGAGCGCTGCGATTTTCCCCCATTCAAGCACGCCATCTTGATCACGGTTCGCTCCGCGCACGAAGGGCGGTCGAAACTTTCAGCCGAAACGTTAAAGCGCCGTTTGAAAGAAGCGTTGCCCGAAGAATTCATCCTGGGAGATGCGACGCCCGCTCCATTGGAAAAATTACAGGGCCAATTCCGCTTTCACATTCTGATCCGCGGCGAAGCCATCCTGCGCCTCAGCCGGCTCGTCCGCGAAACCCTCGACAAATTACCATTCCCGGAAGACGTCACTGTCAGCGTAGACGTCGATCCCTATCAGTTGCTGTAATTTTCTGGGCGACCGTAGGTTCGCCGCGCATCGAGTCTTTAGGCGACTAGCGCCGCTTGTGATCGCAACCGCTGTGGAAACAATCTTGACCGCCATTTCCAAAATTCGAAAATTCCAACCTTCTCACTCTCGGCAATTCATCTCATGAAAAGATTGTTCTTCGCAATTCTGTTGCTGGCGGCGCTCGGGCCGTTTCGCGTGCAATCACAACAAAGCAGCGGCACACTAGCTGGTTTCCTTTCGAAGCAAGGTCTTGCCGGTGCAAAGCTTGAGCGGCGCTTCGGCAATCATCTATTTGTTCCGGTCTCCATTAACAATCGGCGAGCCGCCCTGATGATCGATACCGGGGCACCTAACACGATCATCGACGTCAACAGCGTGAATACATTCGGTCTCACTGTGGAAAAGACCGACTCGAACGTGGGCGGTTTGTTTGGCCGGAGCTGGGAACGGTTTGGCAGCAGCAAAGTAAAAAACATCGCGATGGGCAATTGCACAGTGACAAACGTACCGGTGGCCATCGCAGATTTTTCCGATTTCAACAGAGACCGCGGTGGTCCCGCTACAGGGTCGCATATCGCCGATTCCAAGGCCCTGGCCCACATCAACGGTCTGCTTGGCGCAAACGAGATGATAAAGTTTGGGATGATCATCGATTGCACCAGGCAGATGCTTTACGTTAATCCAAACGGACGTAGTCCCGCCGTGAGTCAGAGCCTCACAAGTTTCCTGGCGGGTCGCGGATTTACGCGAATCCCGATACGGTTAAATGCGAACCATCATTTTGATGTTCAAGGCGCGCTCAACGGACATGCGACCCGTTTCATCCTGGACACGGGCTCGGCGAATACACTCATTGACACGCAAGTAGCCGTGCGATCTGGCACTGGCGTCACCGCTCTGGCGGGCATTGGCGCGGGTGGTGCTGGCGGCTTGGCTGAAGAAATAAATCGCACGGGCGTCAAAGAGCTAGCTATCGGCAATTTCAAGCTCGCAAATGCCGAGGTGGTAATTGCTCATCTGTCGGGCGACATACTGCTCTCGAAATCTGCGGCCGAATCGAATGCGGGCGTGCTGGGTCAGGAATATCTCTCATCGAATTTCGCTGTCATCGACATGGGCGGCATGGCGCTTTATCTACGCCACCCCGATTCCCGATAATTCCATCTGGCAGGGCGGGCAGTCCTCTGCCCGCCGCATAGTATCGGCGCGCACGGAGTGACACGCCCTAACATCGCCGACGTGCGGTTGTACTTTTGATCATTTTCGGAACAGTCGCCTTAACGAGACTCGTGAATGCGGCCACAGCGCTGTTCGCTGCCGAATCGCTCAGCCGCAAGAGACCAATGTCCAGGCCAAGTTTTTTTCCCTGCAGCCGGATCGCCTTCAATTTCAGACTTTCTCTTCCTAGTAATGCGATCTTAGGCATTAATGTTGCCGCTTCCAAAGGCGCGAGCGAGCGAAGCAACGTTTCAATTGCGTTGATCTCGGCCACCATATGGGGGCGGACTTGATGTCTTCGACAAATTTCATCCGTCATCCTGCGCATCACGAAAGTGTCCGGCAACTGGAGGAGACGCTGCTGGTGCAATTGCGAGAAATGAACCACCCGTCGCTTCGACCATGGGTGGTTCTGCGCCACGACTAAGGCAAATTCATCGGTGCAAAGGCGCTCGTAACGCAAGTTCGGTGAGTGGCGGGTGAGAAAGCCAAGACCAACGTCCATCCGACCCTCTTCCAGCGCCGTTTCGATCTCGGTGGATGAGATTTCTTCGACAATAATGCTGATCGCAGGGTGATCGGCGGTGAAAAGGCCAAGAAGATGCGGCACGAGCGGCACGTTCAACACCGGAATAACTCCTAAATGAAGTTCACCGCGTAATTGCCCGGGTTCGGTGTTTAGTTCATGGAGAAAATTCTCCAACTGATGAAGGACAGCGCGGGCGTGCTCCTGAAAAATCAGACCTCGCGGGGTAAGCAGAATGCGCTTTCCACGACGCTGAAACAAAGACACGCGAAGACTCGCCTCTAAATCTCGCATCTGTTGAGAAACGCTCGGCTGGGAAATTCCGAGCCTGTCAGCTGCACGGCTAAAGCTTCGAGCTTCGGCAACTGCAAGAAAATAGCGCAGGTGGCGGATATCCAAAGGCTCCTGCATCGGAAAAGGAATATTGTCCGGCGGACTGGCCAAATGCAATCAGGAGCTTGATTCACGGGAGAGATTCTGCTTCCATAGGCAAAACTTATTGCGCTATTTCTCAAACCTCTGAAGACAGAATGATTCAACAAAAACTGATCGCCGCCGTCGCGCTTAGCGTTTTGCTCATGGCCGGTTGTGGAAAGAATCCCGCTTCCAGCACTGCTCATTCTAATAAAGTCCGCGTCGGCTACATCGGGTTAACCTGCGAGGCTCCGATTTACGTCGCTTACGAGAGGGGCTTTTTCAAGGAGGAGGGACTCGAGCCCGAACTGGTGAAATGCAATTGGGCAACGTATAAAGACGCGCTAGCGCTTGGCAACTACGACATCACTCATCACCTGGTAATGTACTTCCTCAAACCGATCGAACAGGGTTTGGACGTACGATTCCTCGCCGGAATTCATCGTGGATGTCTGCGCGTCCAAGCGGGCGTGAAAACGAATATCCACACGATCGAGGATCTGAAAGGCAAGCGGATTGGTGTACCGGGAATGGGCACGCCACCGTTCGTCTTCGCGAATCGTGTCTTCGGAACCCACGGAATTGATGCCGGAAAAGATATTACCTGGAAAGTTTTTCCCGCGGGTGAATTAGGTCTGGCAATAGACAAAGGCGAAGTTGACGCCGTCTGCAACGCGGAACCAATCGGAAGCCTGCTGATCGCCGAGGGGAAGGTAAGAAATATTGCCGACCAGATAACGGATGCGCCTTACAAGGATGAGTATTGCTGCGAGGTGATCGCCAACGGCAAATGGGTGGACGCTAATCTAGACAGGGCTGCCAGAGCAACGCGTGCCCTGTTGAAAGGCGCCAAGTGGGTTGAGACCAACCCGAGGGCTGCGGCACTTTTGGCCGTGGAAAAAAAATATCTCGCCTCAACACCCGAATTGAATACGGCGGCCCTTGCGCGTTTGCGCTATGTACCAAGCGTCCAGCTGGCTGAGGAGTCGGTTCACACTGCCGGCCGGGAGATGAAAGTGGCTAAGATGCTTTCTCCGGAAACCGATACGGAAGCGCTGGCCAAACGTGCCTTTATGCACCTTGACGGCATTACCGATGAATGGATTAAGACCCTGGAGGTAGAAAAAGTCGCCGGCGGGCAAGTCTCGCCCGACGAAGATATCCGGCTAATCGCGGAGTTGATCCAGAAAGATACGGGAGATTCCTGCTGCCGAAGAAAAATGTTCGATCAGCCGGATCAGGACGCTCCGAATCTGGCCGACCCTGACGCACCGTGCCTTCAGAAGAATACGGTAGCCGCCCAGAAATAAGCAGACCGGCAACGCCGACTCTGTTGAACTCAGGTACTGTTCATTGATTGTCAGGTTGAGAAATGAAACTAACACGCCAGCCTTTCTCGCCTCTCCCCTTGGTTAAGTGGAGAGGAGTAAGGTGAGGGGTTTTGGGAGCCTGCATGCGTAAGTTGTCCTGGAGAAAACCCTCACCCTCCCCCTCTCCCTCCAAGGGCGAGGCGACCCATGTACCGCAAGGTTATGTAACTTTCGTGCGGACCCGGCCGGAGAATAATAGCACGAATCGGCTGCAGAATTCATCGACGTTGCCTTGGCCAATGCAGTTGGCTGTTCCCGTCGCAAGCCTAATAACATTCGGAATTCACTTGTTGTTATCAAAACAGTCGCCGCCGCTTGAGACACATTCTTACATGCTCCTGTTTTGGGAAATTCTCGGCGTCTCAATCGTTCTCGCAATCGCGCAAAGTTTCTGGTCGGCCTTGCGCCAATGGATGCGGCACATGTGGCCAATCTTTGCGGCTGCAATCCTGTTACTCGGTATTTGGGATGTGATTACGTTGGGTTTCCACTTGCTCCCGTTGCCGTACTTTCCCGGGCCAGCGGCGGTATTACGCAGTCTGATTAGCGATCGCGCGCTTTTGCTCGATAGCACCTGGCACTCGCTCGTTTTGCTCTTGAGCGGGTACACACTCGGCGTGCTCGTTGGACTGGTTAGCGGCGTGTGCATCGGCTGGTCGACTTCTGTGCGCTATTGGGGAATGCCGCTGCTTAAAGTTGTAGGGCCCATTCCAGCTACAGCATGGATTCCTCTTGCGATGGTTGTATCCCCTTCGGCAATCGCATCCGCAGCGGGATTAATCGCGCTCGCGGTATGGTTCCCCGTTACAATGTTGACTGCGTCCGGGATTTCCAATACTCGCGCGTCCTACCTTGATGTCGCCCGAACGCTCGGCGCCGGACGCGCCTATCTCATCTTCCGAGTCGCGATTCCAGCCGCAGTTCCGAATATTTTCATCGGCTTATTCATGGGCCTCGGTGCGTCTTTTCTTACTCTTGTGGTTGCGGAATCTATCGGAGTTAAATCTGGTCTCGGCTGGTATGTCAGTTGGGCGCAAGGCTGGGCCGAATACGGCAAAGTCTTCGCCGCCCTCATCATCATGGCAGCCTTCTTTTCAACGCTGATGACGCTTTTGTTTAAGATCCGGGACCGCCTGCTCGTCTGGCAAAAAGGAATCATCAAATGGTAGCAGTAGCTGAGACCGAACCCTCCTCGCTCCGCGTTCAGGATGTCAGCAAAAGCTTTCCGGCGCCTGACGACCCGCTCACGCGTCGACAAGCCCTAAGTAATATCTCGCTGTCGATAGCGCCGGGAGAATTGGTTTCGCTCATTGGGCCAAGCGGCTGCGGCAAGTCGAGCCTGCTTCGGCTCATTGCCGGTCTGGATAGTCCCGACTCAGGCGAACTTTTGATTGGCTCAGACCCAATCCACGAGCCGAGTGCGGAACGTGGTCTCGTTTTTCAAGACCCAAATCTGTTTCCATGGCTTTCGGTTCGCCGCAATATCGAGGCCGGCCTCGTTGCGCGCCGAGTCTTACGCGAAAAGCGAAATGAAGTCGACGAATTCATGCGGCTCGTCGGACTCGAGGCATTTGCAGATGCGTATCCGCATCATCTTTCCGGGGGCATGGCCCAGCGCGTTGCTGTGGCACGCGCACTCATCAATCACCCGAAAGTTCTCCTCCTCGACGAACCGCTCGGCGCGCTCGATGCCTTCACCCGCATGCGCCTGCAGGACGAAGTGCTGCGGCTCTGGGAAAATCGCCGCACCACAATGCTTCTCGTCACTCACGACATTGATGAAGCTATCTACATGAGTGATCGAATCATGATCATGACTCAGCGTCCGGGCCGAATCGACCGGGACATCACTAATGCACTGGCTCGACCACGTGATCGCAGCAGCTCCGAATTTCTTCGCCTGCGCTCGGATATTCTCGAACTTCTCCACTTCGCCGGCGACGCGACTTCATTGTCCGCGTGATGGGCATGAGCCTCCGCGTCGGCGAAACCGCAGCGTCTTAATTCAGTCTGCAATCCGCAATCCAAAATTGAGATGGCCTGCCAAGCCGTAGTCTCGGAGCGGATCCTCTCAAGCACGATTCAACACGCCGCCTTTTCGTTAACACCGGCGTGGCTCCAATCTTTCCCTTCGGCCGCGCTCCGAGCGAAGGCTGGAGCCGGCAGTCGGATTCGAACCGACGACCTGCTGATTACAAATCAGCTGCTCTACCAGCTGAGCTATGCCGGCAAAAATGCGGCGCATATTAACGCACGCCGCCGTTTGGGACAAGTTGCGTATCTTAGAAGCGTGAACGCGTCGTGACGGAGAGCGGTTCGGCCGTCTCTAGATTCTTAATGACGGTGCTGAGATAAACCGATTGGGGATAAATTGCCCTGTACTTCGTGATCTCCGCCCGATTCAGAACCTTGAACCCGTAGCGTTCGAACATTTTCTCTCCGCGCCTGCTCTCAAATCTGATGATCTGGCCGTAAACACGTTTTTCGCCGGAGCGATACAGATAGCTCAGATACGCGCTCATGAGCGCACGCGTGGTCGAGACTTTGCGAGCGTCCGGCAACAGATTGATATGGAAATGTGGCGTACGCCGCGGCGCAGCCGGCACTTCGCGCCAGCCATGCACAAGCGTCCAGCGAATGAACCGGCGGGAGCGCTCGTTGTAGCGAAAATAGCGCGTGAGCGCGCGAAAAAAGAGCCAGACATTTTGATAAAGCGCGTAGAGCTGGTTTCGTAGCGGCTTGCGCGAACCCAGCAGATAACCGCGAATTTCTCCGTCTACCTCCAGGAGAAAACAGGATTCCGGTTCGTGGTCGGTATAGTACGTAGTAAGAAAATCAGCGAACAATTCTCGATCCTCGTACACGGGATCAATTGGCTCGCCGAGAAAGCCGGTATCGCAGCAGAGCTTTCTTACCGCTTCGCGGTCCGATCTGCGACAGCCACGAATGAGGAACGGCTTGTGGTCGTCGTCGTTCGTCATTTAAAATCGGCGATAGTTTGAGCGAACCTTGCGATAAATGCAAAAGAGTTCGTCAAACACACGTGGCCAGCTATACAGCTTTTGCGCCGCGCGGGCTGCGGATTCACCCAAAGTGGCCAACTTGTTTGTGCTCGCTGCCACGATGGCGTCCGCTAAAGCTTCCCCGCTGTTCTCTCGGGCCCATAATTGCTGGTCGTGACAAATGACGTTGTCCATGTAACTGCCGCGGATCCCAACCACTGGTGTCCCGCACGCCTGACTCTCCAGCGCGACAAGGCCAAATGTTTCCTGGACGCCTGGATGAACGAAGAGATCGGCTGCGCGATAGTAGCGCGCCAGATCACCAGACTCGGTGCAGTATGGAATCCATGAGACGTTTCCAATGTGGCGCCGCAACGTTTCTAATCTTTTTCGCTGCGGCCCATCGCCGATCACCAGGAGGTGGAATTGATTCCTGTCTCCCCGGCGCAGAAGCTCAAAGGCTCGAAACAGTGTTTGCGCGTTTTTTTCTTTCGCCAAACGTCCAACATACAGTAGCAGCTTTCGATCCGGCTCGACTCTTAATGACTCGCGTGTGGCTTGGGCATCATCAGGCGCCGCCTTGAAAACTTCCGTATTCACACCGAGCCGGACCGGCTGGACGTTGTGCACGCCCCAGTCCGAAAGAACCGCGGCCAGCTTTTCGGAAGGCACCAGCGTGGCTTGAAAGCTATTATAAAGTTTACGCACATAAGTGCGTGTCAGCTTCATGGCGCGGTGCGTGCCGCGCAGCCCTAAGAATTTCGCGGTGCCGCGAAGATATGCTTCCGGGAAATGTGAATGATAAAATCCAACAATCGGAATTTTCAGCGCGCGTCCGGCAGCGACCGCTTTCCACCCGACCTGATATGGATCGCTGGATTCAATGAGATCAGGGCGCTCGCGTTCCAGGATCTCTTCGATCGCGCGTAAGTTAAGGAGCGCGCGATACCGGGAAGTTCGTGAGACTAATGGGGAATGAATTGAATAGACCCGCGAGCGCGCACCGTTGGTCACCTCAGTTTTTGAGCCGGGCACAATGAGAACGTGTTCGTTCTCAGGCGTGCAATTCCTGATATACCCAATTTTCTCGTGAACGTACCGTTTTACGCCGCCGCTTCGCGGAGAGTAGAACTGGGTCAGGTCGCAGATTTTCAAGGCAGTTTTGTCATTCCGAGCGAAGTCGAGGAATCTCTAATTATCTTTCCTTCCCACCGCGGATCCAACAATCCGAGATGCTTCGCCTTCGCTCAGCATGACAACAGAAACGCGACGACTGTGCCAGACGCAATCAAGAATGCGATTCTAATTCGCTGAGATACTTCTCCGCGTCCATCGCTGCGGCACAGCCGGAACCGGCCGCGGTTACTGCCTGCTTGTAAACGCGATCTGCAACGTCGCCCGCCACGAACACGCCAGGATGTTTACTCTCCACCAGCTTTTTCGTGATCAAATATCCATCGCCGTCCATGTCGAGTTTGCCTTGGTAGGGTTGACTGTTCGGGTCGTGACCGATCGCAATAAACACGCACGCCACGGCTAGTTCCCGTTCTTCGTTTGTTTTCACGTTGCGCAAACACACGGCGCGCATCTCGCCCTTTTCGTCCGGAATGTAGTTTGTAACGACCGTGTTCCAGATCGGTTCGATTTTTTTGTTCGCGAACACGCGCTCTTGCATGATTACAGAAGCGCGCATCTTGTCGCGGCGATGAATTAGATACACCTTTGAAGCGAACCGGGTGAGAAACAACGATTCCTCCGCGGCGGAATCGCCTCCGCCGACCACGCAGACCGGCACATTCTTGTAAAATGCGCCGTCGCATGTTGCGCACGAAGTTAGTCCGTGACCGATTAATTTTTCTTCGTTTTCAAGCCCCAGGTATCGCGCAGACGCTCCGCTGGCAATGATCAGTGCCTGCGTCTCCAGCCATTCATCATCTGCCTCGATCCGGACGTGCTTGTTGCTTCCATCAAAATCAGTCACCTCCGCGTAGGAAAAACGCGCGCCAAATTTCTCCGCTTGCCTGTGCATATTGAGGATGAGCTCCGGTCCGTCGATTCCATCGGGAAAGCCGGGATAATTCTCCACTAACGTTGTGGTCGAGAGTTGCCCGCCCGGCT
>QHNR01000003.1 GCA_003218475.1 Verrucomicrobiota bacterium | reverse complement strand
ATGGGGGAAGCAGGTTGCTTCACACCTTGGAGGTATTCGTAACCCGATGGTCGTTGCCTGGCCGAAACGCATTAAAGATAAAGGCGGTCTGCGCAGTCAGTTCACTCACTGCACCGACATCGCACCGACCATCTTGGAAGCTGCGGGCCTGCCCGTGCCGAAGCAAGTCAACGGCGTCGCACAGATGCCGATGCACGGCGTTAGCTTTCTGTCCACGTTCAATGATGCCAATGCGCCGTCGCGACACACGCAACAGTATTTCGCGATTTTGGGAAACCGCGCCATGTACAAGGACGGCTGGATCGCATGCTGGCGACCAGACCGGATTCCATGGAAGTTTGATCCCGAAACAGCAGCGCGGTTCGCACCAGGCAAATGGTCCCCAGACAATGACAAGTGCGACTTGTATAACCTCGACGAAGATTTCTCGCAGGCGGACAACGTCCCGGACAAGTATCCAGATAAAGTACGCGAACTAACGGCGCTGTTTTGGACCGAGGCCGAGAAGTATCAGGTGCTGCCGCTATTTGCCGAGCTCGCCTTTCTGTGGGGCTTCCCCAAAGACTCGACTGGTCAGACGAAATTTATCTATTACAACGGAACGGAAAATATCTCCGCGGGGATGATTCCCCCGATTTACAATCGTTCGTATAGCATCAGCGCAGATTTGGATAATCCGGGCCGGTCCGGCCTCGGGCTGCGTCCCGGAATAGCGGGCGTGATCGTCGCGGAAGGCAGTTTTCTTGGCGGCTTCTCGCTTTACGTGGAAGAAGGCCGACTGAAACACACCTATAGTTTCCTTGGTTTAAAACTGGACACCATCACTTCGCGCGATGAGTTGCCAACGGGCAAGGTCAATGTGCGCTATGAGTTCACTGCCGATAAACCCGGTGAGTTTGCCACCAGCGGCTCAAGCCGGCTTTTCGTTAATGGCAAACAGGAGGCCGAAGGTAAAATCGAGCACACGGTGCCGCTCCGGTTTACTGCTTACGAAGGTATGGACATCGGCACCGACAATGGTCTTCCGGTAGTGCCGAAATTTATCTACGCCAAAGTATTGCCCACCAATTTCAAAGGCACTATCCAGAAGGTTGAATTCGATCTTGGACCGGCCAAGGTTAGGGCCGAGGATCTGCAGCGCAGATATCTAGAGCGCTTCGCGAGTGCCGTGCGGAATTAGGCCGTAGTTTTGGAAGCCGACCTCGGCTGGGC
Organism: Verrucomicrobiota bacterium; assembly: GCA_003218475.1. Lineage (GTDB taxonomy): Bacteria > Verrucomicrobiota > Verrucomicrobiia > Chthoniobacterales > UBA10450 > Udaeobacter. The sequence goes on along the minus strand of QHNR01000003.1, from coordinate 17,724 downwards.
GGCTCTTCTCAGACGAAGTAATCAGGCAATCAGCGACCGCGCGCCCGCGTAGCTGAACTTAAACGGGGCGGTCAGAATCGCCCCTGCACAGCGTCCCGAATCGCCTGTTGGCGAATCGCCTGTAGTTTCTGGTACTGCGCAGGTGAAAGAATCGCCTTCATCTGAGGATCGGTTTGCTGATGGATGGCTTTGATCTGTTGCATTTTCTGCATCTTCGTGAGCGAATTGTCGTTCTTGATTTTCTGTACTTTTGGCCCTTCGTCGGCGAGAATCGGCAAAACTTTGGCTTTCTGTTCGGGCGTGAGATTAAGCTGTTGTGATATCGCTTGAAGCTTCGCAGCTTTCGTTTGAGCAGACGATGTCGGCGCCACGAGCACAAACGTGCCGAAGCATAAAGCCGCTGCGATTGGGTGGATGTACTTTTTCATGTTGTTGTTTATCCTTATTTGGTTCGACGGCATCGTGGTGAAAGGGGCTTAGCGAGTCAAGCCGAATTGAGCGCGGATTAACTTCATAAGCGATGTTCACAACTATTGTCTTGAACCAGTCTTCAAGTCTTTTGTAGAACCAAAGAAACAAAGGCGCATCAAGACCGGCTATCGCTCAAACAAGTTACCAAGCTGCGTATTCCGAGACTCCCACAATGATTATTACTGCGGTCGCCCTGATTTTGTTCATAGTGCTCGTTTGCGTCACGCTGCTGGGAGGACGTCTGCGCCGACTCCTTCCGGAGGAGCAGCTGAGCGCTGAGTCTAAAGACGCGATCAAACTTGCGCTGGGTCTTGTCGGGACCATGACCGCCATACTCCTGGGGTTGCTCATCAGTTCAGCCAAGGGCGCCTTCGACACTACTCGAACCGAAGTGATCCAGATGGCCGCGAAAGTCGCCTTGCTCGATCGTGTGTTGGCGCTTTACGGACCGGAAACGGCGGAGGCGCGACGCGCGCTCCGCGACGCAACGGCCGACGGAGTCCGCCGCACATGGCCAGCGGAGCGAAGTGGCCCAGTCCGATTAGACCCGAACCCGCAGATGGGAGATGCCGTTTATGCGCCCATTAGTCGTCTCGCCCCGCGCGATGACGCGCAACGTGCTCTTAAGACCGAGGCAGCAACTCTCATGGTGCAACTCGCCGAGATTCGAGCGCTGCTGCAGGCGCAGGCGGTGCCGTCGGTTTCAAAGCCGTTGCTGATCGCGTTGATGATCTGGCTTGTGGTGATCTTCTTGGGCTTTAGCCTGCTGGCGCCGGCTAATGCTACAAGCACTCTCGCCCTGATGGCTGGCGCCTTCTCGGTTGCCTGCGCTGTTTACATAATCCTCGAACTTGACTTTCCATTCGCCGGCGTTGTCCGAGTTCCGAGCGAACCCATGATAAAGACGTTGGCCCACCTCGGCAAAGACACGAGCTAAACGCGCGGCCATATCAGCTTCTGATCCTTGTCGTAATTCGTGGCTGCTAACAACCTGCGCCTTGTTCTCCGGGAATCCTTTGAGTGGTTCCTGTTCTTTACTCTGTTGCTGAGTACGCGTGGAAGCGTCGCTGCGGCTGAACCGTCGATTAATCCGACAAAAGCAGACCAGTTGAAGCAACTAAACGATCAAACCATCATCGCCACCCACGTGTCGCTGGACTCAGAGTGGGAGCACTTCAAAGACGGTGCGGAAAAGGCGACTTGGACGCTAGCAGGATTATGGGGGTGGCCTGGGGGTGACTCGCAAGACTGGGGCATACGTTTCGAGTTGCCCTTTAGTTATTACCGAACGGATCAAGCATCAGGTGACGATAGGCTCGGCGGTGTTGGTGACGCGGAGATTGGACTGGGCACCGCGTTTCGTTTGAGCACGTGGCGCACTGGCGGTGGTATCGAGCTGCACACCGATACTGCTTCCGATAGCATCCTTGCTGAAAAGGTCTGGCGTTCAAAGGCCGGTTGGGGGGTCGCGCATGACTTTTCAAGATGGCTCAGTGCGAGTTTCAATGCCGACTACAATCATTCCGTTGCCGAAAGAGATGATGTTCGGCCGCAGCGTTATCTTGAGCTGTCGTTACCGACCACATTAATTTTTCCGCAGGCCTGGTCGATCAACGCGAGATACAAAACGGCCATCGATTTTGAAAATGGCGACCGATGGAATCACAGGGTGGGCGTCGGCGTTGCCAAGCGCCTTTCTAAAGTCCCGATCGTCCTCAGCGCTACAGTGGAAAAATCGCTCACTGGCAGCGCAAAGAGGTTTCAGGCCAGCATCGGCATTGTTTATTATTTTCAACGATACCACTCGCTGAAATAGACTGCGCGAAGAAGCACGTCTTGTCCCAGGTCGCGCTGACGGACCGAGCAGCCGATAGAGTGAGCCGCACCCGAGCCGATTCATGGCACCAAAGGCACAATCGTATCGCATAAAAAGGATGTTGACAGCCAAGGCCGATCTAAATCATCAGGAGGATAGCTAACTCATTCATCAGCTATCATGAAGGCTTCATTCTCCTTATTTATCGCCCTCGTTACGAACTTACTTATTTTCGGACACTCGATCGTTTCCGCCGAAATCTTTACCGAGGGGGTCGAAGTCTCCCCGGAAACCGTCACATTAAAGCCTGGCCAATATGTGTGGGAACCCGAGCGTGCGCCGGAAGGACCTCTGCTGATTATCGCCAGCATTACTGAGCAGGTGGCATACGTCTACCGCAACGGTATCTGCATCGCGCGGTCGAGTGTCAGCACAGGTCGACCAGGTCACCGCACGCCGACTGGTGTTTTCACGATCCTGGAAAAGGAGGTTCATCATACCTCCAGCATCTATAAAGGCGCGGAGATGCCTTACATGGAGCGCGTGACGTGGGGTGGGATCGCGCTGCATGCAGGCGATCTGCCGGGTTATCCCGACTCGCATGGATGCGTCCGATTGCCGCTTGAATTTTCCAAGCTCCTCTTTGGCGTCACGATGAAGGGCGCCACGGTGATTATTGCCGACGCGCACTCGGCCCCGGCTGAAACAGTGCACCCGGGCCTGTTCTTCACGCGGAGTGGCGAAGAGAGCGAGCCGATACCCGCGGGGCAATTTGAATGGAACGCCGATAAATCTCCCAGTGGCCCGGTCGCCTTGATCGTCAGCAGCGCGGACAAAACGGTGTATGTCTATCGTAACGGCGTGGAGATCGGCCGCGCCGGAATTCCCAATCCACAGGTCATTTTGCCTTTGAACGATCGTGTTTTTAGCGCGCTACCGGGAACGGATGCAGATGGGCATCTGCGCTGGGTGCAAGTGACTGCTAAGGCCAAAGACAGCTCAAGTGAGAGTCTCTTTCTGGCAGCGCAGAAAAGCAGGCTACCAACCGACTTCCTAACCAAGGCCAAGGAAGTCATAACTCCGGGCACGACGATCATCTTTACTGACAAGCCGGTTGATCCCACAACACAGAGTCATACCGGTTTCCAGGTTGTCGTTGCACAAAAAGACAAACCCTCCGCAACAACCGACTAACCTCGTTACATCGCGTCTCTTTAGCCGCGTTTGTTCGTTGAGATAGGATGGTTTGCAATAGCTCCCTGATAGGAGACGAAACAAATGGCGCTGGAGCTGAAAGGGATCCTGTGAAAAATGCGTGGCGACGCTTACGACGAGCAGAACAGCATACATTTGCAATTACGAATGCACATTTTGTGCGAGTTGTGCCGAGCAGATGAACTGCGTTTGCCCAAACTGCGAAGGTGAACTTGTGCAAAGGCCGCGCCGCAAAAGCAAGCTAGTTTAGGCGACCCCGCCGGTGCTTGATTCGATAGGTCAGAAAACATTCGTCCCCGATCGTGTGCATATTGGTCAGCGCGCAATGCACGCTGGCGGGCAGGAATTCTTTGCTCAGACCTGTCAATGTCGGCGCTTTCGCTCCGCCGAACATGTACGGCGCGAGCGTGAGATTGAGTTGATCGATCAAACGCCGTTCCAACAAGGCGCGAAAAAGCGTCGGTCCGCCTTCGCATGCGAGCCTTCGCACGTTGTATTTGTTGCTCAGCGTTGCCAGCATGATTGGAAGATTGACGTGCTCTGCATCGCTTAAATGGAGTGTCGCCTTGCTCTCCAAGGCCTTCCGGTATTTCGGCGGCATTCGTTTGGTAGAAAAGATAATGATCGGAGAAATGTCGGACTGAAAAATCTTCAGCCGATGATCGATTCTGCCTTTGTTGGAGATGATTACGCGCAATGGGCATCGGCTTTGACCCCGTTTGGTCCTGGCGTCCTGCAATTCAGCGGGCAGGCCGATCCGAACGTTATCGCGTTTCAAACTGGTGTGCCCGATCAGGACCGCATCAGCTAGAGCGCGCTGGCGAAACAAGTGCAGTTTGTCTTCACGTGAAGTGAAATCAACCGGTGCCAGGGTCCGCGTCGTCACCTTGCCATCGGCAGTCATGGCAAAAGTAGCGACGACGAATGGGCGCTGGCCTTTGCGCTTTACCATGAAGAAAACGCCCAACCCTCAACATCCAATGTGCAACGCCCAACTTCCTGAATTGAGCGTTGAGCGTTGAACGTTGAGCGTCGGGCGTTGAGAAGATTTATCACTCCGCTTCCCCAATCTCGTGTTCAAGGGTCACCACTTCCTGTTCCATTTCGCGCAGCCCGACGCGCGCGACAGCGCCGCTAGGTTTGTAAAACAGGTAAACGATCGCGCCGGGAAGGCAGCAAACCAAAATGATGAGAAAACTCAGCGACCCGATCAGAATAGCTTTTGCTTCCGGCACGCCGCAGAGGCCATTCAGCATGATCTGCAAAACTTTTTCCCGAAGTCCAATCCCGGCAAAGCTAATTGGTAACGCCGAAATTGTGCGTTCGACTGGCATTACTGCAAAGAAATCCACCAGGGGCACGCGTGCTCCCAAAGCATACGCCGCAAAGAGAAAAGTGGTGAACGTGGCAAGATGCGCCACGATCGATGCGACAAACGCCACGAGCGTTGCGCGCCAGTGATGCGCGTAAAGATGATAGGCAGCGGAGATCTCGATTAATCTGTCGCGGCCCGGGAATCGTGCCGGCAAAGAGTGTAAGAGTTTGAATCCACTGATGACAAAGGTAGAAAGTAAAAAAATGACCGAACCGCCAAGGAGGACGAGCAACAGCCAAAGCAAGTTTCGTGTCTCGGGTTTTTGTGAAAGGAAATCGTAACGCAACGCAATGAGCGTGGCCGTAATTGCGACCAACGCGACAAGGCCGATAAACCGATCGAACACTACCGCGAGCAGTGCGCCTGCTTTTTTGTCCGGCGTCTCTTTCAGCAGGTAATAACTTTTCATGATGTCCCCGCCGGTGCCTCCGGGGAGAAACTGGTTGTAAAACATTCCGATGAGGAACAAGCCGGACAGGCGCGGGAGACTCAGGTGAATCTTTTGGACCTTCAACAACACGTGCCAGCGAAAGCAAGCAGCGATTTCCACCACCACGTATGCCAGTATGCCCATCATGACCCAGCGATACTCGGCGTTCCGGATGGCCTCAACCATCTGTGCGCGCCTGGTGGGATCGTGATAAACCCAGTAAAGCACCCCGATCGTGACGCAAAGCTGGAAGACAGTGATCAGGATTTTCTTCATTCGCCGAAGCGTTCCTTCCAGGTTTGTACGGACCGGCGAATTGCATCCGCCGTTTTGTTCGGGCTCATCTCCCAGACAAATAAACAGTTTGTGGGAAGAAGCGGAATTAGTTTCTCAAAATCTACGGCGCCGGTAAACGGCGCTTCGTGATCCTTCGCGGGCCAAATGCAGTCCTGGACATGACAGCCCAACGCTCGCGGACCGATCAGGCGCAGCCATGCGGCATGATCGATGAACCCCAAATTTTCTTTGATTTGCGAGTGACCGAAATCGTGCCAGTAACCCACCTGCGCACCATTCGTCCCATCGAGCAACCCAGGTAATTCGCGCTCGCTTGGAATCTCTTCATAACCGCGACGGCTCTCCAAAGCGATTCTGACATTTTTTGAAGCGGCGTACTCAATGATGCGGCCCAGGCAGTCTTTGACGCGCTGCAAATAAGCGGGCGCAAGTCTTTCCCGTTTTTGCACGGCTCTTATCTTTAATCTGACGTATTTGCGCGATAGGTATTTTCCAGTTTTCGCCAACTCGATCAACTGGTCAGTAATTGGCGGCATGTTGACTTGGCCTAAATGCAATACCACAAACGGCGCGTTCAATCGCGTTGCGAAATCGATTGTCTGAAACGTTTGCTTAATTGCACGCTCACGTTCCGCCAAAGAAGCGGCGGAAAATTTGTAGCAGTCCGGCGAAGCTGTCATCACTTCAATGGGTAGGGGACAAAAATTATGCAAACTGGTGAAGCGGACTTCGCCGGCGTCGAACATTTTTTGGATTCCCGGCATTAGCGATAGTCGGATTCCATGGCCTAGCTCGATCAGGTCAAACCCGAGTTCGATTTTGATTTCGCGCAGCATTTCCTCCCCGGCTGTATGGCGTCCGGAGTTCCAGCAGGTGGAAAACGCGATCACGCTAAACAGCAGCGGCGATTGGCGGCGCAGGCGTTTCGGCGCTGGGTGTTTCGCTGACTGCAGGTTGAGCGCACTGCCGTCGCACGCGTCCCAGCACAATCAGCGCGATTACAGCATAGCAGCCAGCCGCAATCGCCAGCGCCGTGCGCATTCCGATCAGATCCGATAGACCAGTGATTCCCAAGCCCGCGACCGGCATGAGACCAACAAAGCTCAACATGAATACAGCCGAGACGCGGCCGCGCAAATAATCGGGCGCTCGTTCCTGCACAATCGTGTTAGCCAACCCGAAGTTCATGGCCAAGCCCAGTGAATTAAAAATGAGCAGCGCCGTCGCGAGATAGAAACTTGGCGCGCGCGACAAACTAAAAATCGCGACTGCGACGATCCCCACATTCATCATCATGATCGCCACGCGCTTCTGGCGCGGAATGCTAATCAGAAAAATTGCGCCGACGACTGAGCCGACTGCGGACGAGCCCATCAAAAACCCGAGCCGATCCGCCCCGAGCCCGAGCACAAGTCGCACATACAATGGCATCATCACGGTAATGATGGGGAAAATGAAAACAGTCGTCGCCGCAATGAGCGCGATCATCGCAAGACTTGGCTTGTCCTTCGCGACGTAGCGAAATCCTTCTTTGATCCCGCTGGCGCGCTTCTCTTCTTCTTCCACAGTCCCGCGCGGTCGCGGCGGGATCATCAACAAGGCGATAATCAGCGCCACGAACGAAATTGCGTTAAGAAAAAAAGCCGAAGCTGCACCCCACACGCTGATGAAAATTCCAGCCAGCGACGGACCAACCACGCGTGAGCCGTGAAAGACCGCGCGGTCGACAGCAATCGCGCTTTGAATTTCATCGCGCGTCACCAACTCGGGCACAAGCGCGTTGAGGGTAGGCATCTCAAATGAGTTGGAAATGCCGAGTGCGACCGCAAACGCCAGAATGTGCCAGATCTCGAGTTTGCCGCTCATGATCAAGAGCCCAATGGAAATTGCGAGCCCGATCTGAACATACTGCGTTGTCAGAAGAATTTTTCGCTTATCAAAACGATCAGCCGCCGAACCACCGACCATCGTTAAAAGGAGCATCGGCAGACCGGCAGCGAGATTGGCCATTCCGAGCATGATCGCTTTGTTCGTGAGCGTGCTCATCACGTAACCTTGAGCCATCACCTGCATCCACGTTCCGGTGTCGGAGATCGCGCTGCCGATGATGTAGCGGCGAAACGGACCACGGCGCAGAACGCGCAATGCGTTACGAGTGGATATCTTCACGTCCGCGCTCATGGCAAACACTCATCCGTGTAGAGGCGTTTGTGTCAAACGCCTGCCGATTTTGGTGAGTAGCGTTTGAGCGAATCGCCATGGCAGTTGGCTGAATCGTCGCTACTTAAGCGCGATTGCCCTGGAGCCTGCGATCATTAGTTTACATACGATGCGCATCGACAAATACACGCAAAAGATGCAGGAGGCGCTGCAGGCGGCGCAGGACCTCGCTTCGCAGGCTAATCATCCTGAAATCACGAACGAACATTTTCTTTCTGCTCTCCTGGACCAAAGCGAAGGCATAACGCGCCCGCTCCTCGAGAAGATTGGTGCAAATGTCGATCAGTTGCGTGAGCAGCTGCGCGCTGAGTTGGACCGCCGACCCAAAATACATGGCGCGGCCGCTGATCTGCGGCTTTCGAACGAACTTCGCGGCGTGCTGGACAATTCAGAAAAGGAGATGTCGAAGCTGAAGGACGAATTCACCAGCGCTGAGCATTATTTGCTGGCGTTGGCTGGTGCGAATGTTCCCGCAGCAAAATTGCTCAAAGACTCTGGCGTCGCGCGCGACAAGCTCATGCAGGGCCTTCAGCAGGTGCGAGGTTCCCAGCGAGTGACCGATCAAAATCCCGAAGGCAAGTATCAGGCGCTGGAAAAATATGGCCGCGACCTGACTGAGTTGGCGCGGCGCGGCAAGATCGACCCGGTGATCGGACGCGACAATGAAATTCGCCGGGTCATGCAGGTGTTGTTGCGCCGTACAAAAAATAATCCGGTGCTCATCGGCGATCCAGGTGTTGGCAAAACTGCGATCGCCGAAGGTCTTGCCCGGCGAATTATCGGCGGCGACGTGCCGGAATCTTTAAAGAATAAACGCATAATCGCGATGGACATTGGCGCGATGATCGCCGGCGCGAAGTTCCGTGGCGAATTCGAAGACCGCCTGAAAGCGTTCTTGAAAGAAGTGGCCGATGCGCAGGGCCAGATCATTCTTTTCATCGACGAACTGCACACGATCGTCGGGGCTGGCGCGGCCGAAGGATCTGTCGACGCGTCGAACATGCTGAAGCCGATGCTTGCGCGCGGAGAACTGCGGACGGTCGGCGCGACCACGCTGGATGAATACCGCAAATACATCGAGAAGGACGCCGCGCTCGAGCGTCGCTTCCAACCGGTGATGGTAAATGAGCCAAGCGTGGAAGACACGATCGCGATTCTGCGCGGATTGAAGGAACGCTACGAGGTGCACCATGGGGTGCGAATCACCGACGGAGCGCTCGTTGCCGCCGCCGTACTTTCGCATCGCTATATCACCGACCGATTCCTGCCGGACAAAGCAATCGATCTTGTCGATGAAGCGGCGTCGCGTCTGAAGCTTGAGCTCGACTCGATGCCGACGGAGATCGACGTAATCGAGCGCGAGATCATGCAACACGAAATGGAGCGGCAGGCGCTCAAAAAAGAAAAAGATGCGGCGAGCAAGGAGCGCCTCAAGAGACTCGAGAAGGAATTGGCCGAATTGAAAGAGAAAGCGAACGCACTCAAAGCCGAGTGGCAGAAGGAAAAAGCAATCATCAACCAACAGCGCGGAATAAAAGAACAGCTTGATGCCCTTCGGACTGAACTAGAGCGCGCGCAACGGCGTGGGGAGCTAAGTAAAGCGAGCGAAATTCAATACGGAAAGATCCCCGAACTGGAGCGAAAGCTGGCCGAGTTAACCGAAAAGACCAGGAAATTAACTCTGCTACGCGAAGAAGTGACCGAGGAAGATATTGCCAGGGTTGTCTCGAGCTGGACTGGGATTCCAGTGTCGCGATTGCAGGAGGGCGAAAAAGAAAAGCTGGTCAAACTGGAAGCGCATTTGCACGAGCGCGTTGTCGATCAAGAGGAAGCGATCAAAGCCGTTGCGAATGCGGTGCGTCGGGCGCGTGCTGGGTTACAGGACCCAAATCGTCCACTTGGTTCTTTCATTTTTCTCGGACCAACTGGTGTTGGCAAAACGGAATTATCGCGCGCGCTCGCCGAATTTCTGTTCGACGACGAAAACGCCATGATCCGGATCGACATGAGCGAATATATGGAGAAACACACGGTCGCGAGATTGATCGGTGCGCCGCCGGGATACGTTGGTTATGAGGAGGGCGGTCAACTTTCCGAAGCGGTCCGGCGCAGGCCGTACTCGGTGGTGCTCTTTGACGAAATCGAAAAAGCGCATCCGGACGTATTCAATGTGCTGCTGCAAGTGCTCGATGACGGCCGAATCACAGACGGGAAGGGGAGAACTGTAGATTTCAAGAACACGGTCATCATCATGACCTCAAATATCGGGTCCCAATACATCACCGAGGAGGAATCACGCGAAGCGCGCCGCCGATTGGTGATGGATGCTTTGCGTGCGCATTTCCGTCCAGAATTTCTGAATCGCGTTGATGAGATCATCATTTTCGATCGGCTCACCGAAGACGATCTCAAGAAGATTGTGGAAATTCAGCTTAAGCGGCTGTCGAAGCGTCTCGAGCAACAGAAGATCACGCTCAAGCTCTCCGATTCTGCAAAGGAACTGCTGGCGCGCGAAGGCTACGACCCGGTCTACGGCGCACGCCCACTGCGGCGCACCATTCAAAGAGAAATTCTCGATCCATTGAGCATGGACATCCTGGAAGGCAAAGTCCGCGAAGGTCAAACCGTCAACGTTAGCGCAAAAGACGGTGCCCTTGCCTTCGACGCGCGTTGAAATCTTTTTATGACACCCGAGGCAGCTCTTCAAAAGCAGATCGAGAAATATCGTGCGATGACCGGGGAAGAGAGACTCAAACTCGCGTTCGATCTACACGAGCTTGCATGTGCGATCACGCGTGAAGGCATTCGGCACCAGCATCCGAATGCAAGCAGGGAGGAAGTGGAGCGACTCTTGCGCGAGCGCATCTTGCTCGCCCATCGTTTGTGACAGAGCAGGAGTTGACCATGGACGCGGTCCGCCGCCTGAATCGCGCGGGAGTTAAATACTTGCTTACCGGTGCAATGGCGACATCACGCCGAAGAGCACATGAAGACTAAACATGCGTCGGTTAACGAAGGTGCGGTCAATGGCATCAACCGCTCAGAAATTCGACCGTTTCAATTTAGTGGCCGGGTCCGAAGCTTTCGGCACGCCATCGCTGGAATCGTTCGGATGCTCTGTTGTCAGCATAACGCCTGGATTCATGCGATCGCGACTGTCGCTGTTATCGCCGCGGGATGTTTTTTTCATCTATCGGTTTCAGAATGGTGTTGGCTCATCCTGGCTATCTCGACCGTGTGGACAGCAGAAGCGCTAAATACCGCTTTTGAATTCCTGGCTGACGCCGCGTCGCCGAATTTTCATCCAATCGTGCGCGACGCAAAAGACGTTGCGGCAGGGGCAGTGCTCATCACAGCAATCGCGGCGACGATAATCGGTGCGATCCTTTTTTGGCCACACGTTCGGGGAATGATTTCACGATAATTTAGTCCACAAAAGCCGAACCGTTCAGTTCAATGCAAAAGACGGCGCGCTAGAATTTCTGGAAAAATAGTTGTCAAAACTGACGACTAGGTTTGATTCTCGTCCTTTTAGTGAGCGAGACTTTTAAAACCAAGATCCAGTTCAACGGCCACGAATACGCCAGTGCCGATGAAATGCCGGTCAGGGTAAGGGTTGCGTACGAGCGCGCGATCCACGAGACGCCCGCGCTTCATTCTGGAGCGCGACTGGCGGCAAAACTGAAGGCGAAGATCATCGTGAACGATACCGAATTCAATCATGCCGGAGAAATGTCGGTAGACGATCGACACTTGTATCACGAAGCGCTCGAGGCGGTGTTCCCGCCATGTATCGCAGTGCCGGCTACTGACGGGCAATCCGTTACCGAGGCGCGGAAAGTCGCGCACAGGAAAATGTTGCTGGTCGTCTTGCTCGTCAGCTTGCTCGCCGGAGCTGTTTATCTCTGGCTGCACGGCTTGTTCGGCTAAAACACTGAGCTTGTAGAGGGGCTCGCCGCAGCAAGCGCGTATTCGCTTCGATTCGGCGGTTGACACAACCGCCGCTACAATCTTTCAAGGCGCTACGCTGCCACTTGCTTGAATGCCGACACAAAAGTTTCCATTTCGGGCTTTTTTCCAATGGTGACGCGCATGTGATTTGGCAGGGCAGGGAATAAGCGTCCGACGTGGACGTTTTGTTCTTTCATTGCTTTGATCAACGGCACGACGGGGCGTCTGCAATCGACCATGATAAAGTTGGCCTGGGACGGAATCGTTTTGTAGCCCGCTGTGGCAAGTTCGGAAATTACGAACATTTTCGCTTCGCTGTTTAAATGCTGTCCGGTTGAGACCTGGTCTGGATCATCCAGGCTGGCATTCGCCGCGGCCAGGGCCATGATGTTGACGCTGTCCCACATCTGGTACGGGCGCATGCGCTCCAAGGTTTCTTTTTGCGCCACGCAATAACCGCAGCGTAATCCAGCCATGCCATAAACTTTTGAAAATGTGCGCGCGACGATCAGGTTTGGATTGTCCTTCACCAGCGGGACGACGCTCTCATAATCGGGGCTGTCGGAGTAATGAAAGTAGGCTTCGTCCACGAGAATCACCGTCTCGCGCGGAGTTTTTGCGATGAAATCGCGCAACTCATCCTTCGGTGTGATGCTGGCAGTGGGATTGTTCGGGTTACAGACGTAAATCAAACCCCCTTTGGCCACGGCAAGCATTTTTGGAAGGTCGTGCGCAAACGTGGTTGTTAGCGGCACCTTTACGATTTCAGCGCCGTTTGTCTTGGCCTGTTCCAGAATCGCCTCAAAGGTTGGGTCAGCCGCGACAAGATTTCCGCGCTCCTTGCCGGTGAATGTTTCCGCACATAGTTTTAGAATCTCGCTGGAACCATCGCCGAGCAGGATTTGATCGTGATTTACTCCGTTCAGCCTGGCCAGCTTGTCAATTAGCACGTTGTTGTGTTCATCGGGATAACGGCAGGCGAGGCCAAATGAATCTGTCATGGCTTTTAACGCTTTTGGCGAGGGTCCGTAAGGATTTTCATTCGCGCTCAAACGCACAATGCCGCCAGTTGCACCGATGTGCTCCGACAGTTTGGCAGAGGAAAACGCTGGCCTGACGAAAGCCGCAGCGGCGCTGGCGCCCAATAGGTGCGCGAATTTACGTCGAGAAATGGAGATGGTATTCATTGTTGGATCCTAATTAACCTCGATTGTTAGGCTGATCCGAGCCGAATGCCAGACCGAATTGCGCCAACTGCGTTTTTGCTGGCTGTCTTCGCGGCGCTCGTTACGCACGGATGCGCCAAAGCGCCTCAGGACGAGCGCGCGCACCAGCTCGCTGCACGTGTGCGAACTGAATTTCTGCATGCGTGGAATAATTACGAGCGCTATGCGTGGGGCCATGACGCATTGCGACCTTTAAGTAAAACCCCGCACGACTGGTATGGACAGTCGCTCCTGATGACTCCAGTTGATGCACTCGACACACTCGTTGTGATGCATCTCGACGCCGAGGCGGCAAAGGCGCGCTCGCTTATCGTCCGTGATCTCTCGTTCGATCGCGATATTTACGTCAAAAATTTCGAGATAACGATACGTCTGCTCGGCGGTCTTCTCTCCGGCTACCAGCTAACGGGTGACAAACGCCTCTTAAACTTGGCTGAAGATTTGGGCAACCGACTGCTTCCAGTTTTCAATTCACCCACGGGGCTCCCATATGTTTATGTGAGTCTCCGCACTGGCCAGACCCGCGGCGCGGTGACGAACCCGGCAGAAACCGGCACGCTGTTGTTGGAATTTGGCACGCTGAGTAAACTGACCGGCAAGGCCGTTTTCTATGACAAAGCAAAACGCGCCTTAATCGAAACGTTCAAGCGGCGTTCGCAGCTCGGCCTCGTGGGGCAAGGCATTAACGTCGAGACAGGCGCGTGGACGAACACTGACAGTCACATCAGCGGCGGCATTGATTCGTACTACGAGTATCTCTGGAAGTGCTGGCTTCTATTCGGCGACAAAGATTGTCGCGATATGTGGGAAGCCAGCATTCCCGCCGTTAACAAATATCTTACCGATGAAATCGGCGGCGAATTGTGGTACGGCCACGCTGACATGCAGACAGGTAAGCGCACTGAAACGACCTACGGCGCGCTTGATGCATTCTTCCCTGCGTTGCTCGCCTTGTCAGGCGATCTCGCTCGAGCGCGTCGCCTGCAAGCTTCATCATTTAAAATGTGGAACCTGTACGGCATTGAGCCGGAAATTCTTGATTACAAGACGATACACGTGGTCGCCGGAAGTTATCATCTCCGCCCCGAGATCGTTGAGTCGACTTATTATCTTTATCATTACACAGGCGACCCGGAGTATCGGCATAGAGGCGAGAAAATGTTCGATGACTTTGTCAGATATTGCCGCACGGATTCCGGCTACGCTGCGCTTACTGATGTGACGAGTAAACAACAGCTCGACGAAATGGAGAGCTTCGTTCTGGCTGAGACTTTCAAGTACTTTTATTTGCTCTTCGCTCCGGCCGGAACTTTGGAGTTCGATAAAGTTATCTTTAATACCGAAGCGCACCCACTGAGGCGAATACCGTAAAACTTTCTGCTAAGATTTTCATATGATCTTTGAGTTGCTGAAGCAGCGAAGACGACGTCGCCTGCGGGCGCGGCCGTTTCCGAAACAGTGGCTGACGTTGATTCAGCGCCATGTTGTATTTTTTCACAGACTGTCCGCGAGCGATCACGCGGAGCTACTTGGTCACGTTCAAGTGTTTCTTGCCGAAAAACGTTTCGAGGGATGTGGCGGATTCGCGATCACGGACGAGGTCCGGGTGACCATCGCGGCGCAGGCTTGTCTTCTATTGTTGCATCGCAGTACGGATTATTTTCCAGGTCTGCTCACGATTCTTGTTTATCCATTGACATACATGGTGGAAGAAAAACGGCAGCTCGGTGAGCACGTTTGGGAGGAGGGGACTGTAGGTCGCCTTGGTGAGACCGGTCGCAGAATGGGTTCGCTGGTCCTTTCCTGGGGCGCCGTCAAACATGGCGCTGCTGATCCCTCAGACGGTAAGAACGTTGTCCTTCATGAGTTTGCTCACCAACTTGACTTCGAAAATCATGCAGCCGATGGCGTGCCCGGATTGGCAACGCGTGAACAGCAACTCTCCTGGAGTGAAGTTATGAGGACCGAGTTTACGTCATTGCGAAGCGCTGATGAGAACAGGATACCGACCCTGCTCAACACGTACGGAGCCACTGATCCTGTCGAGTTTTTTGCGGTATCAGTCGAAGCTTTCTTTGAGCAACCGCACGCTCTACGCGCTCGCCACCCAAAGTTATACGCAGAACTGCAAAGCTATTTTAATCAGGACCCGGCAGAATATTCCGGCGAACGCTAGAGGCGTTTCACAGAACAGAGCCGGCGGGCGCCGAGCGACATAGCCGGGAAGCCCGGAGGGTCAGCTCGCTGGCGCGAGCGAATCAAACGCCCTACAGTTACTGTGGCTGCGGTACGACCCTGAGATACGGTTTCGGCGCCTTCCAGCCTTGCGGATACCGCTGTTTCGCCTGCTCGTCAGATACTGACCCCGCAATGATGACATCTTCGCCTGGCTTCCAGTTCACCGGCGTAGCCACTTGGTGCTTCGCGGTCAATTGCAGAGAGTCAATCACACGCAATACTTCATCGAAGTTGCGGCCTGTTGTCATTGGATAGACGAGGATCAGCTTAATCTTCTTGTCCGGTCCAACGACGTAAACGTTGCGCACAGTGGCGTTATCGGCTGGCGTGCGCTTCTTCGGATCGCCCTCGACGTCGGCTGGAAGCATTCCGTACAGCTTTGATATCTTGAAATCAGCGTCGCCAACGATTGGGTAGTTAGGCGCATGCCCCTGCGTTTCCTCTATGTCTTTGGCCCATCCCGCGTGATCGCCGGTCGAATCGACCGATAACCCCATGATCTTCACGTTTCTGCGCTCAAATTCCGGTTTGATTTTTGCCATGTAACCAAGCTCGGTTGTGCAGACCGGTGTGAAGTCTTTCGGATGTGAAAACAGGATAGCCCAGGAGTCGCCAATCCAATCGTGAAACCGGATCCGGCCCTGGGTAGTTTCTGCTTCAAAATCTGGTGCTGTATCGCCAATCTTCATTTGTTTTTCCTCCGTTTTTTGGGAGGAGGTTATTCGAATGCGGAAGCGAAAGTCAATACTCGGCTTGCGAGATCAGCTCGCAGAACTTGTTGAGATCGATGTTGCCACCTGAAACAATGGCGACAATCGGGCCCTTGCCGGCTCTTCCAGTGAGAGCCGCAGCGAGTGGTAACGCGCCAGCGCCCTCGGAGATGACCCGCGCCTTTTCTGCCAT
Source organism: Verrucomicrobiota bacterium (assembly GCA_003218475.1). Lineage (GTDB taxonomy): Bacteria > Verrucomicrobiota > Verrucomicrobiia > Chthoniobacterales > UBA10450 > Udaeobacter. Next base: position 1,582 of record QHNR01000003.1, on the reverse strand, counting down.
TTGTCGCATCGCCTTTTTCGTTTGCTCGAGAGTGACGACTAGGTAACCGTCCACCACCGGTTTCATTCGTTCCCACATGCGAGGGAACATGCTTTGGCCGCCTGCGCCATCGACGAACGAAGCTTTCCAGTTCGTGAACACTTGGGGCGAACCTTTCTTAAATGAAAGCGCTGCCGACGCAGCTGTCTCGGGCTCAACTCCGAAAACCTTCGTTTCCGGCTTGAGCGCCTTGATTGCGCTGCCCACGCCGGTGATCAAACCGCCACCGCCAATGCTGGCAATGACGGCAGCTGTGTCCGGCGCATCCTCGAGAATTTCGACTCCCATCGTGGCGTGCCCAGTGATGAAATTGTGATCATCGAAAGGATGAATGAAAGTTCCGTCCGCTTCGGGATACGATCGTTCCTCAAGCGCATTCCACGCGACGTCGTAAGGGACAGGAATGAGTTTGGCGCCGAGCGCTTTCATTCGCTCCAGCTTTGATTTCGGCGCCGTTTCGACAACCACAACTGTGCACGGCACATCTGCGGCCCTTGCCGCGTAGGCAACGCCCTGCCCGGCGTTTCCTGCGCTAATCGTCCAAACTCCGCAATCCCGCTCCGATTTAGATAAAAGAGCAACGGCATTAGCGGCGCCACGCAATTTATACGCGTTGATGGGCTGGAGGTTCTCCAGCTTGAGTCGAATGTCAGGACAATCTCGTCCGAGCTCGATGCGAATCAGCGGCGTGCGCACAATCGTGCTTGCAATTCGCTCCCCTGCCGCGCGTATTTCAGCCAGCTCAATCGGTCTGACAGGTTCGAGTGTCGTGGACATGTTGCCTTGTCATAACGCGTGAATCAATTCGTGCCACTTCTATTTCCCAATGATGAAAATTGAACGCCGCAACGCCAAGTCGGTCTCAGCACTCACCATGATTAAAATTACCACTACAGCTCTACTTGCAGTTGGGATGCTTATGGCGTCGAGCGCGTTCGCAGGACACAAGGCTTGTTGCGCAAAAGGCGTGGCGAATGCGGGCGTCGCCTGCGTCAACCTGGCGACACTCAACCTCACGCCCGACCAGAAGGCAAAGATTGAAGCGTGGCAGGCCGAATGCATGAAAGCAGGTTGCACGAAGGAAAGCCGGACAACGTTCCTCAACCGCGCGAAAGAAATTCTTTCCGCAGACCAGTTCACTCAGCTGAAAGCGCAATGTAAGAGGTCCGCGAAGGCGACAGACAACACGGAAGCGTGATTTTGGTCTGATTGTCATCCCGAGCGAAAGCGAGGGATCTCACAAGTTAGCGAGCGTTGGATGACGTGAGAGATTCTTCGCCTTCGCTCAGAATGACATTTGAAATCGCGCCGTGGAAAAAATCCCGGTCGCGATTTTTCTTAATGGGTCCCTATCAACCACACAGCAGTGAGATTGCGGCCGAGCCTGTAGGTGATGCTGCTGTCTAGAACGTTTTGTCAGAATCGAGCAGGATTGTGACCGGGCCTTCATTGACCAATTCCACTGACATCATCGCTTGGAAAGCTCCTGTGGCCACGGTAACTCTCAAGCTGCGCAGCGCTTCGCAGAACTCTTCGTACAGCT
>QHNR01000028.1 GCA_003218475.1 Verrucomicrobiota bacterium | reverse complement strand
TTTCGAGTCCGTAACGTTCGTCAACTTGTTGCCGAAGCGCGCGATTTTCCTGCTCGAGCTTGCGCCCTTGCACCGCGCGCGCGATCAGCATTTCGACCTTGTCGAGGTTGAGCGGCTTGGTCACAAAATCGTACGCGCCGCGTTTCATCGCCTCGACTGCCACATCCACCGAGCCGTAGGCCGTCATCATGATACAGATCGGGGGACGCGGCATTTTCAGGGCGCGATCGATCAGGGCCATTCCGTCTTCGCTGCCGAGACGCAGATCAGTTAGAAGGACGTCGATCTGCTCTCGCTCGAGTACGTCTATCGCGCCTGGGATGTCGGCGGCGACATACACGTCGTAATCGTTCTCAAGCAGACGCCGGAGCCCGTCGCGCGTATGCTTCTCGTCATCCACAACAAGAATGGTGGGCTGTAGATTCATATCTGCAGAACCAGTAATGATTAACCGCAGAGAACGCAGACTGCACTGAGATTCAAAGAATTTCTCTGCACGCCCGCGCCGAGTCGACGGGTCTAGAAAACGGCCATCTGCTGTGGCGCTTGCACGGGAAGCGTGTATCATCGCCGATGCCCCAGCGGATCTTCCCCGCTTTGATGTCGCTTTTTCTCGCTGGGTTTCCAACCGTCTTCGCTGCTGAGGAGCCGACTAATAAGGACGGCGACTGGAAACTGTCCGTTCGCGACAAAGACGTTGAGATTTACAGCCGCCCGCATCCAGGTTCGTCGCTTAAGGAGTTCAAAGCCGTCGGCCCGATTGACGCGCCCACTTATGCTGTGTGCGCGGTGATCGATGACTTCCAGAATTATCCAAAGTTCATGCCCTCGGTGACTGAGTGCCGGCTCATCAAACAGGATGGCGATTCAATTGTTGGATATCAACGTCTCTCGCCAAAAGTTTGCGCTGATCGCGATTACACGCTGCGGGTCTGGAAGGAATCGTGGCGCGGTCCCGATGGTCTCGTTTTTATGAGTCATTGGTCGCCGGCGAATGACCTCGGACCGTCAGAAACGAAAGGCGTCGTGCGCGTAAAGCTTTGCGAGGGTAAATGGCTGCTTGAGCCGGTGGGCTTAACCAAGACTCGCGCCACCTATTCCATTTACACCGACACCGGTGGCTATATCCCATCCTTCATCGCGAACCATGTAAGCCTGACGGGAATCAAGAGGCTGTTCGCAGCAATTCGCAAGCAGGTTAAAGATCCAAAATATGCGGCGGTTTCTCCGGCATCGTCGATCCCAGTTACACGTTAGGGCAACCGATCTTGCAAGTAACGCCGCCAGGCTTTTCTCATACTCATGAGTGCGACTCGTTTCCTGTTCATAGTCGCCACAGTCGCTGGAGTTGGCCTGGGTGGTGGTCCGCGCGCTGCCGAACCTACGCCCGAGACTCCAAAGAAACCCGCCTCTACCAAATACCAAGGCGTTACTGTCGAAGATCCGTATCAATGGCTTGAAGAAGACAACGACCCGCAGGTGAAGTCGTGGTCGGACGCGCAGAATCAGCGGACCCGTCAATATCTCGACAAATTACTGGACCGGGCGGCAATTGAGAAACAACTGACCGAGTGGTACGCGAAAACGTCGCCCAGTTATTCGTCGATTGTCTCGCGGCCGGGAATTTTATTCGCAATGAAATTCCAGCCTCCGAAACAACAGCAATTGCTGGTCACGCTCGCATCGGCCAACGATCTCAAGTCGGAAAAAGTCGTGCTCGATCCGAACGCACTGGACGCCAAAGGCACAACGGCAATCGATTGGTTTGTGCCATCATTGGATGGCAAATGTGTCGCCGTGTCGCTTTCCAAAGGCGGCAGTGAAGACGGCACGCTTCATTTCTACGAGACTGCAACAGGCAAAGCGCTGCCGGACACAATCGCGCATGTCCAGTATCCCACGGCGGGAGGTAGCGCGGCTTGGAACGCCGACGGCAGCGGAATTTATTACACGCGCTTTCCACGCAAAGGCGAGCGGTCCGATGCTGATCTGAATTTTTATCAGCAGATTTATTTTCACAAACTCGGTACGCCGGACACCGAGGACACCTATTCGATCGGCAAAGACTTTCCACGCATCGCAGAGATCGCGCTCGAGGGATCGCGCAACGGAAAATACATTCTCGCGACGGTGGCGAATGGCGATGGCGGGGATTTCGCCCATTATCTGCTCGGGCCAGACGGGACGTGGAAGCAGATCACGCAATTCAGCGATCAGATTAAAATCGCACGCCTCGGTCGCGATGATACGCTCTACCTGATTTCACGCGCGGACGCGCCGCGCGGCAAGATTCTGCGCCTGCCGCTGGGCGTGCCGGAGTTGAAGAACGCGGCTGAGATCGTTCCCGCTGGGGAAGCGGTGATCGAGCGCATCGTGCCGAGCACCGACGCCCTTTACGTGGGCGATCTGCTCGGTGGGCCATCTCAAATCCGGCGCTTCGACCTGAATGGAAAAATTGCAACCATCATCCCGATTCCACAGATCTCCGCCGTTCAGGAAATGCTCGCACTCGAAGACGGCTCGCTCCTGTTTCGCGACGTGAGTTACACCGAGCCAGCGGCGTGGTTTCGGTGTCTCAATGGAAAAACCGAGCCAGCAAAGACGGCGCTGCGCAGCAGCTCGCCCGTGTCGTTTGCCGACATCGACGTGCGGCGCGAGTTCGCCACGTCAAAAGACGGCGCAAAAATCCCGCTCAACATTCTTTTTCGAAAAGGGATGAAGCCGGACGGGAGGAACCCGACGCTGCTGTACGGCTATGGCGGTTACGGAATCAGTATGTCGCCGAATTTCGATTTTACACGGCGGCTCTGGTTTGATCGCGGCGGCGTCTATGTTGTGGCGAATATTCGAGGCGGCGGCGAGTTCGGCGAAGATTGGCACAAGGCCGGCAATCTCACGAAAAAGCAAAACGTATTCGACGATTTCGCGGCTGCGGCCGAATACCTGATCAAAGAGAATTACACGCGACCGGAAAAAATGGCGATCCAGGGTGGAAGCAACGGCGGCCTTATGATGGGCGTGATGATCACGCAACATCCCGATTTGTTCCGCGCCGTCGTTTCCTCGGTCGGTATTTACGATATGCTTCGAGTCGAATTGGCGCCGAACGGCGCGTTCAACGTGACCGAGTTCGGCACGGTGAAAGATCCGGATCAGTTCAAAGCGCTTTACGCCTACTCCCCGTATCATCATGTTGTCGATGGAACGAAATATCCATCGGTCCTGATGATGACCGGCGCCAACGACGGGCGGGTTGCGCCATATCACTCGCGCAAAATGACCGCGCGCCTCGATGAAGCCAATAAATCTGAAAACCCAATTCTGTTGCGGACGAGCTCCAGCGCAGGCCACGGCCAGGGCACAGCCTTAAGCGAGCGAGTTAAACAATTGGCCGATATCTACGCGTTTCTCTTTACACAACTCGGAATGACGAAGGAATGACAACGGGCGGATCGTTCGTCGTTTCGTCATTTTAGTTTCACTCGTTATCTTCCCTTCTTGCGAAGGAAACTGCTCATTTGCGCGGGAGCGATTGCGATTTTTTTTCTGATCGCAGCCGCTGGTTGCGTAACCATTTTTCACAGTCCGCTGCTGACTCACTACCTTGAGAGCGATTCATTTCGTCAGGCGATGGAAACCGAGACAGCTAAAGGCTTGCATTTCGTTGAGTGCCGCTACTCGCCGATCCGACGCACAAGTACATTCACAGCGCAAAGCGAGAGTTTTGAAGCGCGGAATGGAAAGAAGGCGATGAAGTCACTCGATACTCGTGGCATCACGGCAACGTTTGATCCGTGGGGCGTCTTCGTGCGGCAGTGGAGGTTCAGCGACGTGCGCGTGCAATCCGGCGATGTCGAGATTCAGGTTTACAAAGCGAATCCTGAAGCAGTGGCACCCAAGCCATGGTTTGCCATTTTCTTGCCCAAAAAAGTCTATTTGAAAAAGATTGAATCGAATCACGCCAACGTAAACTGGCGATTTCGCGGCGAGCAGGCCGGATTTTTCGGCACACAACTGCTCATTACGCCTCACGGACCGGATTTTGAATACGTTGCCACCAGCGGCAGGCTGAAGATGGCTTTGTTTCCCGATCTGGATCTCCGCCGCGCACATCTTCTCATCACCAAGACACTGATCACGGTTTACGATATCGACCTTGCATCGAATTCGAGTAGCGAAGAAAGCATTCATGCACAGGCAAACGCAGGAATCGGAAAGGATAGGAGCGTCAATCTCAAAGCGAACTTCAATGCGGTGCCAATTCGCCCGTGGTTGCCAGCCGAATGGAAAGGGCGCCTCAAGGGTAGCGCTTTTGGTGACCTTCACTGGACCGGAACAGATCCAAAGCTAGAAAACTCATCCGGCGAAGGTTCGTTGCGCATTCGTAAGGGACGAATTGATGACGTTCCCCTTCTGGAAAAGCTCGCAGAGCTTGCACAGAAAAAATCATTTGAACATTTGGACCTGAATGAGTGTTCACTCAGCTTTGGATGGAAATATCCAAAGATCGACATCAAAAACATTTCCATCGAAGAAAGAGGCAAATTCCGAATCGAGGGAGAACTGTCGATCAACCAACGTCGTTTGCGCGGCACAATCCGACTTGGGCTTACCCGTGAATATCTCGATTGGCTCCCGAATCCTGAAGAAGTCTTTAGTCGCAGAGAGAACGGCTATCTATGGACCAATGTGCGTCTGTTCGGAACAATCGATGACCCTGAGCAGGATCTCAGTCCGCGGATTATCGAACTTTTCAAGCAATCGCCCGGAGCCTACCTGGGCCTACTCTTCCGCCAATTCGAAGGCTGGCTGAAAAGAGCATTTAGCCACGATTAATCGCGTCGTAACGCAGGCATTCCTGCCTGCTTGGTGGTACATGCTTCCAGCTTGAATGACTTTGCCCGTGTCATGTTTCACTCGGCGGCTGGGAAGCGGTCGTTCCTTGAAGTGGCGTTTTATTTTCGCCCGCTTCCAGCATGCGAATGCGCCTTTCGATGTACGGCAATCGAATCGTAAGCGTGAGACCTTCGCCTTCGTTACTCTCAATGGAGAGTTCGCCGCCATGCTCACGCACAATGCGGCGCACAATTAACAATCCAAGACCGGTTCCCGATGGCTTGGTCGTGAAATAAGGCTCAAAAACACGACTCAAGTTTTCCGCGGACATACCACTGCCGGTATCAACGAAGCTCACGATTACATTGGTGTCGTCCATGTCAGTGCGGATGTGCAAAGTTCCGTGGCGCTTCATGGCTTCGAGGCTATTTTTGATCACGTTGTAAAACGCTTGCTTCATCTGATCGCGATCAAGCTGAAGCAAAGGCAGATCAGAGCGCAGTTCTTGTTCGACGACAATGCCACGGTCTTGAATTTCGGGCATGAAAAAGCGCACTGCCTCCTCGACTATCGTGTTTAGATTCTCCGGATGAAGTTGCGGATGCGATGGCCGGATTGCCCGCAGAAATTGGGTCACAATCGAATCCAGTCGGTTAACTTCTGAACGTGCGATATCAATCGATTGTTGAAGTTCCGCCTTCGCATCGCCGTTCAGCTTTTGGACGCTGCGCTCCATCAATTGCAAATGAATGTGCAGCGAGTTGAGTGGATTTCCGATTTCATGCGCGACGCCTGCTGCCAGCAAGGTCAGTGCATTCAAACGTTCCGACTCAATAGTTTGCTGGGCTGTGCGCCGGCTCTTAGTGATATCGCGCAGGATCATCACGTGGCCAACTTGTTCCGCTGTAGCCGGGATCGGCGATCCCGGCTGGCCCGAATCATCGATTCCGGCTACAGAATTCCGTGATTCCATCACCAGCGGTACGATATAAAAATTGATGAAGCGATTTTGCGGATAGAAAATTTCCATGTCATGACTGACAGGCCCGGTGCTTTTCGTAAGCGATTCCCAATCCAAACCCCGAACGCGTTCGTCGAGCGGTTTGCTGATTGCTTCCGCCGCCTCCAGTCCAAACAGTCCGCAAGCTGCGTCGTTGAGATAAGTGATCCGGCCCTTGGAATCGGTCACAATGATCCCTTCCTGGATGGCATTGAAAACTGTTTCCAGGAAACCCTTCTCCTGCGCCAGACGCAGAAAATAATTCTGCACCTCTTCTGGCCCGATGCGCCCAAGTCGCTCGATGAGTTTCTCAAGAAAACCAGCTTTCATTTAACCACGAATGAACACGAATGGACACGAATGCAAAGTCTCGAAGGGGAACGTCGCAGGTTGGGATTTGCGGCCTGACGTCCTGCCGCGCGTTGATGTGGATCTAGGGAAGCTCCACTGGGACTTCGATGGCCGGGCTTGGAGCTTCCGTTGCCGGCACTTCCACTGTCAGCATTTCCACGCGCAAGTAATTCAATACCACCGGAGCGAGGACCAGACCGGGGATACCCAGGAGTCGTTCGCCAATGATCAGCGCAACCAACGTCAGCCAAACGGGATTCCGTATGCGGTCGCCGATGATCTTGCTGTTTAAGAGGTATTCCAATTTGTGGATCACAACGAGAAATACGAGGGCTGAAATCACCAGTTTCAGGGAGACCGTCAAAGCGACGAAGACAATAATGGTGTTACTAATCAGGTTGCCGACAATAGGCACGAGGCCGCAAAGAAAGGTGATTGCAATGAGTAGTGGCGCGTGCGGCAGGCGCACTGCGAGCAGGAAAATCGAGGTTAATAGCGTATTGATCAGTGAGATCGTGATCTGGGCGCCCATGACGGTGGCGAAGCTGCGGTAGAAATCGCGAAATCGCGTCGAAACTTCGTTACAGCAAACGGAGTAGAGATTGTTCTTCACCCGATGCGTGCCCCGGTATGGGTCAAGTCCGGTTTTGTAAAAGAGGCTCGCGGCTGCGACGATGCCCAGTATGCTGAAAACGATTACCGTCGCGGTGCTCTTGGCAAAATTCGCAACGTTTCGAAGGTAGTGCGCTTCCTGCCCAAGTGTGCTGACCACAGCCTGTCTAAGACTCTCAAAATCAGTGAAGGGTAACTCGATCTGGCGCTTCTGAGCCCAAGCACTGGCCGAGGGAATGGAAGTATCAGCCACATCCGGCAGCGCCAGAATGGCAGCGCGAGTAAAGTAGACCGCTGCTGCGGCAATCCCAGCCACAACAATGCCAAATAAGATCAAAGCAAGCCATTTTCTTTTCGTCACAAAATAGAGCTGGCGTAATGCAAAATAGGAGAACAAAACGACCAGCAACGGGGCTCCGAGATGTAAAAGTCCAGCGAGGATAATTGTGACAGCGAGTACTCCGTAGGAAAGTCGAGTGGGAGTAATCATGGGTCGCTCTCCGCTTTTTACCTCCACCGGTGGCGCACATTGTCAACTACGCCACTTAGCCGGGACCGTTGACCCGGGCCTAAATCGAATGGCCAAGCACGCCTTTGGCTAGAGCATCCGGAAGAATTGTGATTTGTTAGGCAGGAATGAAACTCGTGATCGCCGCCACCGGCGCCAGCGGAAGCATCTATCTGCAAAGGTTGCTCGAACAGATTGACTGCGCCGCGCATGAGGTCCACCTCGTCATGAGCGCGCACGCAGGTCAGGTTGCGAAGCAGGAGCTCGATGATCTTAAAATTCCGCAGAACGTTTCGCAGCATTCTGAAAATGACATGCATGTGCCGTTCGTCAGCGGTTCAGCGCGTTTTGACGCGATGGTAATTGTGCCGTGCTCGATGGCCACGCTCGGGCGAATTGCCTCCGGTTCCAGCGACAGCGGACTGCTGCGCGCAGCCGATGTTTTCTTGAAGGAACAGCGGAAATTGATTCTCGTCCCCCGGGAGACACCGTGGAATTTGATTCACGCGCGTAATGTCGTCACGTTGCTCGAGGCCGGAGCGATTGTTCTCCCCGCTATTCCATCGTTCTACAACCGTCCCGGTTCCCTGACCGCAGTCGTAGACACAGTGGTTTGGCGCATTCTTGACCAAATTGGGTTACCCAGTCCTCGTGCATATCGCTGGGGACAGGAGAGCGTCCCGGCCAAAACTTCGCGCAAGAAAAGTTGAAAATCGAAGGATGGCTTGCGCGATGGTTGATCGCGTTTGGATTTCGCTTGCTGCAGCTTTGGGCCCGCACGCTGCGTTATGAAATCGACGATCGTGCAGGTATCGTCGGCAGACCGGTCACGAAAAATTACATCGGTGCGCTCTGGCACAATCGATTACTGATTTTCCCATTTGTCTTGCGGCGTTTCTTACCGCAACGCGATGGCGCCGCATTGATCAGCGCCAGCCGCGATGGCGATTTGATCACCGATGTTGTTCAACGTTTTGGGTACAATGTGATTCGCGGCTCCAGCTCCCGGCTGGGGGCAAGCGCAATTTTCCAGCTGACCGAGGTGCTCGCGTCCGGTCGCGATGTGGTCATTACTCCCGACGGTCCGCGAGGTCCCGCTTACGAACTCGGTCCGGGGATAATTTTTCTGGCGCAGAAATCGGGTGCGGCGGTAGTGCCGATGAGTCTGGAATATTCGCGCTGCTGGCGGCTGGAAAGTTGGGACCGCTTCATCGTGCCGCGACCTTTTGCCAAGGTGCGAGTGCTGATTGGCGACCCGCATCGGGTGAAATCGACGGGCACGCCGAAGGAATTTGAATCTGAACGCCTGGCTTTGCAGGACGCCATAATGGCGCTGGTTGAAATGCGCTGAGACATTCTCTGTAGCTGCTTCCCTGTGGGAAGCGCGGCGCTGAGGTGCTTGCACATCGCGCGTTTCGCGTTCCACAGGAACGCGGCTGCAGCAATGCTTGCTTGCACACCGATTACTCGCAGGCAGGATTGCCTGCTTCACTATGGCAAGACTGATCGATGGCCGGGCAATCGCGGAGAAGGTGTACGTCGATCTTCGCCGTGAAATTGCAGAACTAAAAGCAAAAGGCGTTACTCCGGGTCTTGCCGTCATTCTGATTGGGGACAATCCAGCTTCGCGCGCCTATGTGCGTTCGAAAGACAAAATGTGTCGCGAGCTTGGACTGCACTCAGTGAAGCTAGAGCTGCCGACGTCGACCACACGGACGGAGCTTCTCGGTCGGGTCAAAGAACTCAATCGCGACTCCGGCATTCATGGCATCCTGGTTCAATCGCCGCCCCCCGAACACATTGATGAAGCAGCGATCGTGCGTGCGCTCGACCCGCACAAGGATGTGGACGGTTTTCACCCGGAAAACGTCGCGAAGCTCGTGCTCGACGATCCGAGCGGCTTTGTGCCGTGCACGCCGCTTGGGGTGCAACGTTTGCTTACTGAAACCAAAGTCGAAATTGGCGGCGCGCACGTCGTGGTTCTTGGCCGCAGCATGATCGTCGGCAAACCGCTGGCGCTGCTTCTCATGCAAAAAAACCAAAATGGGAACGCTACAGTCACAGTCGTCCACTCGCGCAGCCGCGATCTCGCGAAGATTATTCGCTCAGCGGATATTGTTGTGGCGGCAATTGGGCGCGCTGAATTTGTCAAAGCCGATCACGTGCGTGAAGGTGCCGTGGTTATCGATGTAGGCATCAATCGAGTGGAAGACTCGGGAAGTGCGCGTGGTTATCGCCTGGTGGGCGATGTCGCATTTGATGAAGTGTCAAAAAAGGCGAGCGCGATCACCCCGGTCCCGGGCGGCGTTGGGCCAATGACCATCGCAATGTTAATGGCGAACACGCTTAAAGCATGTCGCCAATCGCTGTAGCCACGTGCCTGCAGCATGTCTATCCTGGACGGCTCACAGGACCGTGGCTACAACTGCCGCGAAACGATTTTCGCCGTAAGAAGCTGCAAAATCGCTGGTTCGATTCGCGCAGCGCGAACAAACAACGATCCGACGCGTGGCCACAACACCGCACCGCGCGCCAGCCGATTGATCCACAGTCTTCCCCGATACATTTGGGCGCAAGCGCGATTGAATTCACGCAAAGCTGATTGCCGATCCGCGTGGCGAATGATTTTCGTGATTGCGTCTGCTGCCAGTTCGCCCGAGCGGAGGGCGTAGTAAATTCCTTCACCGGTAAATGGCTCCACGACGCGGGCGGCATCGCCGATGAAGAGAAGATTTTCGCGTGCGCAAGGAACGGGCGACCGCGCAAGCGGCGTGATCGTGCGCCAAGGTTGATCGGGAGTGATTTCAAAATGGCGTTCCGCCCATTTTCGCAATCTGGAAATTGTTGGAGGCGTGCCCACGAGGCAAAGATTTAGCTGCGTTTCATTCACCGGAGCCTGGCCGGAGTAACCCTCTGGAAGAAATTGCAGGATAATGCGTTTGCCAAAATTTCGCGGCAGCGGGATGTGCGCTTGCAGCGCTACACGTTCGCGTGCGGGGCGTGGCAGCAAATTGCGAAGCCGCGCCACAGTAGAGTTGCGCCCATCCGCGCCGATTAAAATCCGCGCGACGAAAGTCTCTCCGCCGTCGGTCTCGATGTTCCAGGCGCAGCTGTAGCCACGCCCCTGTGGAGCGTCGAGGTCGGGACGGGCCACAGGCCTGTGGCTACAAATCTTCTCGCCATTGCTGTTGGCTACTGCCGTGACCGTTGTTCGCTCGCGAACGTCCGCGCCGGCATCGCGAGCACGCGTTAGCAGAAGATCGTCGAAAAGACTTCGTTTCACTGATACTTCGCAATTGTCGCCGGTTGGAAGATCGACAACCACGTTATGCCCGTCGATCGCGATAAACTCGACCGAGTCCAGCTTGGAATGCGGCAAATCCCGGACGCGCTGCGCGACACCAAGGTGTTCCAGCAGCGCCCAGCATGACGGATTCAAACAATCGCCGCACACTTTTTCCCGAGGGAATTTTTCCCGCTCGATAACAAGCGTGCGCAGACCGGCCAGCGCACAAAACGCCGCGCAGCTCGATCCTGCGGGGCCGCCCCCTATAATTGCGACGTCAAACGTTTCCATTTCGTGCCTGCAGAGAAACGCTCAACGTTTAACGCTCAACTCTCAACGCCTAATGAGCGCTGGCGCGCGATTCATTACCAGAGCAAGTTGACTTAGATGAGCTGGTCTCTCCCAGTGTTTCGCGTCGCCGGCATCCAATTACGGATTCACATTACGTTCTTACTGTTGATCGCCTGGCTGGCGTTCGGGTATTACGCGCAAGGCGGTTCCGCCGTCGCGGCGAGTCGGGTTATATTTGTCCTGCTTCTTTTTCTGTGTGTGGTGCTGCACGAGTTCGGGCACGCGTTCGCCGCGAAGGCTTTTGGAATTAACACGCCAGACATCACCTTGCTGCCCATCGGCGGAGTGGCGCGACTGGAACGCATGCCAGAGGAACCGGTGCAGGAATTAATCATCGCGGTGGCAGGTCCATTGGTGAACGTGGTTATCGCGCTCGGTTTGTTTGTGGTTGGCGGAGCACAAGGTTTGCTTAATCGGTCGACGGTCGAAGGCGGCGGTCTCATCGCGCAGTTGCTCACGATCAACATCATGCTGGTTCTTTTTAATTTGTTGCCGGCGTTTCCAATGGATGGCGGGCGGGTGTTGCGCGCGTTGCTCGCAACGCGGATGAGCTATGCGCGCGCTACGCAAGTCGCCGCGACCGTTGGACAGGGTTTTGCCTTCGTTTTCGGCTTCATCGGTCTGCTTTGGAACCCGTTCCTCATCTTCATTGCGCTTTTCGTGTATATCGGTGCATCGCAAGAAGCGGCGCTCGCACAGATGAAGGATGTCTCGCGCCGGTTCCCGGTCTCCAGCTTACAGGAAGCGGTGGACGCGCTGCTTGCGACTTCGCAGCACGATTTTCCAGTGGTGGATGAGACGGGCAATGTCACCGGACTTCTCACGCGCAACGACCTCATTGCGGCGTTGAGGAAGAACGATCCGTCGCTTCGCGTCGGCGATGTGATGAGACGCGATATCCCCACCGTGACCACCGGAACGCGTTTTGAAGACGCATTCCGGATCATGCAGGAGTGCAACTGTCCGGCGGTGCCGGTGCTCGACAGCATGAAGCGCCTGGTCGGCTTGCTTACACCCGAGAACGTCACCGAACTAATGATGATTCAATCGGCCATGCCGCGGCGGCGGGTCGCGTAAGACAGCGTGGGAAGCGATCTAATAAATGTTGTAGCCACCGGCCTGTGGCCGGTCGCTTGAACGTTGCTTTTCACACTCAGGAGACAGCCCACAGGGCCGTGGCTACAGCGCTTACGGCTTGGCTTAATCCACTACGAGCTGATGCGCATCGGCATCAGAACGTAGAGAAACGGCGTCTGAATTTTCAAAACGCCCGGGCTCATCTCGTCGATTAGGTCGAGAAAGACTTCGTCCTCGGTCAGTGCGCGCAAAGGAGCCATCAGAAACTCCGGATTAAACGCGATGGAAAACTCGCGGCCCTTGTAGGCGACGGCGAGCGATTCCTTCGCTTCGCCCACCTCCGGCGTATTGGCAGTGATGTCGATGTTATTCTTGCTGAAATTCAGTTTGATCGAGTGCGACTTGTCGCTGGCCAGCAGCGAGACGCGTCGCAGCGAGTTTAGAAACATTTCGCGCTCGAGTTTTATTCGTTCCTTTGCTTCGGCTGGAATGACCTGCCGGTAGTTTGGATAATTGCCCTCGATCAATTTTGAGACGAGCAGCGTTTTGTTGAGATCGAATGCGATCTGGCCGCTGCCCACGCTCACCTTCACTTCACCGTCGTCCGTGAGCAGGCGTTGCAATTCTGTCACCGCTTTAGTTGGAACGATCAGGTCTGCTTCGTGGCTGCGCGGGAATTCCAGTTCGATTTCCCCCATTGCCAGTCGCCGCCCGTCCGTTGCCACAAGCGTCAATTTGTTGTCCTTAAAACTGAACAAAACGCCATTGAGCACGTAACGGGTCTCGTCGGTCGATATGGCATAGGAAGTTTTGCGCAGGCCGTCGCGCAAATCCTTCTGTCGAATCGTGACAACTTTCGCGTCCTCGAATTTCGGCAACGGCGGAAATTCATCCTCGGGCAATCCAAGAATTTTGAAGAAACTTTGGCCGCTGCGGATCGAAGCGGCATTTTTCCCATCCACATCGACCTGAATTTCGCTCGAAGGCAGTTCGCGAACGATGTTGAAAAGACGCCGCGCCGGGAGAGTAGTCGCTCCTGTTTTGTCCACGTGCGCCTCGCAACTGCCGCGCACGCCGACATCAAGGTCGGTTGTGGTGAGATGGATTTCATCCTCGGCGGCCTGCAGCAAAACATTGGAAAGGATTGGGAGTGTCGTGCGCGTGCTGACGACGTTTTGTACTTGTTGCAGACCTTCGAGCAGTTTTTCTTTGGTAACGCTAAATTTCATGATGAACAGAAGCGTTTAAGATGTAACGCTTCGGATTTTGTTCGGCAACCGCAATCTCTCTGACGTGGGGCAGGTTTGTAACTTGCCATGACCGGAATCGCAAGCTGGAAACGCGCCGGCTGGAAGCT
>QHNR01000029.1 GCA_003218475.1 Verrucomicrobiota bacterium | reverse complement strand
AACAAATGTCGGGGTGATCTCCAATTGCTGCGGGATAATCGTCTTGAGCGTGAGGACCGTCTTCGAGTTCGCGGCTTCGTCGGTCTCCACGGTCACAGTTTTGACTTGAGTGCCGGTGCGATCGCCAATGTTAAATGTGGCGGTAATCTCGCCGCTCCCGCCGGGGGGGACTTCGTCCTTCTGGGTTTGTGCAGTGGTGCAACCGCAGGATGCGTGAACAGACTTAAAGTGCACCGGTGTCTTGCCAGGGTTCTGATATTTGAAATGGCCGATCGCCTGTTTATCGGTAGGCGTTGGATGGAGCTCGATCATGGTCTGCTCCCATTTCAATTCGGCGCGTGCACTGAGGCTGATGAGGGTCGACAGGGCAAAGGCAACGGTGTGTGTTTTCATTTTTTGGAATAGAAGCGCGTAATATAATCAGCAACTGCGTCTCGCCAAGTCCCAGGTGGCATGCCGGTCAACTTAGTGTATTTCGCGGTGGAAAGCACAGAATAGACAGGGCGCTGCGCGACCCAGTTGGCCATATCCTTTAGTTTGCGTGCGCCAACTGTTGTCGCTTTCAGAGGAAGGCCAGCCTCGTGACAACAATCCAACGCCCACTGTCCGTATTCCCGCCAACTGCATTCTCCCGCGTTGGCAAAATGCACAATCCCGCCATAATCGCCAGCGGGTGCGAAAAAGCGTGGGAGCGCTGCGGCGATGTCCAGCGTGTAGGTAGGGGTGGAAAATTTGTCGGCGATAGCGTCGACTTCCCTATTTTCCTGTGCTCCCTTGATGATTCCGTCGATAAAACTCGGTCTGTCAGGTCCGAACACCCAGGAGACGCGCACGACGAGGTGCCGATTTTCCACGGCGAGCACATTCTTCTCTCCAGCCAGCTTCGATTCGCCGTAGACGCTGATCGGCTTCGCTTTATCTTCTTCGATGTACGGTGCGCGTTTCTCTCCCTCGAAGACATAGTCGGTGCTGAAGTGAATCAACTTCGCGCGTTTTTCGCGGCAAATCCTCGCAAGAATGCCCGGCACTTCGGCGTTAATCAAAAAGGCGCGATCCCGCTCGGTCTCGCAAAGATCGACATTAGTGAATGCGGCAGCATTGATCAGCACATCCAAATTTGTCACGCGCAGTCTTTCGCGCACATCGTTCAAATTCGATAGATCAAGCTGCGCACGATTGAAGCCGGCGACGTCATATCTGTCTCGGTATTCGCGCATGAGCGCGGCGCCGAGCCGGCCGCTTGATCCAATGATGACAATTTTCATCGTCCCGTAGCGGCGATCTTTTGATCGCCCTTTCATAAAATCGGAAGTCGGAGACTGCCGCTACAGCTTAATATCTTCCAGCGCGGTCGAGCAACGGTGCCCACCAGGGTTGGTTGTCGACGTACCACTGAATAGTCTCCTCGAGGCCCTGTTTGAAATTGTGGCGTGGATTCCAGTTCAATTCCCTTTGCGCGAATGAGGAGTCGATCGCGTAACGGCGATCGTGGCCCAGTCTGTCGGGCACAAACGAAATGAGGCTGTGCGGTTTGCCCAGTTGATCGAGGATCATTTTGACGAGATCGATGTTCGCCATTTCGCTGCCACCTCCGAAATTGTAAATCTGGCCCGGTTTTCCCTCGAAAAGCGCGGCGACAATTGCGGCGCAATGATCGACTACATGGATCCAGTCCCGCACATTCATACCGTCGCCATAGACTGGGAGCGGCTCGTCACGGAGCGCCTTGATTATCATGAGCGGAATTAATTTTTCCGGGAACTGATAAGGGCCGTAATTGTTCGAGCAGCGGGTCACCAGCACCTCGTGCCCGTAAGTCTTGAAAGAGGCGAGTGCAAGAAGGTCTGCACCGGCTTTGCTTGCTGAATACGGCGAACTGGGATCAAGTGGGGATTGCTCGGTGAATTTGCCGGCCCGCCCAAGCGAGCCATATACTTCGTCGGTTGAGATTTGGACGAAGCGTTGGACGCCGTGGCGGCGTGCGCAATCCAGCAGCACACTCGTGCCGATCACGTTCGTGTGAATGAAGTTCAGAGGATCGTTGATGCTCCGATCCACGTGCGATTCTGCTGCGAAATTGATCACCGCGTAAAACCGATGCTCGGTCATCAGTGCGTCCATCTGATCGGCGTTGGCGATGTCGGCTTTGAAAAATTCATAACGCTCGCCATGTTCTTCGACCACGCCATCGAGATTGGCGAGATTGCCTGCGTAAGTGAGCACATCGACGTTGGTCACGTAGGCGGGCTTGTAATGTTGCAAAATATATCGAATAAAATTGCTCCCGATGAATCCGCAGCCACCGGTTACAAGGATGCGCATGGCAGCGCGTACTAGCAGCGCCGAGCAGGCCGCGCCAGCAGAATCTCCAACGCTGCCTCATCGCCTGGCAGACTGGAAGACGTGGCTGGCAGAAGCCGATTGGATCCCGTGGGCGATTCTGGGGCTAGCAGTGTTCCTGCGCTTTTTCCTGCTGGGTATCAAACCTCCGCACTTCGATGAAGGCATCAACGGATGGTTTGTCGATCAAGTGATGAAAAATGGGTATTACAGGTACGATCCCACGAACTATCACGGCCCGCTCCACTTTTATGTCCTGTTGCTGTCGCAGAGTTTGTTTGGCCGGAATCTGTGGGCGATACGGTTGCCGGTCGTACTCGTGAGCATCGGCTGTGTCTGGCTGGCTTTGAAGTTCGAACCGTTGGTGGGCCGAAACGTCAGCCGGATAGCCGCGCTGGCGATGGCGATCTCGCCCGGGTTCGTGTTTTACGGGCGCTACGCCATTCACGAGGTATGGCTGCAATTGTTCTCGATGATGTTCATCCTGGGACTGCTTGGGTTGTGGAGATTGGGCAGGCTGAATTATCTCTGGTATGCCGGCATGGGACTAGCCGGCATGATTCTAACGAAGGAGACATACGCCATTCATGTGGCGTGCGCGGTAATTGCGATTCCGGTTCTGGCGGTTTCGATCGCGCTAAGTCGGGTCCCCGATCTCAAGCCGGCGAAGCAAACGTGGACCTACATCGATCTTGCAATGGTTATCATTGTGGGCGCTGCCGCGGTCATCTTTTTCTATTCGGGAACTTTCCTTAATTGGAGCGGGGTGAAAGGGCTGTACCAAGCGTTCAAGGCGTGGACCGAGACTGGCGCGGCCGGTCACGGCCATGAAAAGCCGTGGGATTACTGGTTCAAAATCATGGGACCATCATTGGAATTCCGCCGGGCCGATTTTCTTGGTTACGAACTGCCGATGCTCGTCGGCCTGATTCTCTGCGTGTTTTGTCAAAAGTTTAAGAATGTCAGCCTCCGCTATCTCGCGATTTACGGCGTGGGAAGTTTCATTGCCTACAGCTGCGTCAAATACAAGACTCCGTGGTGCATAATTAGTTTTGGATGGCCTTTTCTCTATGTGTTTGGCGCCGCCGTGCTGCTGGTTCGCCCAAAACATTTGGGTCTGGTCTATCGGACAGTAGGCGTCCTTTTGTGCATTTCGCTCGCCTCGTCCGTTTGGCTGAATTACTTCCGTTGCAGCTCGCCGGATGAGCCTTACGCGTATGTCCAGACATACAACGATATGTTTAAATTAACGAGTCCGCTGCTGAAGCTGGCAAAACGAGATCCAGCTTATTATCATCTGACGGGACATCTGATCCGACCGAGTGTTTACCCGCTTCCGTGGGTCTTGGGCGATTTCGATCGAGTCGGCTACTATGAAGGAGGAAACATGCCCGCCAATGTCGACGGCGATTTTCTCCTCGTGCAGCAGGACAAAATTAAAGACGTCGAGTCAAAATTGAAAGGCGCGTATTACACTGACATGATGACGCTTCGTAACTACCAGGACCCATCCAAGATCTATTTCAGCGCCAAAGTGTTTAAAGAATTCTTCCCTGGCAAGGCACCGGATTTTGTCGGCAAAGGACCGGGCTAACCCAGGTTGTTTCGATGAAGTGGCTTTCGGCTGTTCTTACATTTGTCAATTTGTCGGTGGTCTCCGGCCTTGTTCTGGGCATGGTCGGAAGAGGTTTGAATGTGCTGAGCGCGGCGCTCGCATTGGTGTGCGGCGCTGCCTTTGCAGTTGCAGCTTTTCTTGGAACTTCTGACCCGCGGATTGCCGAAAAGCCTGCAAATGATCGCGGATCAGAACGGAAGCCGCGAAATGGTTCGCCAGCAGAAGGGGCGTCAAATGCACGCATTCTGGCAGCAATGAGGCGGTACCGTCGTGTGTGGTTCTGGGCAATGGCGGTGTTCTTCACGATGTTTGCGGTTCGATCCTTTTGCTGGTTGTTCTACATCGATGGTAGCGATTACAAGATCCAATCGCCAAACAATCTCGGCGATCTCTCGCTCCACCTGACGTTGATCAAAACTTTTGCCAACGGGGCCCCGCTTTGGCCGGATAATCCCATCTACGTCTTTAGCAAACTGCGCTATCCGGCAGGGATCGATTTGTTCAATGCGCTGCTTTTGCTGGTTCACGTCGATCTGATCACCGGGTTGGTTTGGGTCGGACTGGTTGCGTCGCTCGCAACCTTCTACGGATTCTACCGCTGGGGGGGCTCCTTCGCGATTGCAGGTTTCTTGTTCAACGGCGGAATAGCCGGTTTCCAGTTTTTTAAGACGTGGAAGTTTTTGGATTATCAGGGCACGGCGGCGGATATCGCCCACAAACCAATCGCATGGAAAAGCATCCCTCTGTCCATGTTCGTGACGCAACGCGGCTGGCTTTACGCAATCCCGGCAGGCGTCGTCCTGCTCTGGCATTGGCGAGAAAAATTCTTTCGTCAAGACGTTGTAGCTGGCTCGGTGAACACTAATGACGCTGAGCAAGCCATCACGGTAAACGCGCCCGGCTATCGGAAAGGTCCCCTGCCTTTCTGGGTCGCGCTGTCCGTTTACGCATCAATGCCTCTGTTCAATCTTCACACGTTTATCGCCCTGACGATCGTCCTGATCTTTGGGCTGTTTTTCGAGCGCCTCAGTGAATTTTCGTTCTTCGCTAATCTGGCTCGCAACGAAGGAATCGCCGGCATCGGTCGCTTGATTTTGAAACCCATGAAGTGGCCGGAAATTTTCCGTGGTGTGCCGATTCGCAGTCACGCCGCCGCGATGCTGGCCCTTGCATTGATTCCAGCAAGTTTTTTTGTTTGGCTGGTTACGGATCATTTTCGCGCAACCTCGGTACTCCAATGGCATCCGGGTTGGGCGCAGGATTCGCCGGATCTTGCCGCTCCGTTTTTCCGCATGGGTGGAACTGCGAATTTTGGATCTGCCACCACGTTTGGTTCGCTATTGCAAAAGACGTGGAACGGCGTCATCGCGCCGTTTTTTCAGTTTTGGTTGCCAAACTTCGGCTTGTGGGTTCCCTTGGCGATGGTGCTGGTGGGGTTGGTCGGCTGGCGTATTTGGAAAACCGGCTGGCGTTGGGGTGATAGACCGCCAGCTGACGTAGCGTTTGTCTTGCCCGCTGTTGTAATCTTCGGTGTGGGTTATTTTTTCAAAACCGCACCATGGGAGTGGGACAATCTCAAGCTCATGGTCTGGGGCTATTTTCTCATTCTACCCTTCCTATGGAGCGATATGGTCGGGCGCTGGGCATTTCCGGAACGGGCTGCGATTTGCATTGCGCTCTTCGGTTCGGGATTCGTTACCTTGCTCGGCGGATTGTCTGCCGGGCACCCAGGCTTTGGACTAATCGAACGCGCCAGACTCGACAACGCCGGCACGGCAATGCGGCCTTTGCCGATCGAAGCTCGCTTCGCCGCATACCCGACCTTCAACTGTCCGGTCTTGTTACAAGGCCGCAAAGCTGTTTGCGGATACCCGGGTCACCTCTGGACGGAAGGATTTGATTACAATGAGGTAAACAATCGGCTAACAGCCTTAATGAATGGAGCGGCAAACTGGCGAGAGGCTGCGCAGGGTCTCGGAGTCCGCTACATCTTCTGGGGCCAAGACGAAAAGACGAATTACCAAACCAGTACCAGACCATGGGAAGCGACGGCCTTCCTCGTTGCCTCCGGCGATTGGGGCGCAATTTATGACCTCGCAAGGCCAGCCCCTCACAACTGAGACGCCACGCCTTTTTCCGCGCTGGCAGAACCTTTCATTAAGCTGGCAAACTTGCGACGTCGTCGAAATGGATGTGCCAGGAAAACAAAGTAGATCGCGCGCACAAGACTGGTGAAACTGCAGGGAGGACTCGTTAGGCGCAAAGGTCCATTGCGCAAGGCCGCGAAAATCTTTTCGACCGTAAGCGCTGGCGGCATCGGGATACTAGTGTAATGCCGTCCAAAGGCGTGCAGCCGATGCGCGTCAGAAGTGGCGATCAACGGTTTGCCAAACCGGGACGCCACTCGTTTTGCGCGGCGGTTCGGATTGAAGAGGCCAACGTGAAAATGACAGAATTCGATGGCGTCGAAACAATCGATTTCGGCAACCAGTCGCGAGCCAATGGAACCGCCAAAAACATAGAACGGATGCGGTGCAATGATAAAAATCGAGCTTCCACGCCGCGCGCGCAGCCTTCGCAGATCGTCGAAATTCTTTAGCTCTGCGACCTCTTCGGGAGTCACATTCAGCACGATGACATCCGCGCCGCACAAACGCACCTCGGCCGCGGGAATAAGTAAAATGCCCATTGCTGCCGCATCAGCGAACACTTCCTTTCGATCAAACACGGCATCGTGCAGCGTGATCGCGAGAACGCCAAACCCGAGCGCGCTCGCGCTCTCCAGCAATTGATGGGCAGAATAATCCACCGCGTCCTTGGGATCATCGAGGGTGTGAATGTGTAGATCGATTTTGATCCAATTCTGTTCACTCGCCGCGCTCGCCTGCCGCGCCGTAGCTTTATGCGAAGGCTGGGTACTCATGCTCGTGCTCGTAGCTTAGTCGCGAATCGCCCGGATTTCATTCTGCTGCTCGGTTTAAGGGAGAATTGCGATTACAACACGACTAGAAGCATGAACCACAACACAAGCACCACTTGCAAGCGGTTGTCGTCTGCGGAAAGTTTGACGCTCGCGCACAAAGCTCGGGTGGTGGAATGGCAGACACGTACGTTTGAGGGGCGTATGCCGAAAGGCATGCGGGTTCAAGTCCCGCCCCGAGCACTTCTTTATTGCCAAGGTGCACCGGCTTCTCGTGAGATGATGGCAAGCTAATCGCCGGAGGCGCGAACAGAGCTCCGAAAAGCGGCGCGAGGACGCCCACGCACCCCCAAAGCTTCGCGAAACAGAAAGCACGCGCCCTTAATTTCGCACGCAGTGCTTTTGGAGTGCGATGCGTCTTCGCATCGCTTTTCCAACGCGTCCTAGACAACGCCTGTTACCTTTGTCAGCAATTAGACCTTTTCGTGCTGTTTCTCTTCCGATAGTCTTCGCTGCAATATGGACGCCCTTTATCTTGTCGGCATCGCGGTGCTGGCGCTGTTTGCGTTTGTGCTGGCGGTTGTTCTTTTCAACTTTTTTGGCCTTTGGCTCCGGGCGCGAATCGCAAATGCGCCGGTGAGTCTAGGTAAAATGGTCGGGATGCGGCTGCGCAAAGTGCCAGTTGGTCTGATTGTGGACAATCGCATCACCGCAGTGAAAGCCGGTATTGACGTTCGGAGCGATCCACTGGAAGCGCACTACCTTGCGGGCGGTGACGTGAGCCATGTGGTCCTCGCTTTAATCGCCGCTGATAAGGCAGGCATCTCGCTCGATTTCAACCGGGCGTGCGCCATCGACCTGGCAACGAAAGGTACCGGCAAGACTGTTTTGGAAGCGGTGAGGACGAGTATTAATCCAAAGGTCATTGATGCACCCAACCCGACAATGGGCCGTACGACCATCGACGGTGTCGCACAGGACGGAATCGGGGTGAAAGTCAAAGCGCGGGTCACAGTGCGTTCGCATCTCGATCGATTCGTCGGTGGCGCGACTGAGGAAACGATTATCGCCCGCGTCGGCGAAGGAATTGTCAGCGCAATTGGCTCTGCGCATTCCTACAAGGAAGTGCTGGAGAATCCCGATCGCATTTCCAAGACCGTTCTGGCCAAAGGCCTCGACAGTAATACGGCCTTTGAAATTCTTTCAATCGACATCGCCGATGTGGACGTTGGCGATAACATCGGCGCGAAATTGCAGACCGAACAAGCCGAAGCAGACAAACGCGTCGCGCAAGCGAAGGCCGAGGTGCGCCGGGCGGCCGCAGTGGCCGTCGAGCAGGAAATGCGCGCCAAGACGCAGGAAATGCGCGCCAAAGTGGTCGAGGCTGAAGCGCTCGTCCCGCAGGCGATGGCAGATGCATTTCGCTCGGGAAACCTCGGGATTATGGATTACGTCCGAATGAAGAATGTTCAGGCTGACACCTCGATGCGTGAGTCAATCGCCGGCGGAGACAAGCCGCGGACGGACGGAACGTGATTCATTGAAGCGTTTAAAGCGCTAAATTGTTGTTAAAGGAATTGTCATTCTGAGAGAAGCGAAGAATCTCTGATCAATTCTTCCGCCAAACCATAAGACCACAATCTGAGATGTTTCGATTCGCTCAACATGACAACGATAGGATTGCCTGCTCCACCGCTTCAACGATATAACGACTTGACGACGATGTAACCAATGCTCGCTGTTCATCTCGAAAATCTGCTTTTCCTTTTGCTTCTCGTCGTTGCCGGGTTGTTCCAGCTGCTAGGGAGAGCGGCCCGCAAGGCAAGTGCAGATGAGACGAAGCGAACGTCAGAACCTCCGCCTCGAACGATGAAGCCAATTCCGCGTGCACCCGTAGAGTCGGACGAACAACGGGTCCGCAAATTTCTGGAAGCTCTTGGGCAGCCGCCCGCATCCCGGCCGCCACCGCCGGTTGCGCAGCGTCCAACTTATCGCAAGCCACTCGTGCTTCCGCACGTGCCACCGCTCGGGTCGCCCCTGCCCCCACTGGTAACGCGACCGCCGGATTTACGCAGCGAATTTGAAGTTCATCGTGAACCGATTCCCATTCCCGCCGAGCAGCCGCGCGCTGCTCAGCGTTCGACAGAACCGGTATTTCAAGTGCATGAATCAGCAGCATCGCCTGCACCAAGCTCGGCTGAACCTGCCGCGACGACACACGAAATCAGAACACAACCGCAAGTTGTTGTACCGCGCCGTGCAGTTGTCACCGCGACCTTGCTCCGATCAAAATCGAGTCTGCGCGACGCGATCGTTATTCGCGAAATTCTAGGGCCACCGCGCGGTTTGCGAATGCAAATGGATTTCGGCGACGCGATTTCGTGATCCAATGGTTCAACGCTTTAACGCTTCAACACTTCAACGTGCCCGGCAACGTCTTCAACCAATTTCTGCAAAGTTTTATGGAACGGAGGCGACCAAAACAGCTTCTGAATCCGAACCGAAGTTTTTTGATCCTTTCTCGGTTTCTCCTCGGAAGGAAGTGAAAAACCGTGGACATCTACGTCTACATGCAGGGCCAACGACGCGGGCCTTACGATAAGGCGCAACTACAAGAAATGTGGAACCGCGGCCAACTTCCCAAGGACGCGTTGTATTGGCACGACGGTATGTCCCAGTGGGCGGTGATCGCGGATCCGTTCGTGAACGCGAAGATGGCGCCTCCTTTGCCTGTAGACACCGGCAACGCCGAACCGATGACGTTCCCCCCCCATCGTAAATGCGGATTAAATCGGCGGCGCCTGCCGCCC
Source organism: Verrucomicrobiota bacterium (assembly GCA_003218475.1). Lineage (GTDB taxonomy): Bacteria > Verrucomicrobiota > Verrucomicrobiia > Chthoniobacterales > UBA10450 > Udaeobacter. The sequence goes on along the minus strand of QHNR01000029.1, from coordinate 3,535 downwards.
GACTGCTTTCAGTGATCGAGCGCGGGAAAGGGAGGTCAGCCGAAACGCGCTTCATCCTTTTTGCTTTCGCAGTTTTCTTCCGGCGACAAGAGCGAGAACTGCTCGGCGCAATTTCTCGCGGTCTGCTGGATTGTCCATTTCCAGTTTAAGGTTCATCGCCTCCGCCACGGTTTTAGCGTAAGCAACGCCCTGCTGCTCGACCAATCGCTCCCAGCGTTCATCGGCCATAACCTCGATAAGATTGGAGACGGAGCGGTTCTCTAAAGAGGCCATTTGTTCAAGTTTGTTCCGTTGCTCCTCACGCACCGTCAGGTTGAGCTTCGGTTTGTTCTTGTTCTTTTTGGATTTTGCCATTCGCACGTAAATCGCGCCTCCGATCTCAAGCGGACGGGGGACCCGAAGTTCAATAAAAGTTTTTACACCTCGTTCTTCATAGCCGATCACGCAGGCTGAAAAATATACGCTAAAAAGCGTCGGCGCAAATATGTTCTTGACATCCGCTATATCTACGTATAAACGGCGCATTCCATGCATCGCAGCCGGGAGCAATCATGCTCCACAAGACAAACCAAACAAGACGACCAAACAACAAACCGAAAGCAAACATGAAAAGACAAATAGGAATCCTGACACTGGTGCCGGTTGGATGGCTGACCGGCTGCGGGTCCAATGAGCAATACTGGCAGCAACGCACGGCGGCAGTCAACGCCCTCCCGCCGAATCAGCGCGCAGCCGCGATGATTGAGCTAATGCAGGAACATCGCGCCGAGCAGCTATTGCAGGAGCAACGCAACGCTGCCGCGTTGGTATACATGGGTCAGGGCTTACAGAATGCGGGTGCTATTTATGCGGCGCGTTCTTACACCGACCCTTACACATTCCAGAACCTACAGGCAGCGCGCCCGAGCACTCTCGGTACGCCGCTGAATCCGGTTCAAGTGCAGCTCAGGCCATAAGCTGGCTTGGCGAGCAAGTCGCTGGAACTTCCTTTGACATCGTGGTGTGGAACCTTTACGCCAGCGCCGCGCAGGCGACCGGCTCGAAGAAGCGCGGTCAAAAACACCCGACGGAAATGAGTTCTCAGTGACGAGAAGTCACGGAAGGCCAAACAACTTTTCCCCCAGAACTACGTTCCCCCCAGGAATCCCCATGCTGATGGCAAAAAAATCAACAACCAGCTGAAAGTTTTTCCAGAACTTCACCTCCAAATTTCCCGAGAGGAATGGTGAGAGATGGAAATATCAATCCAAATCGAAGGTTTCCCCGAGCGACCACTATTGCGGCCGCCCGAAATACAACTACGCACGTCTTGGATCGCCAATGGAATGGGTACCCCCGGACAAAACCAAAACCCCCCAAACAAAAAGAAAACACAAAATGAAAACAAAAACTAAACTAATGGCGGCGGAAAACCCGCTTGGTTCATTGGGTCTGACCGCGCGCGAGACGGAGGTTCTGACTTGGATCGCACAAGATAAAACGAACTATGAGATCGGCGTGATCCTCAGCGCATGCACCGGGACGATCTGCAAGCATGTCGAACGCATCCTGCGCAAACCTTACGTCGAAAATCGTACCGCCGCCGCTGCCATGGCCCTTGCGGCATTGGGCCAACACAAAAATATGAGCGATCTGGTGCGATAATGTGGCTTCTGTTTGTTATTGTGAGCGAAGCCCCTTCGACTCGCTTCGCTCGCTCAGGGTAAACTCCGCGGAGTCGAGGAATCCGATTAACTACTTTAAATCGTGAATTACGCAGATTTCATTCATGTCATTTCGAGGGAGCCGCCTGCCAAGCCGTAGTCCGGCATCTGCCGGACGAAGGTCTGGAGGAATCTCTCGTCGCCTTGTCAACCGCCGATTATGCGGAAGACGCAGGTTCGTGCGCCAGCCAAGTTACCGCAGCACAGCAGCTTCTTTATTCCGGCCTTCGAGCTCGAGCACCATCCGTTTAATGTGCTTGTAATCCTGAGGACGAGCGCATCAACGAGTTGACCGATGAAGCTGTGCAAGACGCGCTGCACAAACTTGGGTCGCTGTCCGCTCCGAGAATCGTGATTGAGTTTGCTCACGAAGTGCTCGAACAACGTCGTGTTCGCCCAAACATCGTCTGTGAAAGCTCCGAGGCAGGGTTACAATCTGTGCAGCCATGTCACTCTTGTTTACGTTCATTGTGGCTTCGGGTTAAGACGGTGCTCGGCCGTGCTGACATCTTAAGGAATGATCTTTGGGAATTTCGCGGGCCTCACCCGCGCAGCCGACACGGCTGCCGCTACAGTATCTCCGAGCCGAATTCACCGTCACTGACATGGGTGCGGATTTTCATTTTAGGACGGACTGCTGCGATTGTGCGGATAATTTTTCCGCGCTCGGTCATTGTGATGCTATAGCCGCGGCGCAGCGTCGCGTCTGGCCCCAGGACGCGCAAGATTCCTTCTATGCGCTGAAAGCGTTGCCGTGCGTTCTCGATCATTCGCGGCGGCGAGGCAAGCAGGCGGCGACTTAGGTCGACCAAACGATGGCGACGCATCACGAGTTCGCGCGCGGGACTGCGCGCTTGTAATGCGGCCGCGATGTGGAGGAGCCCGCGCTTGTAACTGTCGATCTTGTACGCGAGACACCGGTGCAAAGTTTCACGTGCATGATCCAGTCTTTGTTGCGCGTCGCGCATCCGGTTGAGCAACTCGCGCCCGAGCGCGCGCGTGCAGTTGTCCATGTGCCGGCGAAGATCGACAACGTCCGGCACAATTAACTCCGCAGCGGCGCTCGGAGTTGGCGCGCGCAAATCTGCGGCGAAATCGCAGATGGTAAAATCAATCTCGTGACCGACCGCTGACACAACTGGCACCGCGGAATGAAATATTGCGCGTGCCACAATTTCTTCGTTGAACTCCGATAAGTCTTCGATACTTCCGCCGCCGCGGGCGACAACGATCAGATCGAGAGGCGCAAATGCATCGTTAGGTACAGAAAGTTCGCGAATCGCAACGGCAATCTCCTGCGCGGCGCCCATTCCCTGCACGCGCACCGGATTGATCAAAACTTGCAGCCACGGTGCGCGACGGCGAAGCACGTTCAGCATATCGCGAATCGCTGCGCCGCTCGGCGACGTTATTATCCCGATTCGCCGTGGGGATTTCGGCAACGCCCGTTTGCGTTCGGGGGCGAACAATCCTTCCGCCTCGAGCTTGCGCTTAAGCGCTTCGAATTTTGCCTGGAGCAAGCCAAGTCCGCGCGTCTGCAGAATTTGGACGCTCAGCTGGTACTGTCCGCGCGCTTCGAAAACGGTAACGTTGCCGTAAACCTGCACCTGCGCGCCGTCGGCCAGGGGCACGCGCAGTGATGGCATGGCACTACGAAACATGACGCAGCTAATCTGCGCCCGTGAATCCTTGAGCGTAAAATATTGGTTGCCGTTCGGGTGCGACCTGTAATTTGAAATTTCCCCCTCGACCCAAACCGCGCCGAATTTCGTCTCCAGCGCCGCACGGATACTTCGGGTCAGCTCGGAGACGGAGAGAATCTTTGAGGTTTG
>QHNR01000171.1 GCA_003218475.1 Verrucomicrobiota bacterium | reverse complement strand
CGCCTCCCGAATAACAGCCGAAATCATTCCAGCCGGTGTCATCCTGCATCAGCATGACGACGTTAGGTTTCTTGTCGTCCGCCGCGCGGGCCGATCCGACTACGCCGAGAAGCGCGGCCGTGGCTATAAGCAGCGACAAGCCGTTATGGATTAAGTTTCGTTTCATTTTGGTTTACTGTTGTTGTTTGGTTTTGCGTGTACGGAAGGATAGTTGAATTAAGTGGTTACTTATAAAATTTAAGCAATCTTGCTCATCTAAACCGACCGACCCCAACTCCCATTCCCATCGGTCCCCAGCCCATGCCCCACCCGCCCCAAGCACCCCAGTTCATGGCTGCGTCCTGGTACATTTCAGCGGTTTCGATTTGCTCGTTCGCAAGGTGATTTGCGGCGACCATTTGCTGGTAAGCCTGGTACTCGTGCGGTCCACCGACGTAGGCCTGGTTATGTGCCGCGTCCGGGAAAATGTAGAAAGTTCTCCCTTGCCTGTGGACCATGGCCACATGGCCCGGCGGAAGCTGTTGGAGTTTTTGCTGCTGCGCAGCCGTCTTGGGGGTGATCACCTTAAAGCCGGAGGCCACAAGCATGCTCTCTTTGTTCTGCGTGCTGCTTGTTGTGGCGCAACCGGCCGTCAACGCTAACAGAGCGATGACGCTGATCGTGTTGAATGAGGTTCGTATTTGTTTCATTTTATTGGTTCTTGGGTTTCGGTTGTGATTTGTCGATTTCGCAGGTCACTCGCGACCGCGCAGACCAACCGATTCGCCCTTCGGTTTACGCGAGAAAGTGCCCAGAGAGTGCACAGTGTGCGGCCCGCGGGCGTTTAGGCTAATAGGACTTTGGTCGTACTACTTTTGAGGGGGTGCGTCGAGGGCCAACACGCCGCAGCGCAATCACGATCCCGATACCTTTGAACCGAAGTTCGCCACGGCGAATCCGTCCAGTGGCGGACTAGCGCGGTTTAAATAATGGCGTATCCCCAGAGCGGCTCCCCCGCAACCTAAGGTTTGCCCACGGAACACTCTAAAAAAGCACGAAAGAATGCAGCTGCTTTTCGTGTCGTTTCGTTTGTTTAGTGGGCCGCAAAATGATCTTTGCTGTCTTGGTTGTCTTCTGTTCGAAATTCATGGCGGATCAAAAATCTTCGCAAGACACTTCGAGTGGCTACAGGTTTTCTTAAATCGCTCTAGCCTGAGACAGCGCCTTTGGTGCTGATCAAATAGGCCACACTCAGAGTCCCAGTCAGATGCGGGGCAGCATAAGCAATTGCAATACAGGCAGACAAAGCAACAGGCACGCGAGAATCATGAAAACGATGCGCGCGGCTTTGAAACGAAAGCGCTGCCCAATTGCCGTGATTAAAAGCACGGTGGCCAGGAGAACCGTGATGCGCACGTACTTGTCTCCAGTCTCTCCGGATTTTACACCTTCATCCGCTACTTCTGCAGCTTGTTTATTCAAACGAAGGAATTGCTCGTGCTTCGCGTTGTGATACTCGGGCATGAAGATCGGGCCAGCAGGCGCTTGCGCGTTGTTGAATGGGTCCGTGCTTATCCATGCTGCGAATGCCGGTCGGTATTCGTCTCGAAAACGCCGCTCGAAGAACTCCGCCGTTTGGACTTTCCCATCGAGCTTAGCGGCGAGCCAACTGTTAAAGGTATCGCTGTCGTAGATCCGCTCCTGACCTGCCAGGGTAGCAAGCCCTTCAGCAGTGACTCGAAGCCGGTTCGCCTTAGCGTACTCCTCTGCGCGTTGTCCGGCCCATTGTGCCGCCTGGTACCCGCTCCAGGCAGTGGCCACCGCAACTAGGGCGAGAATGAGCGCCTCGATAATTTCAATCGCTTCAAAACGGGACTGCGAAGAAGAAACGTTCTCGCGCATTTGGTTTAGTTTTCTAATCACATAGCCCACCGGTCCAACCGACTCTAGCATGGCCAGACTTTCTGCACGCAAGCCAGACCTAACTACTGAGAGTCGCCCGGCATCAGGTGTTCGTTGATCCGTCTTGAGCTCGACGGAATCAAACGGCCGTCCTGATCGAAGCTAAGCAGGATGACCCAATCGTAGACCGCACCGGGCCATTTGCCATTCGGCAGAAAGGTTGTGGGGTTTGCTCCCAATGCACCGAGCAGAGCCGGAATGTATGGGTGACGCCAACAGATCAGAATTACTTTTCCCTGCTGGTTCGCACGCAAGTCAGCCGCCAGGTCAGCCGACTGATTGTTGCCAAAACGCGTATCGATTTGCAATTTTGCTGCTTTCGCAAATGGTTCCATCGTCAGACGTGGTCGATGACTCTTCTTTGAGTCTTTAGCGGCAAAAATGACCTGCGGTTCCCGAGGCTTGGAATCCACCGTGAACTTTAGGAAGTAATCTTTGTATGCTTCGGCCCGTTCCTGGCCGAGTGGCGAGATGCCGTCACCGCTGCCGGCGTCTTCCGCATGGCGAATAATCAACACGACAGCGTTTTTGGGCCCGTCTTGGGCATTCGCTGCGAGTGTCAGCGTGAAACTAAAAAGGACCGCAATGACGAGGCGCCTGTCCATAAATGTGATGATTCAGACGCGGGCGGGGAATGTCAACACGTTAGCGACTAGTCAGCAGAGCGCTTTTGTACGTGTTTAGCGGCAGTTTAGCTACGAGGAACTTTCGAAAGCGAATCTGTTTAGCGCCAAGGGCGCCCTCTCATGTAAGCCTGGGGCAGCGCCCCAGGAATGCTTGGCGAGAGTGAGCCTGCGGCATCCTCGACGTGGACATAGGAGGTCAATGCTGAGCGCTCCTCTGCCTCGCCCCGCTATCGGGGAGAGGATTGAGGTGAGGGGTATTCGTAGTTAGAATCAATCGTTGTGGATCGCGCTCGATTGCTGCGAAAGAAGGCGACGCAACCTGAACGTATTCTTTGGCGACACTTACGGAACCGAAATTTCGCAGACTACAAATTTCGTCGACAGCATCCGTTCGAAGATTACGTCTTGGATTTCTATTGTCCGAGCGCAAAGCTGGCTATCGAATTAGACGGCGGTGGACATAATTATCGTGCAGGCCAAATTCGCGATCGCAGGCGGTCGGAATTCCTAGCGCGCCATGGAGTCATTGTGTTGCGATTCTGGAATCATCAGGTTCGCAGGGAACTCGATAGTGTCTTGCGAGCAATCTGGTTCGCACTCGGGGAGCGACAGAAAAACAATCCCTCACCTTCATCCTCTCCCTTTGGCAAAGGGAGAGGCGAAGTCTAAGACGCGTTCAATTTGAGATAATTTATGCGAGTTGCCGATGTGCTCCTAGGGCTTGGCAGGCACGAAGCAACACGAGTTTTTCGACGGTATGTACGCGATACCATTCCGCCTCGCCCCGCTAACGGGGAGAGGATTGAGGTGAGGGGCGTGCTCAATCCGAGACGCAAGGTTTAACGCACGTTCTGTTTGCAAAGTAACCAGTGCGTACGGAATTGGAAAACTACAGACTGAACTCATCCTCGCTTTCAGCGCTTGATTATCTTGGGGATAATCAGACCCTGGGGCGATGCCCCAGGTTCGCCACGGCGAATCCGTTCTTTGGCAGGCTTGCATGAGACGGCGCCTTTGGCGCTAAAACAACTACCCGAAAGCGTTTCGTAGAGCAGTGAATGGATCAGGCGCGCTTACACCACATCAACTGCGATCTTGGAAACCTGGTTCTTACGCAGCTTGGACCTCACTTCATGCTCCAGAACTGTTGGGTCCACTCCAGTTGGGAGGTACAGGAGAAACACCATGCGTCCTTTGTCCTCGTAAAGTGAGGAGCTTTGCAGCTTGCACTTATGTGAAATAAGCAGGGACTGCACGGCATCGAAGACGGGCTTTGGATCTTCGGTTTCGTCGAGTCGAATTCTTACCCGGCAGCTCGAGTGCGAATCCAGCCAGAACATTAGTAACCAGCTAAAGGCGGTCACGAACACTGCCATGGCCCATGATCCCATGCCGCACGCCAGTCCGACTACCACAACCATAATCGCTTTGCCGGTAAGTTTTGGGTTGTCGAGCAGGGTCCTAAATCGCAAGAGCGCACCTATGCCGAAGATGACAAAGGCGAGCGTTTGGCTGGTGCCGCTTAGTTCAGCGACGACGGCCCCGACCACGCCAAGGAGTATGAGTGCCTTGCGTTCCTCGAAATCCCTCAGTGGATCCCGGAGTGTCGCGCGACGCGGGTGCCATGCGATTGCGAAGGCACAGCCGACCGCCAAAGTAAGACTAAGGAAGAGTCGTAGAATGAACGAAGGATGGGCGAACTGTTCGACACTTTTCTCGATCGACA
>QHNR01000170.1 GCA_003218475.1 Verrucomicrobiota bacterium | reverse complement strand
AATTTGTAGACGCCATTCATACGTTGGGACGTCGCGTAAAACCCAATGCGCTCCAGCGGGAGTTGTTTCCTTCTGAGACGGCGCAGAATTCCACGCCAGGATCGCGCAACATCCGGAACAAGAATCATGGTCGCGTTTAAGGAAGAATTTCCATATCTCCGCACAAATTCCGGACAACTCTTCGAATTCAGCCGCGACTGGCTGCATGCTGCGATCACGCGCGCCGCGGACGAGGCCGGTTATCCCAGTTGGTGGCTTACCGATCACGTGACTGAGAGCATTGCTTTTTATCTGCACCTGCGAAATGACGAAAACGTGGTGGCGTTTAACCAGCTGTCGCAAACTGTGCGTTACGTGCTGAAAGCGATCGGTTACAAGGAGATTGTGCCGCATTTTGCGCCTTCGCCGCCGCCGATTTCGATTTCGTTACTGGACATTGCGCACCATGCCGGCGCAGGTTATGAACTCGCGTTTTTTGATCTTCTTGAAAAGCGAATCAGCAGCTTGATTGAAACCGGCGCTGACAATCTTCGGCTGTGTTCGCTTCAATCTTGCGTGAAGCACCTTCGCGGCGTCAAAACGTGGACGCGTGCCTGTGACGCACTGCGCGAGGAAATTGTCTGCTTCGTCCGCGAAAGACTAACATCGGCGCCTGATTTTGCGCGATTGGATTGCTCAGTGCGTTGAAAGCCTGTCGAGGTCCTTCGACTTCGCTCAGGACAGACTCCGTCGAGGCGTCTCGCGAAGTTACCGTCGAGTTGTGCCACGGGGTTCCCCGACTTCGCTGCTGATGACATCATATTTCTAAGTCTTTCAAAATCAGGATCAGTCCACGAGGGTGCTCTTGTCGCCTCTCCCCTCGAAGAAGGTGAGAGGATCAAGGTGAGGGGTTGGATTTGTCGAGCAGCCGCGTTGGGTTGCGTTGATGCGACCCATGCTCGCACCATGTCATCCCTACACCAAAAATCACTCTCGTATTTGGGAGACCTCGGAATGACATTTACAAAATCGCGTTGAATTACAGCCAGATTGCGCAGATTTACAGCGATGCCGTGACTGACACTCCAAGCTCTGAAAAACCATGACGATTTTTGAAAAAATCATCGCACGACAAATCCCGGCGAAAATTATTTGGGAGGATGACGACGCAGTCGTTTTTCACGACGTTAACCCGCAAGCGCCCGTGCACGTACTGATCGTGCCAAAAAAGGTGGTTTCACGTTTGACGGACGCGACGGATGATGACCGCGCGCTGCTTGGCAAATTACTGCTGGTCGCGCGCGACATGGCAAAGAAACTGGAGTTGTCGAAAGGTTACCGCGTCGTGATCAATTGCGGGCCTGACGCGGGTGAAAGTGTGCCACATCTGCATGTCCATTTGCTGGGCAAGCGTGCGCTCGCCTGGCCGCCGGGATAGGCGTCGCCGGCTGTAGAGTGCGCTGTCCTCAGCGCATCACCCTGCAGGCGGCAGGCAAAACTCCGCTGAGGACAGCGGACGCTACAACACTTGGGGTGACGATCTTTCGCCCATCTTTGCGCGACTACTCGCGCGCGAGCGACCAGTCGATTCCAACGATCCGCTTGTCTGCGAACCATTTCAGCGATTTGAGAAAAACGAGATAGGTTGTGCCTTTTCTTTCTTTGAACCCAACCATTCCGAAATCTGTTCCGCTCTCGCTCTTCAGGATTGTCATCACGCGATTCTTCTTTATTTGCGCTTGGAGATGACGATCCGCAGCCGGTTTTTGCCAGAGAGTATAAACCTGCGGCTTACCGCATTTTTCGACGACCTGCGAAAAGCGCGCCGTTTTGACCTTGAGAAGCTTCATAGTACCGCATGCGTCTGGCCCGCCGCGGCGGGCCAGAGGCTCGCGCCACCTTGTAAAAAAGTCCGCCAGAGAACTACGGCAAGGAGGATCAGACTACCGTTGCTGCATTCCTGCCCTGGCGGGATTCGTAAGTCCTCAATCCATAGCCCCTGACGGAAAACAAATTTCCTCGCAAGAATCGCAACGTGCAACCACGAACTCCGAAAGCTCTCCCGCCACGGCGGGTAAACTAAGCAGGCGCTTTCTGCGAAAATTGGCGTATTGACAAGCCATCACGCTTCTGTTTGCATCGACGCCGTGAAAGCGCTGGGGTTGCTTCTGGTTATTGTCCTTTTCGGTGCCGCGAACTCCTGCACCACGCTGGTTAATCGGCGAGATCTCTACAGTCCAGAACCTGCGCCCGATTCGTTAGAGGCTGCCCGGCAGTGGTACGGCGCGACCACTACGAGCACGACCATGACGACCAGAACAAGGCGGGCTAGCACAGAAGCGCTACCGCCGCCGGACGCTCCCCAATACTAAATCAGGAAAACTGGTGCGCGCAGTGCTTAGCCGAAAGGCAGGTTTGCCTTGATTCGAGCCACGTCCGTATTGTCCACGCGCGCTGCTTTGCTTAGCCGCCTTTTCCGCTTGGCATTTTTAGCGGACAACAAATGGCGTCGCGAAGAGTGCGCTCGCAACACTTTGCCGCGCGCTGTGATTTTAAAACGTTTGGCTACTGCCTTACGTGTTTTGCTTCGCGCAATTGACTTCGGCATAGGGCGCGAAGCATAGCACAATTAGCGATTTAGCGAATTAAAGATTTAACGATTGACCGAAAAATGAGCGAGATTTGAGGATGCCTCACACGACCAGGCTAATCGCTAAATCTCTGAATCGTTTAATCACTGAATGAATTCAAAACCGCGCGTCATCATTGTCGGTTCTGGATTTGGCGGGCTCGAGGCAGCCAAAAAGCTTGCCTGTAAAGATGTAAACGTCACGGTGATCGACCGCACAAATTACCATCTCTTCCAACCTTTACTCTATCAGGTGGCGACAGCCGCACTCTCACCGGCCGACATTGCTGCCCCCGTGCGTGCAGTCCTGAGCAAATGCAGGAACGTGGAAGTGATCCTTGCGGAGGTGCAATCCATTGATGTCGATGCCAAAAAAGTAAAAACGGTCGATCTGGATATCGATTATGACTACCTGATCCTCGCGACCGGTGCTCGACATTCCTACTTCGGACATGACGAGTGGGAAAAACTCGCCCCCGGATTAAAAAGTCTCGAGGACGCGATTGAGCTGCGCCGCCGGATTCTTTTGGCCTTCGAGTATGCAGAAAAAATCACAGATGAAGCCGCGCGGCGTGCGGCATTGAATTTCGTGATCATCGGGGGCGGACCCACGGGGGTTGAAATGGCCGGAGCGATCGCAGAGATCTCCCGCCACACGTTGGCCAAGGATTTTCGCCACATCGATCCATCAGAAGCGCGTGTCGTTCTCATAGAAGGCGAACCACGTCTGTTGGCCGCTTATCCAGAGGACTTATCAGCCAGCGCGCGAAAACAGCTGGAGGACCTGGGGGTGGAAGTGCGCACCGGCGCACGGGCAACGAATCTTAGCGAGGCAGGAGTGCAAGTGAACGGCGAATTTATTCCTTGCCGCGTGAAAATTTGGGCGGCCGGCAACAATGCGTCGTTCGTCGGGAAAACGCTCGGCGCACCGGTTGACCGCGTCGGCCGCGTCATCGTGAACGACGACCTTACCATTCCCGGGCATCCAGAAGTCCAGGTGATTGGCGACCTTGCAAATTTTCCGCATCAAACTGGGAAGCCGTTGCCGGGAATCTCGCCAGTAGCGATGCAACAGGGCCGCCACGCCGCGCGCAATGTACTAGCGATGACACACGGACGTAAGCCACAACGCTTCCGTTATTGGGACAAGGGAACAATGGCGACGATTGGGCGGAACAAAGCTGTCGCGGATTTAAGGTTCATGCATCTCAGCGGTCTTCCTGCGTGGCTGGCATGGCTGTTTGTGCACATCGTCTTTTTGGTTGGCTTCCGCAACCGCTTGGTCGTCCTCTTTCAATGGGCGTGGGCGTATCTCACCTTCGACAAAGGCGCACGATTGATCACGCGCAACTTTCAATCGGAGCAAAGACCGCCGGCGTGAAAAGAATTTAAAGATTTAGCGATTTAGTGATTTAACGATTGGCTATGAACACACTGAATCAAGCTAAGCAGTTGCAGGACAGAGCGAAGAAATTCGCCGTCCGCGTTATCAAAGCATTTGCGAGACTCCCGAAAGACGAAGCCGCACGCATAATCGGGAGACAGTTTCTCCGTTCGGGAACCTCTCTCGCCGCCAACTACCGGTCGGCATGCTGGGCGCGCTCTGCGGCTGATTTCATTTCCAAAATCAGCGTCGTGACTGAAGAAGCTGATGAAACGCTGTTCTGGTTCGAATTGTTGGTAGAAGCCGAATTGGTCGACATGAAGCTGATCGACCCGCTGATGAAAGAATGTGAAGAGCTATTAAAGATCTTTGCGGCATCGCTCACGAGTGCAAAGCGCAATCGTTAAATCACTGAATCGCTAAATCGCTAAATGGGAAAATGTCGGCCCGAATCAGTGTGCGCAATCTCCAGCGGAAAATCCCGGTCAATGTTGCCGAGCTGCAAAAGTTCGCGCTCAAGGTCATCCCTCGTTGTTTACAGTTGCGAAGCCGGAAACGGAGCGATTTGACCAAACTGCGGGAGATTTCCGTCTGGCTCATTTCCGATCGCCGGATGTCGCGGTTACATCGGCAGTTTCTCGGGCAAAAGGGTCCTACCGACGTGCTAACATTTCAACACGGTGAAATTTTTATCAGCGTTAAGATGGCTAAACGACACGCTCGTGCGTTTGGAAACTCGCTGCTGCACGAGCTTCAGCTGTACATAGTTCATGGCATCTTACATCTGCATGGATTCGATGATCGAACCCAGCTCGGCGCGCGCAGAATGGAGAAAATGCAGGCAAAAATCCTGGGCGACTGTAGCCGGGATCGATGATCCCGGCAGAACGAATCTCCACGATCCAGCATCACCGATGCCGGCTACAGCAGGTTTGAACTGAGGGCGGCGTATGTTAGCCTTTTCAGCATGAGTTGCGGGCCACGGCGGGACGGCGGATGCCCGGCGCAGATCAAAGACATCGAAGAGATGACTCATGTCTCGAACGAGAAGGCGGGAACCATGACCACGGCGGAGCCTACGGTCGAACAAGAAACGCGTTCGGAAGACGAGCTCGATGTTCCGTGGCAGGTGGTGGTGCACAATGATCCGGTGAACTTGATGAGTTACGTGACGATGGTTTTCCAGCGGGTTTTCGGTTATCCGCGCGAGAAGGCAGAAAGACACATGTTGGAAGTGCACCAGAAAGGCCGGTCGATTTTGTGGAGCGGCATGCGCGAGCGCGCCGAGCTATATGTCCAGCAGCTGCATGGTTACCTCCTGCTTGCCACCCTGGAGAAGACGTGCTGATATGGAAATTCGCCGGCGCAACCACCACATCGAGATCTCCGAACTGGACCCCTTTCTTGCAGAGCTCCTTCGGCAAATTCCGGCAAGCGCGAACCCAGACGGTGTACAGGCGGCCGAACAGCGCCTCTTCAGTGCACCGTCCAATGGAAAACAAACAGAATTGTGCGCGGAGTGGAGAATGTATGTCGAACCCGAGCTAAGGCGTCTTTTCCAAACGGCGACAGAGACGGTGGCGGCTGATTTGCAGCAACTGAACGGCAATGAAAAAAGCTTTGCAAACCGCACGCTGCGGATTCCTTCCAAGCACGCCGATGCATGGCTGAGCGCGCTTAATCAGGCGCGCCTCGTCATAGCTGCAAAAAATAATTTCACCGAAAATGAACTAAACGATCACTTTCGCTCACCCATCGGATCGCGCCGGGACCTGAGTTTGTTTCAGGTGAACTTCTACGGTTTTCTGCAGGAATTTATTCTGCGCGAGCTCGAGAGCTAGGAAGAACAGGCCGGGCAGTCAGGCTTGCTGCTTTGCCTTGACCATAGCCATCAGCCGCTCCTTGATTGTGGAAGAAGCTTTCGCCGGGCGCAAACTTAGGGCAAATGCTTCATGCAGCGCGTAGCATTTGGTGATGAATTCTTCGCCCTTCTTCCCGAACTTCTTCCGCGCGTTCTCGAATTCCTCGACTTCTTCCGGCTCCAGCGCGCCGATCACATAGAGCCGAGCCTGGTTCTGGAATTCGCTAAAGTTCATCTCTCAACTCCTTAAGGCCGTCATAAATTTTTTTCAGTCCCAGCTCAAGCCTCGTCTTTACAGTGCCTAATGGTGTATTCGTTTTGCCCGCGATTTCGCGCTGGCTCATGCCACGAAAAAATGCGAGATCGATTGCCTGCTGTTGGGCCGAGGGAAGTCCTCTGATTACCTTTCGGATGAGGGCGCGAGTGTCGCTCAGCAGGATTTCTTCTTCGGTAGCGTTATGCACCCACGCATCAGGTTGCTGTTCAATTTCATTTTGCAAGCGTTCCTCCGCACGCGCATAGGCCTGCTTCTTGCGCAGGCCATCAATCGCGCGGCGCCGGGCCAGTGTAACCATCCAGCCAAGCGGTTTGCCTTTTTGAGCAGAGAAGTTTTTTGCCTGTTTCCAGATTTCCATGAAAATCTCCTGCAGCAGATCATCGGCCTCGGCTTCATTGTGAATTACCCTTAGGATAAGCGCCTTCAGGATCCCATTGTATCGATCGTAGAGCTGAGAGAGGGCATCGGGGTCAGCGGCTTGGATCGCTTTCATCAATTCGAAATCACTCGGAGCTCCCGGTTCGAGTTGCGGCACAACAGAGCGCGGTTGGGCTCGCGGCTTTGACAGGCGCACGCGTTTCTTTGGCTTGCGGCGCGTGGAAGCAATTACTTCGGATGGTTCCATTTGCAATTAAGAATTGCAGCAATTAGAAACAAGAATCGAGTACAGTGGTGCAATCGCGTGTCTTAATCTGCGCAGGCGACTTCGTCCACCAGTTTTGCGACTGCGAAATCCATTGATTGCGCGCCGCGTTTTGTGCGTCAAAAGTTAATCACATGGCACAGGGACCCAATGACACATCTGTCGATCCGCTCTGGTACAAGGACGCGATCATCTACGAACTGCACGTCAAGACTTTTTGCGATGGCGACGGCGATGGGATGGGCGATTTCCGCGGGTTGATCGAAAAGCTGGATTATCTGCAGGAGCTTGGAGTCACTGCAATCTGGCTGCTGCCATTCTACCCGTCCCCTCTGCGCGATGACGGCTACGACATCGCCGATTATTTTGACGTCAACCCGAATTTTGGCACGCTCGACGATTTCCGTGCGCTCCTGGACGCTGCACATCAACGTAACCTGCGCGTCATCACAGAACTCGTAATTAACCACACTTCGGATCAGAATCCGTGGTTCCAAAAATCCCGACGCGCGGTGGCTGTAGCTGGAGTCGGTGACTCCGGCCGGCCCGGATCCACCTACGCAGGTGCGGGCATCTCAAACGAAGACCTTGTATACAAGGATTTCTATGTCTGGAGCAACACGCCGGAAAAATACAAGGATGCGCGAATCATTTTCAAAGATTTCGAAACATCGAACTGGGCCTGGGACCCTGTTGCAAAAGCGTACTACTGGCATCGGTTTTATTCGCACCAACCGGACCTGAACTTTGATAATCCGGCCGTGCATGATGCAGTGGAGAAGGTCTGCGACTTCTGGTTATCCATGGGTGTAGACGGGCTTCGTCTCGATGCCGTCCCGTACCTGTACGAACGGGAAGAGACCAACTCTGAGAATCTGCCTGAGACGCATGTATATCTCCGCACACTACGCGCTCACGTCGATGCGAAGTTCCCGAACCGCATGCTGCTTGCAGAGGCCAACCAATGGCCGGAGGACGCGGCCGCTTATTTCGGCAAAGGCGACGAGTCGCACATGAGTTTTCACTTCCCGCTCATGCCGCGCATGTTCATGGCGCTGCAGATGGAAGATCGCTTTCCGATTATCGACATAATGGAGCAGACTCCGTCGATCCCCGAGAACTGCCAGTGGGCGATGTTTCTACGCAACCACGACGAGCTCACACTCGAGATGGTCACGGATGAGGAGCGCGACTACATGTATCGGGTTTACGCCACCGATCCGCACGCGCGGATTAATCTTGGTATCCGCAGGCGACTTGCTCCGTTGCTTGCAAACAGTCGCCGGAAAATCGAGCTGCTCAACACGCTGCTATTCTCAATGCCTGGCACGCCCATCGTCTACTATGGAGATGAGATCGGCATGGGAGACAATTTTTATCTGGGCGATCGCAATGGCTGCCGCACGCCAATGCAGTGGAGCCCGGACCGCAACGCGGGATTTTCGAGAGCGAACCCGCAGCAGCTTTATCTGCCGGTCACCATCGATCCCGAATATCATTACGAAGCTGTCAACGTCGAGAACCAGCAGAAAAATCTTTCTTCGTTCCTGTGGTGGACGCGTCGAGTCATTGCTATGCGAAAAAACTTCAAGGCGTTCTCGCGCGGCTCTCTTGAGTTTCTCTACCCGGATAATGCGAAAGTCTTGGCGTTCCTTCGCCGGTGGGAAAACGAGACCATCGTGGTGGTAGCGAATCTTTCGCGCTTCGCGCAGTCTGCGGAGTTGGATCTTTCGCGGTTCGTGGGGTGCGTGCCCATGGAGGTTTTCAGTCGAAACCTGTTTCGCCCGATCAGGAAATCGCGTTATGTCATCACGCTTGGACCGCATGCCTATTACTGGTTCGCCTTGCAAGCGCCGATGGACGCTCGCCGGGCTTTGAAGAAACGCGTTGTGCCGACTCTGAAAGCGTCGGCTCAGCTGGAGGTCCTGCTTCACGATAGTCAGCGCGAACAGCTCGAGCGCGAAATCTTACCCACGTACGTCCGCAACTGTCGCTGGTTCGGTTCCAAGGCGCGGACTTTTCGCGATCTCAAGGTGATCGAGCAGCTTCCTATTTCCGAGGATGGGGATAGCGCGCAACTCTGGTTCATTGAGATTAGCTATCTGGATGCTCCTACGGAAACGTATGCTATCCCAGTAAAGATCGGTTCGGGCGACGTGGCGCGCTCGGTTTCCCAGAGCGCCCCGCAGGCGATTATTGCACGGTTCGGAGGCGGCAGCGGAGCAGTTTTGTTCGACGCGGTCTGGGACGCAACGTTTCGCTCGCAATTATTCGAAGCGATCATGCGCCGCCAGCCGATGAAGGCGCGGGCTGGCGACTTTGTCGGCGTCGTTGCCAGCAGATCTGAGGCGGATGGAAGCGCTATCTCTGGTAATTCACAGGTAGTAAGCGGAGAGCAGAGCAACTCCTCGATGCTCTTTGATAACAAGTTTTTCCTTAAACTCTATCGCAAGATCGAGGACGGCGTTAATCCCGATGTCGAAATCAACCGGTTCCTAACCGAAAGGACGGATTTTGCGAATGTGCCAGCATTCGTCGGTGCGATTGAATATCGCCGGGCAAAAGCAGAACCGACGGTCGTGTGCCTATTACAACGCGCTGCTGCAAATGAAGGCGACGTTTGGACGCGCAGTGTGGACGCGGTGGGTCGCTATTATGAGCGGGTACTCGGGCGCAAAGCCGACCTTCAGAATGAAAGCGCGGCCCCGGGTGCGCTGCTGGATGAGCTGATCGGCGGCGTTTACCCTGAAAAAGTAAAGCTGGTTGGGCAACGCACCGGCGAATTGCATCTCGCGCTCGCGTCATCTCCAAATGATCCTGCGTTCGGTCCTGAGGCATTCAACGCCATGGCGCAGCGTTCTGTTTATCAGACAATGCGCACATCGTTGCGACGAACGTTTACTCTTCTGGAAAAGAAATTGCCGGACCTCTCCCGGGCATTTCGAGACGAAGCGAAGGAAGTGCTCGCCGCGGAGCAGGAAATACTTGCACGCGAAAAGCGGCTGCTCGATCGCCGCACCAATGCCGCGAAAATAAGGATTCACGGGGACTATCATCTCGGGCAGTTGCTGTATACCGGAAAAGATGTTGTCATTCTGGATTTTGAAGGCGAACCGGCACGGGCGCTCAGCGAACGCAAGCTGAAACGGTCCGCGCTGCGTGATGTCGCCGGCATGATGCGCTCCTTCCAGTACGCCGCTTACAGCGCGCTTTGGCAGCCGGCCATGCGAAAAGAAGATGTGCCGTTCCTCGAGCGGTGGGCCGACCTCTGGTACCGCCAAATAAGCAGCGTCTTTCTGCAAAGCTATTTGAACAGGACTACTGGCGCGATTTTCATCCCGAAAAGCAGCGCAGACTTTCAAATCATGCTCGAAGCCTACCTGCTCGACAAAGCCGTGTATGAAATCGGCTACGAGCTAAACCATCGCCCCACCTGGGTCGTCATCCCCATCCGCGGCATTAAACACATTTTGAAATCTGCATGAAAATGATCCACAGATTTCGCAGATTCCCAGATTGCAAAAATCGAGATTGCCTGAATCTGTGTAAATCTGCGTAAATCTGTGGAAGACAAAAAGCTTATGAACATACATCTCGACCAAATCGACAATGACATCGCTGCGAAACATCTGTTGAAACATCCGTTTTATCTCGCATGGACGCGCGGTGAGTTAAGCAAGCAAGCGCTCGCGGATTATGTGCGGCAGTACTATCATCACGTCGCAGCGTTTCCGACCTATCTTTCCGCTGTGCACGCGAACTGCCACGATCAACCGACCCGGAAACAGTTGCTCAACAATTTGATCGATGAAGAAGCGAGCTCGCCGAATCATCCCGAGCCTTGGCTTCGGTTTGCTAAAGGTCTCGGTGTCTCTCAGCCGGATGCGCAAAACGCAGCCAAATGGCCGGAAACAAAGAACTTGGTTGCCACCTTCCGCGCTGTTTGCCGCGATCGATCGACAGTAGAAGGTCTCGCAGCTCTCTACGCTTACGAGAGCCAAATTCCTGCGATCTGCGTGTCGAAGATTGACGGATTGAAGAAACATTACGGCTTCACTAATCCGGAAAATTATCAGTATTTCACTGTTCACCTCGAAGCAGATCGCGAGCATTCTGCCGACGAGCGAAAGATGCTCGACGCCTACATCAACAAGCAAAATTTCCCGTCCGTAAAAGCATCAGTGAACCGCGTTCTCGACGCGCTTTGGGAAATGCTCTCCGGCGTTTGCCGGCGCCACGCGATCGCGTGCTGACGCTGCTCGACACAAGCACCGGCCACACAAATTACCGCGGTCGCAAGACTAGGAACGAACGTATCCGATGTCGGCAAACCGATAAGACTTGCGGCTGGCTCGGATCAAGTGAGGCAGCAATCTTGTTGTAGTCCGAAACTGATGTGACTGGCTGTTGATTGATTTCTTCGATCACATCCCCCTTCTGCAATTCCGCCGCGCCACTATCAGGATCGACGCTCGCCACCAATACGCCTCGCACATTGGCCGGGAGATCAAGCTGACTCGCCATCTCGGGCGTTAGTTCATCGACGCGAATCGAAGCAAGAGGACTGCTCGCCTTTTCTTCATCGCTCGGTTGTCGCGGGTTTTGCGCCTGCGGCTGATTTCCTCGTGGCAGCACGCCCGTGGTTTGGTAATCAACTGGCTGCTCCTTGATTTGAGTAGTCACCTTTAAGGGTTTGCCCTCACGCAGGACTTCCAGCTCGACATTCTTATTCAACTCGGTCTGCGCCACCATGCTTCTGAGTGCGCGAATATTTGTCACCTCATGATCATTGAATTTGCGAATGACATCGCCTGGTTGCAGTTGCGCCTGAGCCGCGGGCGATCCCGGCATTACGCCATCAACTACGACTCCTTCGCTGTCCGTGCTGTTTTGTCCCGGCTGCAACGGGCGCGTCTGGATCCCAAGATAACCACGTATGATCCGACCCTGCTTTAACAAGCTTTCCAACGACATGCGAACCGTGTTCGACGGAATCGCGAAACCCAGTCCCTGCGAGCCGCCAGTCGTGGAGGCGATCACAGTGTTGATGCCGATTACTTCACCCCGGAGATTGACTAGCGGGCCACCGCTGTTTCCCGGATTGATTGCCGCATTCGTCTGCAGCAAATCAGCGAAAAAATCGCTGCGATTCGGCCGTCCTTTCGAACTGATGATTCCGTCTGTCACTGTTTCCTCAAATCCCAGCGGATTGCCGATGGCCAGGACAAAATCCCCGGGCTGCACCATGTCCGAGTCAGCAAGTTTCAGTGGCTTGACGCCCGGATCATCGATCTTCAGCACAGCCACATCGACCTGATCATCGGCGCCTATTAGCCGCGCCTTTTGTGTTCGTCCATCGCTTAGTTGGACTTCAATTTGATCAACCGGATTGCCCCCCCTGTCGGTGACCACATGATTGTTGGTGATAATGTGACCTTCGTTCGTCACGATGACGCCAGAGCCTAGCGAATTTTGCACCAGCGCTTCATCATTTGGGTTCCGCGATCTTCGCTGATTCGGAAAGAAAAACTCAAACGGATCGAGCCCGTATTCGCGTCGAACGCCGATCTTCTTCGATGTTTTAACCGCCACAACAGACGGCACCACGCTTTTAATCAGCGCGCGCCGTTCTCGGTTCAAGGCCTCCAGCGAAGCGACTTGTTTTGAGTCCACGCTCGGCTCGGAGGCCAGCGTGTACTTTTCCGGAGTGCGCCCGGACGGTAGCTTTAATCCTCCGTGTTTAAGACGGTAATCATACAGCAGGGAAATTCCCGCGCTGACGACCAAGACAAAGAGCAAAAATTTCGCGAGATTTTTCATTAGCTGACATTGGAAAAAGTTCGTCCCTGTTGTTCGACAATTAGGCGTCGAAAACGTTGATTCTCGGGCGATTCCAGACACGGATCTGCGTCGAAGATCGATAGCGCGGCCGCGTGGGCACGTCGCATTAAATCCGCATCAGTCTTCAGGTTGCCGATCTTGAGTGTAGGCAGACCGCTTTGCGCGGTGCCCAGCAAATCCCCGGGGCCACGCAGCCCCCAGTCTGCTTCGGCTACTTCAAACCCATCCCGTGTTCTTTCCAAAACGGCGAGCTTTGTTGAGACTTCCGCCTGAGCCGACGTCAGGAAGATGCAATACGACTTATGTTCTCCACGGCCGATCCGTCCCCGAAGTTGATGCAGTTGCGCCAGACCAAAGCGCTCTGCGTTCTCAACCAGCAGCACGCTGGCGTTGGGGACATCCACACCGACCTCGAGTACAGTCGTGCTGATCAACGCATTTGTCTCGCCGCGCCGAAAGCGTTCCATGATCTGCTGCTTTTCAACTGGCGCAATGCGGCCGTGAAGCAACTCGCAGCGAAACGGATGCAACCGTTCCCGCCACAGCGTGTACTCCGATGCTGCCGCTTTGACGTCTAATTTTTCGCTTTCATCGATCAACGGATAGATCACGTAGAGTTGGCGGCCTGCTTCCAATTGAGTTCGCAGAAAAATAAGAACCTCACCGAGCTTCGAGTCATCACGCACGGCGGTGACGATTTTGCCGCGGTTCCGCGGCATTTCATCAATCGTTGAAACATCGAGGTCACCGTAAATGGTCATCGTCAATGTGCGCGGAATCGGCGTGGCAGTCATCACCAGCACATCGGGCGCCGGTTCGCGCGTCGTTAATCTGGCGCGCTGAGCAACACCAAATTTGTGCTGCTCATCAATTACAACAAGTCCGAGATTCGAAAACGAAACCGATTCGTAGAGCAACGCGTGCGTCCCGACGATGATGTGGGGCTCGTCGCGCGCGAGCGTCTGGGGAGCACACGCGTCTCGCGTGTTGGTTTCGGCGTCGCGCCGAAACGAACTTTTGTTGCGGGCCTCGTCATCCTGGGTCCAAACCCATTGATAATCTTCGTTCTGTTTTGCCACGCCTGAATCCCACGGATTGCGAAGGATGTAGTGGAACTTCTCTTGCAAGTCACGATCCGATCGAATCAGCCGATCAAACGATTCTTTTTCCCAAACTGGTTCGCTGCTGTCCTCAATCTTGTTGATTCGGTTCGCGGTAAACGACTTGATGCTATGAAGAATCTTCGAAAGCGAAAAAAAGACGGACTGCCCCGAATCATCCTGACGCTCGACCATTGGTTCGATCAAAAGATGAACGTGGTCTGGCATCACGCATGCCGCATACAGTTCATAGCGTCTGTCTTTCCAGAGGAGCACCGATTCCAGCACGATGTCGCGTGCCTTTTCTGATAATTGACGATGATTTCGCGTCGCGAACGTGATTGCATATTTTACCCATGGCCGCTCGAAGTGGGGAAGGTTGCGACGGGAATACATGGGTTCGGCGATAGCCGGTTTCTGGGGAGCACAGGCTGCCAGCCTGTCCTTCGCGGCAGCTTGCCGCGAAGTCTTCGATGAAGATTTTGACTCGGCTTGATTTGCATGCGCTCGTGTGTCCGGCAGGTTGCCGGACACGACAGGCTGGCAGCCTGTGCTCCCCAGATGTTTTGCGTCTCGCGACGACGAACTTTTCTCGTGAGACCGCTGTTCATCAGAAGTTCGTGCTGTCGCGACAACAGCACCAGCACCCGAGACGGGCGCGCTCCCCAGAACAGTAGCAGCGTTTCCCGAGTTACGCTCCCGCGCAAACAACGGGAGCGGACCGCTCTCTTCCTGTCGCACGGCCGTTCGCAATGCAACGCGCACGCCCAGCGGATCGAGCCAGCGCCGCAGCAGATCATAGTGTTGCTCGGCTAGAATTTGCGTCGGCGCCATGAACGCGGCTTGATATCCGGCTTCAACCACCAGAAGCATGGCCGCTATCGCGACCAAGGTCTTGCCTGAACCAACGTCTCCCTGTAGCAAACGATTCATGGGGTGCGCAGCCGCCAGGTCGCGCCGAATTTCCCCGATGACTTTTCTCTGCGCGGCCGTTAGTTCGAACGGAAGCGACTTCACAAATTCGTCGAACAATGTGCCGGGTCCGCAATGTGCCTCGCCGATGCGGATCGATGCATTTGTCCGTCGCGATGCAATCAGGATCTGCATCGCAAAAAATTCAGAGAGGACCAGCTGCTCGCGGGCGGCCTCGCATTGCTGCCAATTGTTCGGGAAATGAATTGCGCGAATGGCTGCTGCCGTCGTCATGTCATTATTCATGAGTGCACGCGGCAATAATGTTTCCAGTCCCCCAGACGCGGGAGCGACTTCCTTCAAAAGCCGATAAACAATACTGCGCAACACCCGCTGCGAAAGACCCTCCGTGGCGGGATAGATTGGAGTGATCCTGCGAAAATGGATCGATATTTCCTCATCATTCTCGATAACCTCGAATTCCGGGTGATCCATGCAAATCCGCTTTCCTCGCAGACGCGGCTTGCCAAAAACAACCAGGCGTTGCCCGGTCGCAATCATCTTCTGCACGTAATGCAGGTTGAACCATCGGCACACCAGCGGCTCGCTCAGAGCATTTGGGTGCGATTCTTCGAGCGTGGCCTCAAAGATTTTCTTCCATCCGCCAAATCGGCGCAGCGAAGTCTTGATCACCTCGCCGCAGAGACAAACCGGAACGTCGCTTTCCTCACGCGGAAACTGCGGGAACTCTGCGCGATCTTCGTGGCGCCGCGGAAAATGAGTGAGCAAATCTTCCACCGTCTCAATCCCGAGACGCCGCAGTGCGAGGATTTTCGGGCGTGGGATCCAACCTAATTCCTCGAGTGACTGCGAGACCGCAAGGCCCGTGTGAGGTGATTTCGAAGTCGTTTGTGATCCAGGATCAGTAA
>QHNR01000169.1 GCA_003218475.1 Verrucomicrobiota bacterium | reverse complement strand
GGATTTCCATTTCCAAACGGCTGCAACATTTCGTGCCAGCGCAGAAATTCGATGTCGATGTCAGTGAACGTGAGCTCGTGATCCAGTCGCAGGCAGGGTTGCAAAGCTTCTTCAGAAAGAAGCTCGCGCGCAGTGCTCCGAAACGCTTCGGCAAAACGATCGAAATTTTCCTCCCGCATTGCCAACCCGGCCGCCATCTCGTGTCCGCCGTATTTGTCGAGACTGTCAGCACAACGACTCAGCGCTTCGACCAAGTTCAATCCTTCGATGCTTCGTCCGCTTCCCTTCCCCACGCCGTTCTCGCCGAAACCGATCACAATCGCCGGTCGATGATATTTTCGAGCAAGGCGTGACGCCACGATGCCAAGCACTCCTGGGTGCCAGCCCCGCGCGCCCGCGACGATCGCCGCATCACGCGCCGCATTGAACTCCATGTCGATCTTCTCCGTCGCTGCCACAAAGATTTGTGTTTCTACTTCCTGGCGTTCGCGATTTTGCCGATCCAGCTCCGCTGCAAGCACTGTTGCTTCGCTTTCGTCCTGCGTGAGCAGGAGTCGCAAAGATTTCTCCGCCGTGCTCAAACGTCCGGCAGCGTTTAATCGCGGCCCAAGCCGGTAACCAATGTCATCGGGCAAAATTGGCGAGTGTACTCCGGCGATTTGCATTAATTTCTGCAAGCCGATGCGCGAGGTCTGCGCGATCTCGATTGCGCCACGCTGCACCAGAACACGGTTTTCGCCACGCAGCGGCACGATGTCCGCGACAGTACCGAGTGCCACAAGGTCGAGCTTTGATTTCAAATCGAATTCGGGAAGGGGCCGCGTCTTCAGCAGCGCGTGACAAAGTTTGAAGACGATCCCGACACTGCAAAGATATTGAAAACCACACGCAGTCAGCTTCGGATTCACAACCGCAACGCAACCCGGCAATTGTGCTTTCGGCTCATGATGATCAAGCACAATCACGTCGACTCCGCGCTCGTTAAGAATCGCAACCTCATTAACTGACGAAGTGCCGCAATCAATGGCGATGAGCAATTGTGGCTGATGTTGTTCGAGACAGCGCTCGACACTTTCGCGACTTAAGCCGTAGCCCTCCTCGATGCGCAACGGCAAAAACAGTTCCGGCGCGCCTCCATAAGCGCGCAACATTTCATTGAGCAGCGCCAATGACGTCACACCATCCACATCGTAGTCGCCAAAGAGCACGATGCGTTCATGTTGATCCAGCGTAGAGAGAACGCGGGAAACCGCAGCGCCCATTTGCGGCAGCAAGAATGGATCGCTCAGCGAGCTGAGCCGCGGGCGCAGAAAGCCTTCAACTTCCTCTGTACAGCGAAACCCTTTTCGTGAAAGCAGCCGCGCGATGCATTCCGACCCGCAAATTTCGCTCCACGCAATCGCGGTGCCATTCAACTCCTCGCGCGACGCCAAAATCCAGCGGCTTTGCCGCGTAAATCTTGGCGACGACTTTTCACTAGTCGACTCACCTTCTACGCGGCTTTGCCGCGTAAAACTGCCAGGTGGCTCTGGAGCAATCGGGTCTCCGTCTACGCGGCTTTGCACCGATCAGTTTATTCGCGCAGAACTTTCTGACAAGATGTCGCGCAGTCACCACATCTGCCTCGCAATTAACGCTTGACTGAACAAGGAAACATTTCCGATAAACAACCATGCTCAAAGCAATTTTCATCCTGACAATTGGCGCCGTAGCAGTGATCACGACGGGCTGCGAAACGATGACATCGAGCGGCCTAGTCGCGCAATCTCCTGCCGCTCAGAGAGATTACGAGTTGCTCTCTGGGACTTGGCAACTGACTCGGGGCGTGGACAACGGGAAACCTGTGCCCGCAAGCGAGGCGCGAAATACGATCCTCATTACCGATCGCAACACGTTTCGGTTTCCAAAGGTCAGCGGCGCGGGAACAGCTCCAGCCGGGCACTTCACGATCAACCCGAATACCACGCCCAAACAAGTGGACTCAATCGCAGAAGGTGGACCGAATGCCGGTCAAGCAACGCACGGCATT
>QHNR01000168.1 GCA_003218475.1 Verrucomicrobiota bacterium | reverse complement strand
AAACGCGAATCTTTTGATCGCTTTTGTCGATTTTGAAATCGATTTCCGCGCCTTCGCTGCGGCCGATCCAATTGCGCTGAAGCAATTTGATTCCTTCGGGCCAATCAAGTTCGTCGAGTTCATCGAGCAATCGCTCGGCATACGCCGTAATGCGCAACATCCATTGCCGCATCGGCCTTCGAAAAACCGGGAACCCGCCAACTTCACTTTTTCCGTCAACCACTTCTTCGTTGGCCAAAACTGTGCCCAACTCCGGGCACCAGTTGACCGGGACTTCAGCAACATAAGCGAGCCGAACACTGTCCGGATCAGCGCCGCGATAAGTTGAAATCGGCTCGGCCCGCTTCGTTTCCGGGTTGAACCAAGAGTTGTAAATCTGGAGAAAAATCCACTGCGTCCACTTGTAGTAGCGTGGGTCCGTGGTGTTGACCTCTCGTTGCCAATCATAGGAAAAACCGATTCGCTTTAGTTGGCTTTTGAATTTCGCGATGTTCTCGCGCGTGGTGACGGCGGGATGCTGACTACTTTTTACTGCATATTGCTCGGCGGGCAGCCCGAACGCGTCCCAACCCATGGGATGCAACACGTTAAAGCCGAGCATCCGTTTGTGGCGAGCAACGATGTCCGTTGCGGTATAACCTTCGGGGTGTCCAACGTGCAATCCCGCCCCGCTCGGGTACGGAAACATATCGAGGACGTAAAATTTGGGTTTCGCTGGATCGAAACCTTTTTCACCAGGATTGGGCGCGTGAAAAAGCTGCCGCTCCTCCCAAATGGCTTGCCATTTGGGTTCGATCTCGTCGAATGGATATGGTTTGCGTCGCTCGCTGCTCATCGCATTTCAATCAGGAACCCAGGAACCCAGGAAAAGAAACTAAAATTTACTCTCGGATTCTCGGCTTCCAGATTCATTTGAATTGTGATCGAGCTTTTGTTCGCCACGCGCAATGCGAATAAGACCGCGGAAATCCGGAAGATTCTCGGGCCGCAGTTCCAAGTGAACGATTTGGCTGAGCATCCTGAGGTTCCCCACATTGCGGAGACGGGAAGAACTTTTGAAGATAACGCGATTCTCAAAGCTGTGACAGTTTCCAAGCACATACCTGGCTTTGTCGTTGCGGACGATTCCGGGCTGGAGGTCGATGCTCTCGATGGTGCGCCGGGAATTTATTCCGCGCGTTACGCGGGACCGGCCGCGAGTGACAACGAAAAAATTGAGAAGTTATTGGAAGAGCTTGGGCGAGTTGGCGCTCCGAAGGACGTACATCGAGCCCGATTTCATTGCGTGCT
The DNA here is from genome assembly GCA_003218475.1 of Verrucomicrobiota bacterium. GTDB lineage: Bacteria > Verrucomicrobiota > Verrucomicrobiia > Chthoniobacterales > UBA10450 > Udaeobacter. The sequence goes on along the minus strand of QHNR01000168.1, from coordinate 2,400 downwards.
GGCGTTGGCGCGCAAAGGCGAGGTTCTCGGAATGTTTGAAGGGCTTGTTGAGGGACAAATCGCTAATCGACCGCAAGGGTCGCACGGATTTGGATATGATCCGATTTTTATTCCAAACGGCTTCCAACGAACTTTTGGTGAGCTTGAACCTGCGGAAAAAAACCAATTGAGCCACAGGGCTCGCGCGTTGGAAAAATTAGGCGCATTCTTATTAGCCCGCCCCGATCAGCAAAGAAGCGATCGGGATATTCAATCGTAGGAGACTAACGGCCCCTGCAGCCTAGGGTTGCGGTGGTGGTGGTGGTGCGGCACCTGTCGGCGGCGCAGCACCTGCAGGCGCAACGCCAGAAGCTGCTCTAATCTGATAACCGACCTTTGTGATTCCGACCGAGCGAACCTTGTCGAGCAGTCCGATGACGTCACCGTAGATGGCCATCGGCGTTGCGCTGATCGAGATTTTGATGTCCCGATTTGCACTGTGAAGCTGAAATAGGCGTGGCAGAACTTGGTCGTCTGCTACGTACTGGTTATCGAAGAACACAGCATTTCCCTCCAGCACTTTTATGGAAACAAAATCCTTCACCCCGCTTGGCGGCGGCCCTACCGCAGCCGGCAAATTCACGCGAATGCCTTTCATGTGAGTCTGGCTCAGGCTCACCATCATAAAGCTGGCAAGCAGAAAGAACATGATGTCGATCAACGGGATGATCTCGATACGCGCTCGTTTGTGCGGAACTGGCGAGGCTAGTCTCATATTACGGAATTTAGTAGGACGCGCCGGTCATGGTGAAAGTGATGGGAATGTTAACTTTGGAAACTGTTCCAGGTCTAAATCGCCACTGCCGAAACGCGCTAGTGGCGGCGTTATCCAGAATGGGGCTCCCGGTGCTTGACGAGACGGAACAGCTAGTCACGTTGCCGCTAGCTGCATCCACTTGGGCGACGATCACTCCACTACCAGTGACGTGCCGCGAGCGCGCTTCGTAGGGATACTGCGGACGCGGCGCATACACGGCGAGCGCTTTTGCTCGAGACATCGACATCGGCCCAGGAGCTTTGATAGGCGTAAATTTTTGCGCGTTCTGTTGTGGCGGCCGCGGTGGCGGTGTTCTTTCTTCGACGAATTCCGGTTGAATCTCTGGCGGAGGTGGAGGCTCCGGGATCGGAATATCTTCTGGCGGAGGAGTCGATTCGGGTGGCGCTAAGACCGCCTCGACGACTTGAGGCGGCTGTGGAGGAAGCTCTACCGCAGGCGCCTCATGTCTTTGAGAGACTGCAACGGCTGTGAGATGGATCGCCAATGCAGCACCAAGGGCAGTCCAGAAATACCATCGAGGCGGTGGCCGGTAAAATAGCGGTTTTACTTCCGTTGTTGCCATGCGCGATCAGTGGGGTGGTCCCGGAACTCCTTTGAGCGATTCACTCCTAATTTCAAACGAGATCTTATAAAAACCAGCCGAGCGGATTATGTCGAGCGCGTGGGTAACGTTCAGATGAACCGAGTCCCGATCGCCCCGAACGAACACCTTCGCATCAGGGGCTGAATCGTGCACCTTCTTAAGGCGACTGATGAGTTCTTCGTCTTTGACTTCGTCCTTATCGAAGAAGTAATGGCCGTCCTTATCAACAGAAACGCTAATGTACTCGCGCTTTGTCTGCGTCTGGCCTGAGACACCTGAGGGCAGATTAACCTTAATCCCCTTCATATGCACCTGGCTCAAGCTCACCATCATGAAGCTGGCAAGCAAAAAGAACATGATGTCGATCAATGGGATGATCTCGATCCGCGCTTTTTTGTGAGGAATTGGCGAGCGTACGTGCATTGGATAGCTTTAAATCGACGAGCCTTTCCCGGAAGATGGGGCTTGCGCTGCGAAATCCAGTTCGCGCGCCGCGGTTTGTGATCCTAACATCACTTCCAGGTTTGTAGCCGCCGTCTGCAATTCGAACTCCAAGTTAGACACCCGGGAAGTGAAAAAGTTAAACGGAATCAGTGCGAAGATAGCAATACCGAGACCGCAGGCCGTGGCAATAAGCGCCTCGGCGATACCGCCGGTGACGGCTTGCACCGCCAGCTCTTCGTTGCCCAGAAAGCTGAACGACCTAATAAGACCTGTAATCGTGCCCAACAGACCGAGCAACGGCGCCAAAGTTACGAGCGTGTCCATGACAACGAGGAATCGACCGGCGCGTTTGATCTCGATGCCCGCAGCGACTTGTAGTGCGCCTTGCAGGGAGGCGTGTTGGTGATTGAGACCATTCCACATCATGCGCAAAACCGGATCGCGCGATCCGCGGGAAAGCCTCGAGGCCTCTATCACATCGCCGTTCTCAATCGCGGTAAACACTTTCTCGATCCGTTTGGGATCACGACGAAACCAGCGGCCGGTCCACCAAAAA